>JAGTRL010000345.1 GCA_018261815.1 Pseudomonadota bacterium
TTCGAGGAAATCGCCCGCGCGATGGATGGCGACACCGCCTTGCGCGACCAGCTGTTCTCGCGCGTCAAGGCCTTCATGTTCGCTGGCGCGGGCCTGAGCCAGGCGGTGTGGGACCACCTGGACCGCCATGCCGAGGCCGCCATCGGCCAGCGCATCTGCATCTTCACCGGCCTGGGCATGACCGAGACCGCGCCGTCCTGCACCTTCGCGCTCGGCAGCGACGTGAAGAGCGGCCACATCGGCCTGCCGGCACCGGGCGTGGCCGTCAAGCTGGTGCCGGTGGACGGCAAGCTGGAGATCCGCTTCAAGGGCCCGAACGTGATGCCGGGCTACTGGCGCGCGCCCACCGAGACCGCCGCCGCCTTCGACGAGCAGGGCTACTACCGCACCGGCGACGCCGTGCTCTATGTCGACGAGGCGAACCCGCAGCGCGGCCTGCGCTTCGACGGCCGCATTGCCGAGGACTTCAAGCTGTCCACCGGCACCTTCGTCAACGTCGGCCCCTTGCGCATGAAGATCGTGCTCGCTGGCGACCCGCTGGTGCAGGACGTGGTCATCGCCGGCCTGAACCGCGATGACATCGGGGCGCTGATCTTCCCGCGGCTGGACGATGCGAAGAAGCGCTTCGGTCTGCCGGCCGACGCCGGCGCAGCGATGGTGCTGGCCCACCCCGAGGTGCGCGCCTTTTACCAGGCGCTGGTCGACCGGCTGTGGGCCGAGGGCACCGGCAGCGCCAACCGCGTGGCGCGCGCGCTGCTGCTGGAGGAGCCGCCGCACATCGACCGCGGCGAGGTCACCGACAAAGGCTCGATCAACCAGCGCGCGGTGCTGCAGCACCGTGCCGACCTGGTCGAGCGCCTGTATGCCGAGGTGCCCGACGCCGAGGTCATCCTGCCGCGGCGCGAGACGCCGTGACCAAGGCGCCTGAAGCCCGGCCTGGCGCCGCGCTCGACCAGAGCGCGGTGCAGCACCTGATGGGCTACCGGCTGACGCTGGCCGAGGTGGCCTCGCGTCGGGTCTTCCAGCGCCACATCGGCACGCCCTTCAAGCTGCGGCCAGTGGAGTTCACGATCCTGGTCCTGCTGCTGGGCAATGGCAGCGCCACGCCCAAGCAGCTGGCGCAGACGCTGGGACTGCCGCCGTCGAACGTGACCGTGTTGGTGGACAGGCTGGTCGAGCGCGCGCTGATGCAGCGCGAGCGCAGCCCCACCGACGGCCGGGCGATGAATCTGCGCCTGACCGACAAAGGCGCCGAGCTGGCCCGGCGCGTGCAGCGCGTGTCGCAGACGATGGAAGCCGGCCTGCTGGCACCGCTGTCGGCGGGCGAGCGAGCGATGCTGGCCGAGCTGCTGCACAAGCTCGTGCACATCGACGCGGATGCCGCGCCGGGCTGATCGTCCCCGGCGCGGCGGCGACAATCGCCGACTCCATGAATGCCGGCATCGCCTACGCCACACTCGCCTTCGTCATGTGGGGGCTGTTCCCGCTGTACTTCCGGCACATCGCCGCGGTGCCGCCGCTGGAGGTGGTGCTGCACCGCTCGGCCTGGTCGCTGTTGTTCGTCATGGGCCTGCTGGCCGCGCTGCGCCGCTTCGGCTGGCTGCGCGAGCTGGCCGCGCAACCGCGCCGGCTCGGTTCCTTCGCCCTGAGCGCACTGCTGCTGGCGGTCAACTGGTTGCTGTACGTGTATGCGGTACAGAGCGGCCAGGTGGTGGAGGCCAGCCTGGGCTACTTCATCAACCCGATCGTCAGCGTACTGCTCGGCGTGCTGGTGCTGCACGAGCGGCTGAACAAGGCGCAATGGTGCGCAGTGGCGCTGGCGGCCGTCGGCGTGCTGTGGTTGACGCTGCTCGCCGGCCGGCTGCCCTGGATTGCACTGATGCTCGCGGTCAGCTTCGGCCTGTATGGCCTGATGCGCAAGACGGCGTCGCTGGGCGCGCTGGAAGGGCTGGCGCTGGAAACACTGCTGCTCGCGCCGTTGGTGCTGCCGGCCCTGGCCTGGTGGAGCTTCAGCGGCCGCGGTGCCATGGCCCAGGGCGACCCGGCACTCGCCGCCTGGCTGATCATCGGTGGACCGCTGACCGCGCTGCCGCTGCTGCTGTTTGCCGCCAGCGCCCGCCGCCTGCCGCTGGCCACTGTGGGCCTGCTGCAGTACTTGTCACCCACCATCCAACTCGCTCTGGGCGTGTGGGTGTTCCACGAGCCCTTCGACCGCACGCGCCTGGTCGGCTTCGGCTTTATCTGGGCCGGCCTGGCGCTGTATTCGGCGGACGGTTGGCGGCGTTCGCGCCAATCGCAGCAGCCTGTGCCTCAGGCGGCGGGCGTGCGGATCAGGTAGTCGAAGGCCGCCAGAGCCGCCTTGGCGCCGTCGCCGGCGGCGATGACGATCTGCTTGAAGGGCACCGTGGTCGCATCCCCCGCGGCGAACACGCCCGGCAGGTTGGTCGCGCCGCGCGCGTCGACGAGGATCTCGCCATAACGGCTGAGCTCGACCGTGCCCTTCAGGAACTCGGTGTTCGGCACCAGGCCGATCTGCACGAACACGCCGGCCAGTTCCACATGCTGCTCGGCGCCCGTCGTGCGCTCCTTGAAGCGCAGGCCGTTGACCTTGTGGCCGTCGCCGGTGATCTCCAGCGTCTGGGCATTGGTGTGCACGGTGACGTTGGGCAGGCTCAGCAGCTTCTTGACCAGCACGGCGTCGGCCTTGAGCTGGTCCATGAACTCGATCAGCGTCACATGCGCCACCACGCCGGCCAGGTCGATGGCTGCCTCGACGCCGGAGTTGCCGCCGCCGATGACCGCCACCTTCTTGCCCTTGAACAGCGGGCCGTCGCAGTGCGGGCAGTAGGCCACGCCCTTGGTGCGGTATTCCGCTTCGCCGGGCACGTTGACGTTCTTCCAGCGCGCGCCGGTGGACAGGATCACCGAGCGGGCCTGCAGCGTGGCACCGTTGGCCAGCTTCACGCCCGTCATGCCGCCCGGCTGCGCGGCGGGCACCAGCGCCTCGACGCGCTGGCCGTTCATGATGTCCACGTCGTAGGCGCGCACATGGGCCTCAAGAGCGGCGGCGAACTTCGGGCCGTCGGTTTCGAGCACGGAGATGTAGTTCTCGATGCCCAGCGTGTCCAGCGTCTGGCCACCGAATCGCTCGGCCACCACGCCGGTGCGGATGCCCTTGCGCGCCGCATACACCGCCGCCGCGGCACCGGCCGGGCCGCCGCCGACGATCAGCACCTCGTAGGGCGCGGCCTTGGCCAGGCGCGCCGCATCACGGGACGCCGCGCCGGTGTCCACCTTGGCCAGGATCTCGGCCAGCTCCATGCGGCCCGAGCCGAAGGGTTGGCCATTCAGGAACACCGTGGGCACGGCCATGATCTGGCGTTGCTCGACCTCGGCCTGGAACAAGCCGCCGTCGATGGCCACGTGGCGGATGCGCGGGTTCAGCACCGCCATCAGGTTCAGCGCCTGCACCACGTCCGGGCAGTTGTGGCAGGTCAGGCTCATCCAGGTCTCGAACACCAGATCGGCGTCGAGCGACTGGATCTGCTCGATCACGTCCGCTTCCACCTTGGGCGGGTGGCCGCCGGCTTGCAGCAGCGCCAGCACCAACGAGGTGAACTCGTGACCCATCGGCACGGCCGCGAAGCGCACGCCCATGTCAGCGCCGGCGCGGCTGATCTGGAACGAAGGCCGGCGCGCGTCGCTGCCGTCGAAGCGCACGCTGACCTTGTCGTTCAGCGGCGCGAT
>JAGTRL010000346.1 GCA_018261815.1 Pseudomonadota bacterium
TGCAGCGGCAGACGGCCACAGCCGAGGTGCTGCAGGTCATCAGCAGCTCGGTGGCCGACGCGCAGCCGGTGTTCGACGCCATCGTGCGCAGTGCGGCGCGACTGTTCGGGCGCAAGACGGCGCTTCGCACGGTCGAGCCCGAGGGCCTGCGGCGCCGCGCGCGCAGCTACGAGCTGACGGCGGAGGAGTTCCACGGGCCCGAGCTGATGCCGATTGACCGGCACAGCCTTGTGGGTCGGGCCGTACTCGATGGCCGAACTTTGCAGGTTGCGGACAACCGCGCCCCGGACACCGACGGCACCTTCTTCGCATCACAGGCACGCGAGCTGTCGTTCCGCTCGATCGCCTCGGCGCCGCTGATGCAGGACGGCGTGGCGATCGGTGTGATTTCGATGTCGTCGCCCGAGCCGGGCGCCTTGACCGAGCCGCAGATGGCATTGTTGTCGGCCTTCGCCGACCAGGCGGTGATCGCGATCCAGAACGCGCGGCTGTTCAACGAGACGCAGGAGGCGCTGGCCCACCAGACCGCCAGCGCCGACATCCTGCGCGTCATCAGCAGCTCGCCCACCGACGTGCAGCCGGTGTTCGAGGCCATCGTCGGCACAGCCGTCAAACACCTGGGCTGCGACCTGGCGCTGGTGCAAACCGTCAGCGGCGACAGCTACTCGCCCCAGGCCATGGCCACGCCAGCCGGGCTGGCGCCGGTGCCGGGCGCGCAGGTCATGCCGGTGGACCCGGATGCCAACTTCCCGTCGCGGGCGATCCGCAGCAAGACCCTGCTGCACGTCAGCGACTGGTCGGCGGTGGAACTCCCGCCGCACGAGCAGGTGCGGCACCAACAGCTGGGCCTGAACTCGGCGCTGTACCTGCCGCTGGTTCGCGGCGACGAGTGTGTGGGCGTGCTGGTGCTGGGCAGCAGAAAAGCCAATGCCTTCAACCCCAAGGCCATCGCGCTGGCCGAGTCGTTCCGCGACCAGGCGTTGATCGCCATCGAAAACGTGCGGCTGTTCAACGAAACGCAGCAGGCGCTGGAGCGGCAGACCGCCAGCGCCGAGGTACTGCAGGTCGTCAGCAGCTCGGTGGCCGATACCCGGCCGGTGTTCGACAAGATCCTCGACAGCTGCCAGCGCGTCATCGCCTGCAGTGACCTGAGCCTGCTGCTGGTGGACGACGCCGGCATGGTGCACATCGGCGCCGTGCGCGGCGACGGCGGGCTGAAGACGGCCGAGAACTACGTGCCGCAGCCGCTGCAGCGCACGATCGTCGGCGAGGCCGTGCAGCGGCGCCGGGTGATGCACTACCCGGACGCCTTGCATGGCGCGGACGTGCCGCGGCCAGTGGAGCGCATGGCCGGCGTGATCGGCAACTACGCGGTGGTGGTCGCGCCGATGCTCGTGCAAGAGCGTGCGGTCGGCGCGTTCTTCATCGTGCGCACCTTCGCGCAACGCCAATGGACCCGGTTCACCGAACGCGAGATCGCGCTGGTCGAATCCTTCGCGGGCCAGGCGGCGATCGCGATCCAGAACGCGAAGATGTTCCGCGAGACGAACGAGGCGCTGGAGCGACAGACGGCCACCGCCGACATCCTGCGCATCATCAGCGGCACGCCCACCGACGTGACGCCGGTGTTCGACGCGATCGCCGAGCGGGCGCGCGTGCTGTGCGGCGGGCATATCGGCGCCACGACCCGCCTCGAAGGCGACATGCTGCACATGGTGGGCTACCACGGCACCTCGCCCGAGGCCGAAGCCGTCCTGCGCCAGTCGTTCCCGCGCAAGCTGGACCTCAGCAGCAGCAGCGGCCGGTGCATCCTGAGCAAGGCGCCGGTGAAGATCGCCGACATCCTGCTCGATCCGGCCTACCAGCTCAACCGGGTCCAGTATCGCAGCCTGCTGGCCGTACCGATGCTGCAGGGCGGCGAGGCGATCGGCGCCATCGTCGTCACCCGGCTCGAGGCCGGCGAGATCCCTGACAAATGGGTCGGCCTGCTGCAGGCCTTTGCCGACCAGGCGGTGATCGCGATCCAGAACGTGCGGCTGTTCAACGAGACGCAGGAGGCGCTGGCGCACCAGACCGTCAGCGCGGACATCCTGCGTGTCATCAGCAGCTCGCCCACCGACGTGCAGCCGGTGTTCGAGGCCATCGTCGAGGCGGCGGTGCGTCTGCTCGTCAGCGACAGCGCGTACGTGTTGCGAACCGACGGCAACATGGTCACACCCGTGGCGGGCGCTAATTCGGGCGGCCGCATTGCGCCACTGGTGGCACCGAGCATGCCCGTCGATGCCGACCACAATTTTCCGTCGCGGGCGATCCTGTCGAAATCCTTACTGCACCTGCCGGACTGGTCCGCACTCTCGTTGCCACCGCTGGAGCAGGACGTCCACGACCGGTTCGGCATGCGCTCGGCCTTGTTTCTTCCCCTGATGCGAGGCGACGAGTGCCTGGGTGTGCTGGTATTCGGCCGCAACAAGCCGCGCGAGTTCAGCCCGAAGGACATCGCGCTGGCCGAGTCGTTCCGCGACCAGGCGGTGATCGCGATCGAGAACACGCGGCTGTTCAACGAGACGCAGGAGGCGCTGGAACGGCAGACCGCGACGGCCGAGATCCTGGCCGTGATCAGCGAATCGCCCACCGACGTGCAGCCGGTGTTCCAGGCCATCGCCGAGCGCGCCCGCACGCTGTGCAAGGCCGACGTGGGCGCGACCACGCGGCTGGACGGCGATATCGTGCACCTGGCTGGCGTGCGCGCCCTGTCCACGCAGGCCGAGGACGCCATGCGCGGCGTCTTCCCGATGGCCGTCGGTGCAGCGCCGCCGAACATCCGCCGCGCGATCGTCGAGCAGCAGCCGATCCAGATCGCCGACGTGCTCGCTGAGCCGGGCTATCCCAGCGCCGAGGTGGCGCAACGCTCGGGTTTCCGCAGCATCCTGTCGGTGCCGCTGCTGCTCCAGGGGCGTTCGATCGGCACCATCGGCGTGGCGCGGCGCGAGCCGGGGCGCTTTGCCGACAGCGCGGTGGCGCTGCTGCAGACCTTCGCGCGCCAGGCGGTGATCGCCATCGAGAATGTGCGCCTGTTCCGCGAGACGCAGGAGGCGCTGGAACACCAGACGGCAACGAGCGAGGTGCTCAACGTCATCGCGGCGTCGGTGGATGACGCCCAACCGGTGTTCAACAAGATCATCGACAGCGCCGCGCAGTTGTTCCCGGACGCCCTGGCGCTGATGATCCTGCAAACGGATGCGCAGGACATGTTGCATGTGGCCGGCATCCGCTTCGTGGGTGATGCGTCGGGGCCGTTCTCGCCGGAAGCGGCCAGGCAGCGCGAGCAGGCCATCGCGCAGGCCTTTCCGTCGCCGCTGGCAGGCACCGCGACCGAGCTGGCCATCCGCACCGGGCTGGCCGACATTCCCGACATGCACAACGCGACGGACGTGCCTGGGCTGCAGCGCTTCGCGAAGATCATCGGCTTCAACTTCGCCGCACTGTTCGCGCCGCTGATGTGGGAAGGCAAGGGCATCGGATCGATCGCGATGTTGAGCTCACGGCTCGGCCCCTTCGGCGAAAGGGAGCGCGCGCTGATCAAGACCTTCGCCGACCAGGCGGTGATCGCCATCCAGAACGCGCGGCTGTTCAACGAGACCAAGGAGGCGCTGGAGCGCCAGACCGCCAGCACCGAGGTGCTGCAGGTCATCAACGCCTCGCCCGGCGACATATCGCCGGTGTTCGATG
>JAGTRL010000347.1 GCA_018261815.1 Pseudomonadota bacterium
TTGCTGTACATGTCGGCGATCTTGATCTTGTAGAAGTCGGCCACCGTCTTCTGGATGTTCTCCACCGACACCTGGCGGTTCTGGATCGACAGCAGGTCCTTCAGCGCCTCGCGCGCCAGGCCGATATTGATGTCCTTCTGGCTGAAGCGGCTGTAGGCCAGCACCTTGCGCAGCGCGCCTTCGAGCTCCCGCACGTTGGCGCGCACGTTCTTGGCCACGAAGAAGGCCACCTCCTCGGGCATGGCGGCGCCTTCGGCCTCGGCCTTGCGGATAAGGATGGCGACGCGCATTTCCAGCTCGGGCGGCTCGATGGCCACCGTCAGCCCGGCGTCGAAGCGGCTGGTCAGCCGCTCGTCGATGTCGGCCAGCCCCTTGGGGTAGGTGTCGCTGGTCATGATGATGTGTGCGCGCTTGGCCAGCAGCGCCTCGAAGGCGTTGAAGAACTCCTCCTGCGTGCGCTCCTTGCCGGCGAAGAACTGCACGTCGTCGATCAACAGCAGGTCGAGGTTGTGGTACTTGGCCTTGAGCTCATCGAAGGTCTTGCGCTGGTAGTTCTTGACCACGTCGCTGATGAACTGCTCGGCATGCAGGTACAGCACCCGGGCGTCGGGGTTGTCCTTGAGCAGCGCGTTGCCCACGGCATGCACCAGGTGCGTCTTGCCCAGACCGACGCCACCATAGATGAACAGCGGGTTGTACATCTGCCCCGGCGCGCCGGCCACGTGCAGCGCGGCGGTGCGCGCCATCTGGTTGGCGCGGCCCGGCACCAGTGTGTCGAAGGTCAGCGCAGAGTTCAGCTTGTGGCGCGATGCAGCCGGTGCCGCGGGCAGGGGGCGCTCGACCAGATCGATGGGCCGTGCGCGGCCATTGCCCTGGGGCGCCGGCAGGTCCAGTGCCGCCACGGCATGGCCGGAGCCGTTGGCATGCCGGTGTTCCAGCGCCACGGCGGGCTGCCGCGCCGGGGCCTCGCGTGCGGCCAGGCTCAGTTCCAGGCGCACCGGCTCGGTGGCCAGTTCGCTGAGCACCGACTCGATCAGCCCGGCGTACTGCGCACGGATCCAGTCGAGTTTGAACCGGTTGGGTACGCGCACGCTGACCACGGCCGCTTCGCCGGCGTCGTGCTGCAACACGGCGGGTGGCAGCGGGCGGATCCAGGTGTTGAATTGGTGTTCGGGCAGCTGCTCGGCAAGCCGGTCGCAGGCGCGCTGCCACAAGTCTGGGGTCATTGTGGAAAACTTGTCTCTTTGGGCTTCGAATTGTAGGCGCTGCGGCAACGCAGAGTCGCGGTTATCCACAGTTTCTCGAGCTGCGTCAATAGCCCGCCAGAGCACGCCGCCTCGGTGCAAGTGTTTGACCGGAAAGGCCTTTTTTGCTGTAATAGTGGGTTTCCCGAAGCGCTGCATGGCTGGTGGGCCTGTGTTGCCGGACCAACGGGTGGTCGGGACGGGCCGGCGGGGTCGGGGCCGATGGCCAGCGGGTTCGAAGCCCTCAGTGATCCCGATTGGCGTCCGGCGATCGGGATCGGGATCCAATCGGCACAGGGGGCACAGTCGCCGCCCGTAAGCAGATCCACCCGAAAATTCAACGCCCGACCACGATGGCTGCATGCCACGGTGCAGGGCTCAATCAGGAACGAACATGAAACGCACTTACCAGCCTTCCAAAGTCCGCCGCGCCCGCACGCACGGCTTCTTGGTGCGCATGAAGACGCGCGCCGGCCGCGCAGTGATCAGCGCGCGCCGGGCCAAGGGCCGCAAGCGTCTCGGCCTGTAATACGGCGGCCCCGGCGCCGGCGCATGATCGGTCGCCTGCTGCGCAAGTCTGATTTCGAACGCGTGCTCGCCGTGCCGCCTTGTTCGCGGAGTGCCCATTTCGCGGTCCACTACCTGCATGCGCGTCCGGGCGATGCCGGTCGGCCCGAAGTTGACACCTTATCCACAGGTGATGCACCGAATCTGACACTGCCTGTGGATAAGCTGCCTTCCGGCCACTGGCTGGGCAACGTCATCCCGAAGCGGCATGCCGCACGGTCGGTCACGCGCAACATGCTGCGCCGCCAGGTGCGAACGGTCATGGAGAAGCATGTGGCGCGGCTTCGACCCGGGCTGTGGCTGGTGCGTCTGCGCCAGCCATTCAACAAGACGGCCTTCGTCTCGGCCGATTCGGTGGCGCTGCGTTGCGCCGCAGCGGCCGAACTCGAACGCCTTTTCGAACGCGCCTGCTCATGACCCGCCTGCCGCAGCGCCTGCTGATGCTCCTGGTCCAGGGCTACCGCCTGCTGCTCAAGCCCTGGTTGGGCAATGCGTGTCGTTTCGAGCCCACCTGCTCGGCCTATGCGCTGCAGGCGCTGGAGCAGCACGGCGCCGTGGTCGGCACCGCGCTGACCGTCGGGCGCGTGCTGCGCTGCCACCCCTGGTGCGACGGCGGCTGTGACCCGGTGCCTGCGCACGCACCCCGACTGTTCACGCGCCTCGGTCTCGGCGAGCGCGAACCCACCCTCGACAAGAAGAAGCTCACATGACGGATATGCGCCGCACCCTGCTCTGGGTGGTCTTCACCATGTCGTTGGTGCTGCTGTGGGACAAGTGGACGGTGCACACCGGCCAGCCGTCGATGTTCGGCGGCACGCCACGGCCGGCAGCCACCGCGCCCGGAAGCCCCCCCGCAGCGGCCACGGCGCCGGTGGTCGGCGTGCCTGCGCCCAGCGCGGCAGTGGTGCCCGGGGCGGCGCCGGCGGCGGCATCGGCCGCCGCGGCGACCCTGCCCGCACCCACCGCGGCGGCACCTGGCACCGAGAAGATCACGCTGACCACCGACGTGGTCAAGGCCACCTTCGACAGCCAGGGTGGCACGCTGGTGCGCCTGGAACTGCTGGGCTACAAGGATTCGCTGCACCGCAAGTGGTACGAGCCTTTCGTCGAACTGTTCTCGTCGAACACGGCCCGCCCTGAACTACCGAACGTGGTGCTGTTCGAGCAGAACGCCAAACGTGTCTACCTGGCGCAGACCGGACTGATCACCGCGCAGCCCGGTGTCACGCTGCCCAACCACTTGACGCAGATGACGCCGATGGTGAGCGAGCGCACGCTCAAGGACGGCAGCAACGAACTGCAGATCCGCTTCGAATCGCAGGCCGTCGACGGCCTGCGGCTGGTGAAGACCTACACGCTCAAGCGCGGCGACTACACCATCGGCGTCAAGCACGAGTTCATCAACGACAGCGGCAAGCCGGTGACGCCGCAGCTGTACCTGCAACTGGCGCGCGACGGCAACCCGCCCGAGGGCGAGTCGTCGTTCTATTTCACCTTCACCGGCCCGGCGCTGTACACCGACGCCGGCAAGTTCCAGAAGGTGGATTTCTCCGACATCGAGAAGGGCAAGGCCGACCACCCGAAGAGCGCCGACAACGGCTGGGTGTCGATGGTGCAGCACTACTTCGCCTCGGCCTGGCTGCTGGCCGGCAACGAGCCGCGTGAGTTCCGCGCGACCAAGGTGTCGGACAACCTCTACTCGATCTCAATGGTGGTGCCGCTGGGCGAGGTGGCAGCGGGCAGCAGCAAGGTGCTGCAATCGACGCTGTTCGCCGGTCCGCAGGAAGAAAACAAGCTGGCCGCATTGGCCCCGGGCCTGGACCTGGTCAAGGACTATGGCTGGTTCACCATCCTCGCCAAGCCGCTGTTCTGGCTGCTGGACCAGTTGCATTCGGTGCTGGGCAACTGGG
>JAGTRL010000348.1 GCA_018261815.1 Pseudomonadota bacterium
GCCATCGCGCTGGAAACCAGCAAGGGCGACCTGCCGCTGGCGATGGCGCTGGGCCTGGTGCTGTTGGCGGTGGTCGCGCTGGTGAACGCGCTGCTCGGCCTGGTGCAGCGCGGCCACGGTTCGGCGCTGGCGGGGGCCAGATGATCCTCGTGGAGCTGCATGACGTGTCGGTGCATTTCGGTGCGGTGCGCGCGCTGCACGGCGCGAGCCTGCGCATCGGGCCGGGCGAGTTCGTGGTGCTGCTCGGCTCCAACGGCTCCGGCAAGACCACGCTGCTGCGCGTGCTGCATGGTCTGCTGGCGCACCGCGGCCGGCGCGAGCAGGCCGGCGATGCGCTGCGCCAGGCGATGGTGTTCCAGCGTCCGTTCCTGATGCGCCTGTCGGTGCTGAACAACCTGCGCCTGGCGCTGTGGCTGGGAGGCGTGCCCCGCGCGGCCTGGGCCGAGTGCTGCGCAGCGGCGCTGCGCCGCGTCGGCCTGCAGGGGCTGGAGCGGCGCCCGGCGCGCGCGCTGTCCGGCGGGCAGCAGCAGCGGCTGGCGCTGGCACGGGCCTGGGCGGTGAAGCCGCAGCTGCTGTTCCTGGACGAGCCCACTTCCAGCCTCGACCCGTCGGCCAAGCGCGAGGTCGAGGCGTTGCTCGCCGGCTTCGCCGCCGAGGGCATGACCCTGGTCATGAGCACGCACAACCTGGGCCAGGCCAAGCGCCTGGCCACGCGCTTGGTATATCTGGAGGACGGCGAGATCCATGCGGATCTTCCAGTCGACGAATTCTTCAACGGCCGGCTGCAAGGCCGTGCCCAGCAGTTCCTGAAAGGAGAGTTGACATGGTGAACCGATTGGCCGCGCGTATGCGGCGTGCCTTGCTGGCGGCGGGCGCCGCCGTGGCCGTGCTGCTGCCGCTGCAGGCGGCGGCGCAGGACAAGTCCATCGTCATGGCCTCGACCACCAGCACCGAGCAGTCGGGCCTGTTCGCCCACCTGCTGCCGCTGTTCAAGAAGGCCAGCGGCATCGATGTCAAGGTGGTGGCGCAGGGCACCGGCCAGGCGCTCGACATGGGCCGGCGCGGCGATGCCGATGTGCTGTTCGTGCACGACCAGGTGGCCGAGCAGAAATTCGTCGCCGACGGCTTCGGCATCGAGCGCCGGGCCGTGATGTACAACGACTTCGTCCTCGTCGGCCCGAAGTCCGACTCAGCCGGTGTGCGGGGCAAGGACGTGGTCGAGGCGCTGAAGAAGCTCGCTACGGCCAAGGCGGCGTTCATCTCGCGCGGCGACAAGAGCGGCACCCACGCCGCCGAGCTGCGCTACTGGAAGGCCGCCGGGATAGACGCGCCAGCCGATGCGGTGGCGGGCTACAAGGCCTGTGGCTGCGGCATGGGGCCGGCGCTGAACATCGCCGCCTCGGCCAACGCCTACCTTCTCACCGACCGCGGCACCTGGCTTTCGTTCAAGAACCGTGCCGACCTGGGCATCCTGGTCGAAGGCGACAAGCGGCTGTTCAACCAGTACGGCGTGATCGTCGTCAACCCGGCGAAGCACCCGCATGTCAAGAAGGCGCAGGCCCAGGCCTTCGCCGACTGGGTGGTGTCGGCCGAAGGGCAGGCCGCGATTGCCAGCTACAGGATCGACGGTGAACCGTTGTTCTTTCCGAACGCCGGGTCATAGACCTGCATGACCCCTTAAGGGTAAGACCCGCGTTGTGCCGGGGCACGATGCCCTCGGACAATGCTTCGACGACCGGCGCCAGCGGCGCGTCTGGCGCAACACCTTGGAGGAGACGCATAGTGAGCATTGCCATTTCCCTGACGGTCAACGGCAAGGCCGTACAGGTCAGCGTGGACCCTAGAACGCTGCTGGTGCAGCTGATCCGCGAGCAGCTGCAACTCACCGGCACCCATGTCGGCTGCGACACCGCCCAGTGCGGCGCATGCACGGTGCACCTGAACGGCCGCGCGGTGAAGGCTTGCTCGATGCTGGCGGTGCAGGCGCAGGGTGCCAGCATCACCACCATCGAAGGACTGTCCCAAGATGGAACACTGCACCCGATGCAGGCCGCCTTCCGCGAATGCCACGGGCTGCAATGCGGCTTCTGCACGCCGGGCATGGTGATGGCGTCGGTGCAACTGCTGGCCGACAACCCCAAGGCCAGCGAGACCGAGATCCGCGAGGGCCTGGAAGGCAACATCTGCCGCTGTACCGGCTATCACAACATCGTCAAGGCCGTGCAGTTCTGCCAGTCGGGCAAGCAGCCCACCGCCGCCTGAGCCGCCAAGGAGAACTGCCATGACCGACATGTCCCAACCCCCGCTCAACCCCATCGGCCAGCCGCTGCGCCGACGCGAGGATGCCCGCTTCCTCACCGGCGCCGGCCAGTACACCGACGACGTGGTGCTGCCGGGCCAGAGCTACGGCTTCTTCCTGCGCAGCCCGTACGCGCATGCGCGCATCAAGTCCATCAAGCTCGATGCGGCCAAGGCCGCGCCGGGTGTGCTCAACATCTTCACCGGCGCCGACTTGGCCGAGGCCAAGATCGGCGGGCTGCCCTGCGGCTGGCTCATCACCAGCAAGGACGGCACGCCGATGAAGGAGCCGCCGCACCCGGTGCTGGCCCAAGGCAAGGTGCGCCACGTCGGCGACCAGGTGGCGCTGGTGGTGGCCGACACCTACCTGCAGGCACGCGATGCCGCCGAACTGATCGAGGTCGACTACGAAGAGCTGACGCCGGTGATCGACATCACCCAGGCCGAAAGCGCGGGCTCGGCGGTGCACGATGACGTGCCCAACAACGTCTGCTACGACTGGGGCCACGGCAACAAGGAGGCGGTGGACGCGGCCTTCGCCAAGGCGGCGCATGTCACGAGCTTGAGCTTCCACAACAACCGCCTGATCCCCAACGCGATGGAGCCGCGTGCGGCCAACGCGCACTACACGCGGCACGACGATGCCTACACGCTTTACGTGGCCAACCAGAACCCGCACGTCGAGCGGCTGCTGATGTGCGCCTTCGTGCTGGGCCTGCCCGAGAGCAAGGTGCGCGTGATCGCGCCCGATGTTGGCGGCGGCTTCGGCTCGAAGATCTTCCTGTATGCGGAAGAGACGGCGCTGATCTGGGCCAGCAAGCGTGTCGGCCGGCCGATCAAGTGGACGGCCGAGCGCAGCGAGTCCTTCCTGACCGATGCGCATGGCCGCGACCATGCCACCACGGCCGAGCTGGCGATGGACGCGCAGGGCAACTTCCTGGGCTTACGTGTCCACACCATCGCCAACATGGGCGCCTACCTGTCCACCTTCGCCTCCAGCGTGCCGACCATCCTGTACGCCACGCTGCTGGCCGGGCAGTACAAGACGCCGGCGATCTATGCGGAGGTCAAGGCGGTGTTTACCAACACCACGCCGGTGGACGCCTACCGCGGCGCCGGCCGGCCCGAGGCCACCTACGTGGTCGAGCGCATCGTCGAGACGGCGGCGCGCGAGATGAAGATGGACCCGGCGCAGATCCGGCGCCAGAACTTCATCACCGAGTTCCCGTACGCCACGCCGGTGGGCCTGACCTACGACACCGGCAACTACGAGGCGCATCTGGCCAAGGCGATCCAGATCGCCGACGTGGCCGGCTACCCGGCGCGCAAGGCGGCCTCGGCCGCCAAGGGCAAGCTGCGCGGCCTGGGCTACAGCTGCTACATCGAGGCCTGCGGCCTGGCGCCGAGCAACATCGC
>JAGTRL010000349.1 GCA_018261815.1 Pseudomonadota bacterium
TCTTCACCAGCCGCGGCCGCCATGTGCTGCAGCGCCAGGGGCGGCTGCGCATGCCGTTGGGCTATGCGGGCGCTTTCCTGACCAACACGGTCAGCCGCAAGGCCATGGGCGGCTGGCTGGAGCGCGTGGTCTTCTCCGACGCGCGCGAACCGCTGCCACTGAAGCTGCACGACTACCGCACGCAGCAGGTCCGCTTGAATGCGGTGAACCTGCAGCCCAGCATCCTGGCCAGCTGCTCGATCCCATTCTGGCTGGACGCCGTGCACGACATTCCCGGCGCGCCGCGCGGCGCCTACTGGGACGGCGGCATCACCGACTACCACCTGCACCTGGACTACGGGTCGTTGCCCGAGGGGCTGGTGCTGTACCCGCATTTCCAGAAGACGGTGATTCCGGGCTGGCTGGACAAGGCGCTGAAGCACCGCCACCGCGCCACCGCGCACCTGGACAAGGTGGTGCTGCTGTCGCCGCGGCCGGAGTGGATCGCCACGCTACCGAACGCCAAGCTGCCCGACCGCAACGACTTCAAGGCCTATGGCGACAACCTGGCCGGCCGCGTCGCCGCCTGGAGCCGAGCGCTGAGTGAAAGCCAGCGCCTGGCGGACGAGTTCGCGGCGCTCGTCGGCTCGGGCAAGCCCATCGAGGCACTGCCGCTGGCCTGAGACTACAATTCGAACTCAGACAACTCACAAGGACGGGAAAGGGAGCATGGTTATGACACCGCGAACTACGGGCTTCTTCACGGAAACTTGATCGGCCGCGCCGTCACGCCTGAACCTTTGCACTGTCACGACAAAAGCGCGGTCCCGTACCGCGCTTTTTCATTTCCGAAAGTCGAACCCCATGATTGCGATCACGCTGCCCGATGGCTCGAAGCGGGAGTTCCCGCAACCCGTCACGGTGGCCGAAGTGGCTGCCTCGATCGGCCCCGGGCTGGCCAAGTCGGCACTGGCCGGCAAGGTCGACGGCAAGGTCGTCGACCTGAGCCACCGCATCGATGCCGATTCCCAGCTGGCCATCGTCACCGACAAGAGTCCGGAAGGGCTGGAGGTGCTGCGCCACTCGACGGCCCACCTGCTGGCCTATGCGGTGAAGGAGCTGTTTCCCGAGGCGCAGGTGACCATCGGCCCGGTGATCGAGAACGGCTTCTTCTACGACTTCTCGTACAAGCGGCCTTTCACGCCCGAGGACCTGGCGGCGATCGAAGCGCGGATGACGGAACTGGCCAGGAAGGACGAGCCGGTACAACGCCGCGTGCTGCCGCGCGACGAGGCCGTGGCCTATTTCAAGAGCTTGGGCGAGCTGTACAAGGCCGAGATCATCGCCAGCATCCCCGCCAACGAGGATGTGTCGCTGTACCGCGAAGGCGCCTTCGAGGACCTGTGCCGCGGGCCGCACGTGCCGAGCACGGGTAGGCTCAAGCACTTCAAGCTGATGAAGGTGGCCGGTGCCTACTGGCGCGGCGACCACCGCAACGAGATGCTGCAGCGCATCTACGGCACGGCCTGGGCGACGAAGGACGAACTGCAGCAATACCTGCACATGCTGGAAGAGGCCGAGAAGCGCGACCACCGCCGGCTGGGACGCGAGCTGGACCTGTTCCACATCGACGAGCACAGCCCCGGCACGGTGTTCTGGCACCCGAAGGGCTGGACGCTGTGGCAACAGGTGGAGCAGTACATGCGTGCGGTGTACCGCGACAACGGCTACCACGAGGTCAAGGGCCCGCAGATCCTGGACAAGACGCTGTGGGAGAAGACGGGGCACTGGGAGAAGTACCGCGATCACATGTTCACGACGGAGTCGGAGAAGCGCGACTACGCGCTCAAGCCGATGAACTGCCCGGGCCACATCCTGATCTTCAAGCAGGGCATCAAGAGCTACCGCGACCTGCCGTTGCGCTATGGCGAGTTCGGCCAGTGCCACCGCAACGAACCCACGGGCGGGCTGCACGGCATCATGCGCGTGCGCGGTTTCACGCAGGACGACGGCCACATCTTCTGCACCGAGGACATGATCCTGGACGAGTGTGTGGCCTACACGGCGCTGCTGCAGAAGGTCTACGAGGACTTCGGCTTCACGCAGATCATCTACAAGGTGGCTACACGTCCGGCGCAGCGCATCGGTTCGGACGAGGCCTGGGACAAGGCCGAGGCGGCGCTGCAGGAGAGCCTGGTTCGCGCGGGCTGCGCCTACCAACTCGCGCCGGGCGATGGCGCCTTCTACGGTCCGAAGATCGAATACACACTGAAGGACGCGCTGGGCCGTGAGTGGCAGTGCGGCACGATGCAGGTCGATTTCTCCATGGCCGAGCGGCTGGACGCCGTCTACGTCGCCGAGGACAGCAGCCGCAAGCACCCGGTGATGCTGCATCGGGCGATCGTCGGCAGCCTGGAGCGCTTCATCGGCATCCTGATCGAGCAGCACGCCGGCGCGCTGCCGGCTTGGCTGGCGCCGCTGCAGGTGGTGGTGGCCAGCATCAGTGAGCACACCGCCGACTACGCGGCCGATGTCGTGAAAGCGCTGCAAAAACAAGGAGTTAGAGCGCAGACCGATTTGCGGGCCGACAAGATCGGGTATAAAATCCGCGAGCATTCAATGCAGAAGGTTCCGTACATCCTGGTCGTGGGTGACAAGGAGAAGGCAAACGGGGCCGTTTCGGTGCGCGCTCGGGGCAATCTGGATCTCGGGGTCATGCCGCTCGACGACTTCGCCGCGAAGCTCGCCGACGACATCGCCCGCAAGGTCTGACACGCCGGCACGCCTTTGTCACATTTGCGGCTCCGCTTGCCTAGGTGTCGCGTTAAGGGGTTTGAACTATCGCTACCTTCATGGACCGCCGCACTCCGAACGCGGAGCGCAAGCACAGGTTGAACCGGGAAATCATGGCGCCGCAGGTGCGCTTGAATGGCGTGGACAACGAGCCGCTGGGCATCGTGAGCATCATGGATGCGTTGCAGATGGCCGGTGAAAAGGACGTCGATCTGGTCGAGATCGCCGCCACGGCCGACCCCCCGGTGTGCCGGTTGATGGACTACGGCAAGTTCAAGTACCAGGAGCAGAAGAAGGCGGCCGAGGCCAAGGCCAAGCAGAAGATCATCGAGATCAAGGAAGTCAAGTTCCGGCCCGGCACCGACGAAGGCGACTACGCGATCAAGATGCGCAACTTGCGCCGCTTCATTGCCGAAGACGGCGACAAGGGCAAGGTCACGCTGCGCTACCGCGGCCGCGAGATTACCCACCAGGACATCGGCATGCGGCTGCTCGAGCGCATCCGCGACGAGCTGGCGGACGTCTCGGTGGTGGAGCACATGCCCAAGCTGGAAGGGCGCCAAATGATCATGGTGCTGGCGCCGAAGAGAAAGTAACGAGGGATTCGCTGTCGAGGTCTGGTCACCCCGACAACGACAAGAAGCTGCTGCAGGCCCCCAAGTACCGCATGAGACATGTGGTCGCCTGCAGACGGCAATATCGAAGAAGGAGCAGCAATGCCCAAGATGAAGACCAAGAAGAGCGCGGCCAAGCGGTTCCGCGTGCGTCCGGGGGGCACCGTCAAGCGCGGTGCGGCGTACAAGCGCCACATCCTCACCAAGAAGTCCACCACCCGCAAGCGCCACCTGCGTGGCGTGAAAGAGGTGCATGAGACCAACATGGGCAGCATCGCCAAGATGATGCCTTTCGCTGGCCTGTAAAGACTTCAACGCAC
>JAGTRL010000350.1 GCA_018261815.1 Pseudomonadota bacterium
AATGCCGCGGCCGATGCCGGCGCCGCCGCCGGTGACGATGGCGACCTGGCCTTGTAGGCCGAAGGCTTCCAGAACTTTCATGAACGTAGCGCTCCCGTGTTGTCGTTAAGGCGGGCCGCATTCTCCGAAGCGGGTGCAGGGCAAAGCAAGCCTTCGCGCGCGTTTCCGGCCCGTTTTGGGCCGCCGCCCGAAATGGGCCGAAGGGCATTGATCGCAACCGCCGTTGCCGGCTCCAATGGGCGCTTTGGGCTCACTGGCGCGATCGGCGCGACCCGTCAACGATGAACTTCTCGATGGAGCCGCCGCGTCTGTTGCAGACGCTGCCCGGCGCGCTGGTCAACGGCGCCATCAACGGCGCGATCTCGTGGTCGGCCTTCAAGGGCAGCGATCGCGTGCCGCTGTCGGTGGACAGCATCGCTGCGCCAGGGGTGACGGCGCTGGGCAACGCCGCGACGGTGGCTTTCGCGCTGACCTTCATCATGGCCTCGATCACCTTCTTCGTCTTCCGCGCCGGAGCTCGCAAGGCGAGTGCAGCGCCGCGCGCGCTGACCGCGCTGCGCTACTGGCCGAGCGGCCTGGGCATTGCGCTGCGCAACACGCTGCTCGTCTTCGGCGGCTTCGTCGCCAGCGCCGTGCTGTGGCAACGCTTCGCGGGCACGCTACTGATCGGCCCGGTGGCGGCCACGCTGGTGGTGGCCGCGGTGGCCGCCCTCGCCACTGCGTTGGCCGAGTGGTGCACGAAGCGCGAGATGCTTGGCGCGGCGAGCGGCCGGGTGGTCGTTTAGGACGCGCCTTGGCTGCGCTCGCGTGCCAACGCCTGTTCGGCATCGTGCAGCGTCGCTTCGATGAGCTTGGCGGCCGTCATGAAGCGGCGCACGCCATCGAGGGTGAGCGCATGCATCTGCGGGTCGACCGCGGCCACGTTGATCACGTAGCCGTCGATGCCCCTCAGCACCCGCCCCTGGGCTTCCAGGCGCGCCAGATGGCGGCGCACCGTCTCGCGCGGCCGGCCGGTGATCTGCGTCAGGTCGCGGATGCGCACCGGCCGCAATTGCGGCTGCGCGTCCGGCACGCGGCCGTCGGTGCCGAGAACGCGGGTCGGGCTGGCACCCGGCGGCATCAGGTGCGCGGCATTGAGGTGTGCCACGGTACCGAACAGGATCATCGCCTCCATGTCGTTGTCGAAGTGGCGCGAAGCGCGGACCACGTGGTCCACGATGAAGCGGTTCATCGTGAACGCGGCCAGGCTGAAGGCGCGCGCATAGGCCGTCGGAATCGCCTCGCTGTCGCTGCGCGTTTCGCCGGGCAGGCCAGGTGCGGCGAAGTCCTGCGCGGCGGGTTCGATCGGCTTGGCATCGGGGTCTGGAGGCATGGCACGGGTTTCGGTTGCAGCCGACAAGACATTCTCGCTGCAGCGCCGGGCCGACAAACAAATGCTGGCGCCGAGGCGCGCGTCCGACTCGGTCAGCCCCGCGGCGCGCCGTCGACGAAGACCTTCAGTTCGCCCGGCGCGATGGCCTGCCAGGCCTCGCCGGTGGTCAGCGGCTGCGTCGCGACCACGGCCACGCGGTCGGCGGGTGAGGTCAGCGCGGCGAAGTCCACGCTCAAGTCCTCGTCGGCGAGCGTGGCGGGCCGAAAGGGGTGCTGGCGCTGCAGCCAGTGCAGCTGCGTGGCGCCATGCGCCCACAGCGCCTGGCCGTTGCTCAGCAGCATGTTGAAGCTGCCGTGCGCGCGCAGCAGCGGCAGCAGCTCGCGCAGCGTGGTGCTCAGCTCGCCGACGTTGGGCACGCTCGCATGGGCCTTGGCCAGCTCCTGCATCAGCCAGCAGAAGGCGCGCTCGCTGTCGGTGCTGCCCACCGGGCGGAAGGCGCCGTGCAGCCGCGGGTAGAAGTCCTTCAGGTCGCCGTTGTGCGCAAACACCCAGTAGCGGCCCCACAGCTCGCGCACGAAGGGGTGGCAGTTCTCCAGCGCCACATGGCCCTGCGTGGCCTTGCGGATGTGGGCGATGACGTTGCCGCTCTTGATGGGATAGCGGCGCACCATGTCGGCCACCGGCGAATCGATGGCGCTGGCCGGGTCGACGAACAGGCGCAGGCCCTTGTCCTCGAAGAAGGCGATGCCGAAGCCGTCCTTGTGCTCGTCGGCGCGCGTCGCCAGGCCGGTGAAGGAGAACATCACGTCGGTCGGCGTGTTGGCGTTCATGCCGAGCAGCTGGCACATCGCAGGCGAGCCGGCTAACGGATCGGCAGAAAGAGCTTGGCGAGGCCGCGCGCGCTGACCAGGTTGCCCGGGTTGGCGGTTTCTTCCAGCACGCCGCTCATGCGCCGCAGGATGCGCGGGCTGTTGCGTGCGCGCCAGATCACCAGGTCGGCCAGCCACGGATGGGCGTTGACGCGGCTGGCCTTGCGGTACAGCTCGAAGCGCGGCTGCAACGCGCGGATGGCGGCTTCGTACTCGTCGCGCACCGTGGCATCGGCCAGCCGCTGTTCGTGGCCTTTGACGAGGGCGGCCGCGGCCAGCATGCCAGTCTGCATCGCCTTGCCGATGCCTTCGCCGCTGAAGTCGTAGGTGCTGCCGATGGCCTCGCCGGTGGCCAGCATGCCGGCACGCGAGTACGCCGCGCCGTCGAGCGAGCAGCGCAGCGGCGCGCCCTTCAACTCGCCCAAGGGCGTGCCGGTGGCCATCAGCTCGCGGGCCGGCGCGTAGATCTCGCAGAAGGCTTCGAACACCTGGCGCAGGTTGACGTCCTGCATGCGCAGCCGCTGCGTGCCGGCCAGGCTGAAGCAGTCACCCAGACCGACGCCGATGTTGAACACGCCATCGGGGCAGGGAAAGATCCAGCCGTAACCCTGCTTCAGCCGCTTGTGCCAGACGATTTCCAGCGCGCGGATGCGCCCCACCAGCGCGGGGTTGCGCACGTAGCCGCGCAGCGCGATGCCGGTGGGTGTGCGGCGCTGGCAAAGCTCGCTGGCGATCATCGCCTGCGGTACCGCGCCGGTGGCCATCACCACCCACGGTGCGCGCACTTCGTACACCTGCTCGCCGCCCTTCAGCCGCGCGCCGACGACCTGCGTGCCATCGATCAGCGGCGCCTCGAAGCGCCACGGCGTGTGCAGCGCCGCACCGGCGCGCTGCGCGGCGCGCACCAGGATGTGGTCCAGCACCTTGCGCGGCAGCACCGCCACCGAGCCGGGCACATCGACGCGGCCGCCGCGCGGGCCGATGCAGGCCACGTGCTGCGCCGGCTGGGCCTGGGCCATGACCTCGTCGTACACGCCCAGGCGGCGCAGCGCGGCATGGGCGTCGGGGATCAGGCCGTCGCCGCAGACCTTGTCGCGCGGGAAGTCGTGCTGGTCGACCAGCACCGTGTGCAGCCTGGCGCGGGCCAGCATCTGCGCGCAGGCGCTGCCGGCCGGGCCGGCGCCGATGACCAGCACGTCGCAGGAGGGTGGCAGGGGTGCGTCGGACATCGGCTGGGGGCAAACGAAGGCAGGCGCGGATTGTAGGCAGCGGTCCGCGCGCCGCTGTGCCATGCTTGCGCACCGGACACCCGACCGCCTGCAGGAGACGCCCGATGCCCGAAGCCACCGTCGACCCGAAAATGCTCGCCCCACTGTGCGAAGACCTTGCGCTGGCGCTGCGCGCCGCCGCCCACCATGGCCTGAGCGAAGGCGTGTGCAACCACTTCAGCGTGGCGCTGCC
>JAGTRL010000351.1 GCA_018261815.1 Pseudomonadota bacterium
CGCCAGCGGAAGTGGGATTCCTGCCAGGTGCCGGCAGCGCTGTCCTTCTTGGCCAGGTCGATGACGAAGGCCACGATCAGCAGCGCGATGCTGGCCTGCGCGCCCGGCATCACCGCAGCAACGGCGACGATCAGGTGCAGCAGGTAGCTTACGTGCCCCACCGTCTTCAGCGAGGACTCCCGCTCGTCGAGTTCGATGATCTGGTTCATGTGCCTTCACTTTCCCGTTTCTGCAGCTTGCGGGCGGCAAACTCCTCCAGCCCCGACATGCCCTCGCGGCGCTCCAGCTCGGCCAGCACGTCGGCCGGCTTCAGCCCGAACTGCGCCAGCAGCAGCATCGAATGGAACCACAGGTCGGCCACCTCGTAGACGATCTTCCGGCGGTCGCCCTCCTTACCGGCCATGACCGTTTCGGTGGCTTCCTCGCCAATCTTTTTCAAGATGGCGTCGCCCCCCTTGGAAAACAAGCGGGCCACGTAACTCTTGTCTGGGTCGGCGGAGCGGCGCGCTTCGATGATCTGGGCCAGCCGTGCCAGCGTGTCGTTGCTGCTCATTTACCTGTAGATGTGTTCGGGATCGATCAGTACCGGCTCCACGCCGTGCCATGCGCCATTTTCGTAGCGCTGGAAGAAACAGCTGTGACGGCCTGTGTGGCAGGCAATGCCAGGCGTGTGGCCGAGCTGGGTGACCTTCAACAGCAGCACGTCGTTGTCGCAGTCCAGGCGCATTTCGTGCACCTGCTGGAAGTGGCCCGATTCCTCGCCCTTGTGCCACAGGCGCTGGCGCGAGCGACTCCAGTACACGGCCTGGCCGATGGCGGCCGTACGTTCCAGCGCCTCACGGTTCATGAAGGCGAACATCAGCACGTCGTTGCTGCCCGCTTCCTGCGCAATCACCGGCAACAGGCCCTGGGCATCCCACTTGACTTCGTCCAGCCAGCTCATCGGGTCAGTGTAGCAATCACTCCCGGTGGGTGGCCCCCGCAAAGCCCTGATCGGCCGCAAACCATTGCAGCACCGGAATCGTGCCCGGCAGCACCGGCCGCACCTGCACCGGCAGGTTCTGCCAGGCCATGGACTGGCCCTCGCGCATCTCGAACTCGCCCTGCCAGTCGAAGACCTTGCAGAAGTGCAGCCGCACGCGGGCGTGTTCGTAGTCGATCAGCTCGACCCTCCACGGCTGCACCGGCCCGATGGTGATGCCCAGTTCCTCGTGCAGCTCGCGCCGCAGTGCCTGCTCGATCGTCTCGCCGGCTTCGAGCTTGCCGCCCGGAAACTCCCAGAATCCCGCGTAGACCTTGCCCTCGGGCCGGCTGGTCAGCAGGAATCGGCCTTCGCGGTCGATCAGCACGCCCACCGCGACGTCCACTGGACGGCGCGCCGACTGTGACACGACATCGACCGGCACGCGCTCCCCGCTCAAGCGTGGTGCCTTCCGGAATAGTCCTTGGCAAACTGATAGGCCACGCGGCCGGAGCGCGAGCCGCGCTCCAGCGCCCAGACCAGACTTTCCTGGCGCGCGGCGGCAATGGCGGTTTCGTCCACGTCGAAGAAGCGCAGCCACTGCGCCACGATGGCAAGATATTCGGCCTGCGTGAAGGGATAGAAACTGACCCACAGCCCGAAGCGCTCGGACAGCGAGATCTTCTCCTCCACCACCTCGCCCGGGTGCACCTCGCCGTCCTCGGTGTGCTTGTAGCTGAGGTTTTCGGACATGTACTCCGGCAGCAGGTGGCGACGGTTGCTGGTGGCATAGATCAGCACGTTGTCCGAGGCCTGCGACACCGAGCCGTCGAGGATCGACTTCAGCGCCTTGTAGCCGGGTTCACCCTCGTCAAAGCTGAGGTCGTCGCAGTAGATGATGAAGCGCTCGGCCCGCTCGGCCACCAACTCGACGATGTCCGGCAGGTCCACCAGGTCGGCCTTGTCCACTTCGATCAGGCGCAATCCGCACGGCGCGAACTCGTTCAGGCAGGCCTTGATCAGCGAGCTCTTGCCCGTGCCGCGCGCTCCCGTCAGCAGCACGTTGTTGGCGCCATGACCGGCGACGAACTGCTCGGTATTGCGCAGCAGCCGCTGCTTCTGCGGCTCGACCTCGACCAGTTCGGCCAGGCGGATGGTGGCCACATGGCGCACCGGTTCGATGCGGCCGGTGGCGCCGCGCTTGCGATAGCGGAAGGCGACCGAAGCGTTCCAGTCGGGTGGGTTCACGGCCTGCGGCAGCACGGCCTCCAGGCGCGCGAGCAGGCTCTCGGCGCGCGCGATCAGTGATTCGACGGCGGTTGAGCTCATGCGGTCAGTGTAGGGTTTTCGGCCCGCGGCAACGGCTGCACCGTGTCGTCGCCGACCACGTAGATCCGCTCGCCCGGGCCGGGCCGCACAGCATGCATGCCGGTGAATGCGCCGAAGGCCGGCAGCACGCCGACCTGTGCGCCGAAGTGAAAACAGGGCAGGCGCAGACGCTGGTGCGCGCGGCCGCCGAGCACCACGCAGGGGTGCAGGTGGCCGGCCAGCACATAGGCCCCGGCGCGCGGCTGCGGATGGTGGCACAGCGCCAGTGCGCCCAGGCACAACGGCTCGTCGACCGCCTGCACCCCCAAGGCCAGCGGTGGGTCGCCGGCGCGGCTGTCGTGGTTGCCGCGCACCAGCAGAAGTTCCAGGGCCGCATGGTGGTGGCGCCATTGCGCCAGCGCCTGCAGCGTAGCCGGTGCATGCGCATGCGCCGAGTGCAGCAGATCGCCCAGGAAGACCACGCGCCGCGCGCTGGTGGCGGCGATGGCCTGGCTGAGTGCCAGCAAGGTCTGGGTGGTGGTGCCGCTCGGCACCGGCACGCCGAGGCGGCGGAAGGACACCGCCTTGCCGATATGCGCGTCGGCCACCAGCAAACAGCGTTCATCGACCAGGTAGGCCGCGCGCTGCGCCAGCAGCGCCAAGCGCACGCCGGCGACCTCGATCTCGAACATGGGCCCGCTCAGGCGCTGAGCCTGCGCAGCGCCAGGTCGAGGTGCTCGGTGGGCAGCCGCTTGAAACCCGAGCGCGCATAGCGCTGCAGCCGGCCCACGGTCAGCGCGGTCAGCGCCGAGGCCAGCGCCTGCGCGTCCACCGTCGGCGTGCTCGAACCGGCGGCCTCGGCCGCCAGGCGCAGCGACTGGCGCAGCTGTGATTCGACCCGGTCGAAGAACAGGTTCATGCGCGCCGTCAGCCGCTCATGTTCGAACACCAGCGCGTCGCCGACCATCACGCGGGTCATGCCCGGGTTCTTTTCGCCGAACTGCAGCAGCACGGTGACGACGCGCTGCGTCTGCTCGGCACCGCCCGCTTCGCGCTCGACGATCTGATTGACCAGCGTGAACACGCTGGATTCGATGAACTCGATCAGCCCCTCGAACATCTGCGCCTTGCTGGCGAAGTGCCGGTACAGTGCCGCCTCGCTGACCGACAAGCGCGCTGCCAGTGCCGCGGTGGTGATGCGCTCCGCGCCCGGCTGTTCGAGCATGGTCGCCAGCGTCTGCAGGATCTGCACGCGGCGTTCGCCCGGCTTCGGCCGCTTGCGCACGCGCGCCGTGGGCGCGGTTTCGGGCGCGGCGGCCTCGGTGAGGCTGTCTTCCGGCAGGTCCTGCACCGTGTCGGCATCGGCGGCGTCGTCGGCAGGGCTCTGCGGCGTGTCGGACATGGCGTCGGCGTGCTCGTCGGGTGGGGGC
>JAGTRL010000352.1 GCA_018261815.1 Pseudomonadota bacterium
TTCGCGCAGTGTGATGTTCGGGTGCGCGCGCGCCTTGGCCAACAGCGCATCGTGGATGGCCTTGCCGGTGGCATCGGCCGCATGGGCGATGCGCCGCACTGCATGGCCGCCTTCGCGCGTGAGGTGCAGGCCCAGCGGTCCGCTCGGGTCGGCCGAGAACGGCACGCCCTGCGCCACCAGCCATTCCACCGCCTGCGCACTGTGCTCGGCGATGAAGCGTGCGGTGTGCTCGTCCACCAGGCCGGCGCCAGCGTCCTGGGTGTCGCGCACATGCGATTCGATGCTGTCGTCCTCGCCGAGCACGCCGACGATGCCGCCCTGCGCCCAGGCGGTGGCGCCCTCGTCGAGCTGGCGCTTGGCCAGCACCACGACTTTGCGATCCCACGCGACGCGCAACGCAACGGCCAAGCCGGCCAGGCCGGCGCCGATGACGACGACGGGCGCGGCGGGTATGGAACTAGCGGATTCGGTCATGGTGAGGCGGGCAGATGGCCTTGACTCATTCTAAGGAGCGCCCCACCGCCAACAGCTGCACGTTTGCACGGACCTGCGTGTGGCCAAACGCACACCCCACGACCGGGAGCGGCACGTACACTCGGCAGCGTCACTGCCAGTGCCCCACTGCCGCTGCCCAGCCGGCTGGCGCGAAACCACAGGCCCGCAATGTCCGACATCCTGCAAGAACGCCGCCCCTTCGGTGCATCCGCCGTCCATGCGCGCCGGCCCTCGGCCGAGCCCGACACCGAGCTGCTGTCACCGGCCACCCAGATCGTCGGCGACAAGGATGTCTATCTCGGCAACGCCAGCAGCGACATCGGCCGGCGCATCGCCGACGACCAACTCGAGCTGTTCGTGGTCTGCCACCCGGCCGAGGCCATGCAGCAGCAGTTTGCGCAGCTGGCGCCCGATTTCATCGCCATCCACGATATCGGCACCACCTCGTCGGCGCGCTTGCTGGCCGCGGTGGCCACGGCCTCCTCGCGCAAGCTGCAGAAGCTGGTGATCCGGCGCCAGGGCTATGGCGTGGCGCTGGCCACGCTGCAGTTCGTGGAGCTGCCGCTCCAGCCCGGGCGCAGCCTGCGCGTCTACACCACCCAGATCGATGCCGACACGCAGACGCGCCACCAACTCGCCCAGGTGCTGCTGGCCCACAGCCGGCTGGCCGTGGTGATGGTTGGCGAGCTGCCGCCGCATGCGCTGGGCAGCAGCCTGCAGCCGCTGCGCGAGGCCATCGCCACCGGGCCCTGGCCGAACCGCCAGGTGCTGATGGTGCCCTTGGCCTCGGCCGCAACGCTGCCCGCGCAAGCCGCCGCGCTGGCCGGACACAGTGGCGTGATCGTGCGCACCACCCCGCAGGTGGGCCGCACTGCAGACGCCTGGTCCTTCATCAGCGGCGCGTGGAACCGGCTCAACTCCCAGACGCCCGAGACCCAGGCGCCACGGCCGGCAGCCACTATGGCTGCTGCGAAGCCTGCGATACCGGAATTCGCTGCGCCGCCGACCGCCGCTGCCTACGCACCAACGCAGCCGCTGGAACTGAGCCCAATGCCCAGCACGGGTGCGCAACCGGCCGCCCCGCAAAGCGCCAGCAGCACCGCCCTGTGGAACGACTACGTCAAGCGCTGTGCGGCCATCAAGGGTGTGACCGAGTGCTGCGTCTTCGATATCGACCTGCAGCGTTCGCTGGCCCACTCGGGCACGCAGCGCATGGCCGACCGCCTGGCCGCCAAGGGCGCGATGCTGCATGCGGTGATGAGCGACAGCGCCAGTGTGCTGGGCCTCGGCCCCGCCAATCCGGACGCTGCCATCACGCTGGACCAGCACTACCTGCTGCTGCGGCCGATGCCGGGCCGTCCGCGCATCGCGCTGCACATGGTGATCGACCGCAGTCACGGCAACATCGGCCTGGCGCGGGCCCAACTGCACCAGATCGACCAGGCGCTGCTGGACGACGCCGCCTAGGCGAGCCGCGCCGGCTCCACGCTGGCGCGGCTGTCCCTCAGTGCACCACCCGGGCGAACGAGAATTCGCCGTTTTCCACGTCCACCGGGATCACGTCCTTGGGGCCGAACTTGCCCTGCAGGATCAGCTTGGACACCGGGTTCTCGATGCGCTGCTGAATGGCACGCTTCAGCGGCCGTGCGCCGAACACCGGGTCGAAGCCGACCTTGGCCAGTTCCGCCAGCGCCGCGGGCGACACGTCCAGCTTCATCTCCAGCTTCTCGAGCCGCCCTTCCAGCACCTTGAGCTGGATCTTGGCGATCGCCGAGATGTTGTCACGGTCGAGGGCGTGGAAGACCACGGTCTCGTCGATGCGGTTCAGGAACTCGGGCCGGAAATGGCCCTTGACCTCGACCATCACCGCCTCGCGGATCAGTTCGCTGTCCTGCCCCGCCATCTGCATGATCATGTGCGAACCGAGGTTGCTGGTCATGACGATGACGGCGTTCTTGAAGTCCACGGTGCGGCCCTGTCCGTCCGTCAGGCGGCCATCGTCCAGCACCTGCAGCAGCACGTTGAACACGTCCGGGTGCGCCTTCTCCACCTCGTCGAGCAGCAGCACGCAGTAGGGCTTGCGCCGCACGGCTTCGGTCAGCGCGCCGCCCTCCTCGTAGCCGACGTAGCCCGGCGGCGCGCCGATCAGGCGGCTGACGCTGTGCTTTTCCATGAACTCGCTCATGTCGACGCGGATCATGTGCTCCTCGCTATCGAACAGGAAGCCGGCCAGGGCCTTGCACAACTCGGTCTTGCCCACGCCGGTGGGGCCGAGGAACAGGAAGGATCCGGTCGGGCGGTTCGGATCGGACAGGCCGGCACGGCTGCGGCGGATGGCATCGGCCACCGCGACGATGGCTTCGTCCTGGCCGACCACTCGCTCGTGCAGCTTGGCCTCCATCTGCAACAGCTTGTCGCGCTCGCCCTGCATCAGCTTGGACACGGGGATGCCGGTGGCGCGTGACACCACCTCGGCGATCTCCTCGGCGCCGACCACCGTGCGCAGCAGCTGCGGGCCACCCTTGCCTTCCTTGGCGCCCTTGGCCTTGCCGGATTCCTTGGCCTGGGCCTCCTTCAATGTCTTCTCCAGCTCGGGCAGCTTGCCGTACTGCAACTCGGCCACCTTGTTGAAGTCACCCTTGCGCTTCAGCTCCTCGATGTGGAACTTGATCTGCTCAATCTCTTCCATCACCTGCTTCGAGCCCTGCGCTGCCGCCTTCTCGGACTTCCAGATTTCCTCCAGGTCGTTGTACTCGCGCTGCAGCTTGAGCAGTTCGTCCTCGATCAGGCCGAGGCGCTTCTTCGAGCCCTCGTCCTTTTCCTTCTTCAGCGCTTCGCGTTCGATCTTCAGCTGGATGGTGCGGCGGTCGAGCTTGTCCATCACCTCCGGCTTGGAGTCCATCTCGATCTTGATCTTGGCTGCGGCCTCGTCGATCAGGTCGATGGCCTTGTCCGGCAGGAAGCGGTCGGTGATGTAGCGGTGGCTGAGCTCGGCTGCGGCCACGATGGCCGGGTCGGTGATCTGCACGCCGTGGTGCACCTCGTACTTGTCCTGCAGACCGCGCAGGATGGCCACCGTGGCCTCGACGCTGGGCTCGTCGACCAACACCTTCTGGAAGCGGCGCTCCAGCGCGGCGTCCTTCTCGACGTACTTGCGGTACTCGTCGAGCGTGGTCGCGCCGATGCAGTGCA
>JAGTRL010000038.1 GCA_018261815.1 Pseudomonadota bacterium
CGAAGGCCTTGCGCCCGGCGGTGACGAAGGCGATCTCCTTGCTGTCCACGCTGTGGTGCTTGCCGTCGTAGACGATGACCTTGACGTCGACCACCGGATAACCGGCGATCGCACCGCTTTGCAGCACCTCGCGCACGCCCTTTTCCACCGCCGGCATGAACTGGCCCGGGATGGTGCCGCCCTTGACAGCATCGACGAACTCGAAGCCGGCGCCGCGCGGCAGCGGCTCGATGCGCAGGAAGACCTCGCCGAACTGGCCGGCGCCGCCGCTCTGCTTCTTGTGGCGGTGGTGCCCTTCCGCATTCGCGGTGACGCTCTCGCGGTAGGCGATGCGCGGTGGGCGCGTGTCGACCTCGAACTTGTAGACCTCGCGCAGCCGCTCCAGCAGCATGCGCAGGTGCAGCTCGCCCAGCCCGTAGAGCACGGTCTCGTTGGTGGCCGCCAGGTGCTCGACCTTCAGGCAGGGGTCCTCGGCCACCAGCTTGTTCAGGATCTCCCACATGCGCTGCTCGTCGCCGTGGCGCTTGGGGCTGATGGCCAGGCCGTGCACCGGCACCGGGAAGTCCAGCGGCTTCAGGTGGATGTGCTCGTCTTCGGCGGCGTCGTGCAGCACCGCATCGAAATGCAGCTCGTCCACCTTGGCCACGGCCACGATGTCGCCGGGGTAGGCGTGCGGCACCTCGAGGTTCTCCTTGCCCTGCAGCATGAACAGGTGCGCCACCTTGAAAGGCTTGCGGGCGTGGCCGACATAGAGCTGGCTGCCCTGCGACACCGTGCCCTGGTGCACGCGGAAGATGCCGAGCTTGCCCACGAAGGGGTCGGCGGTGATCTTGAAGACATGCGCCAGCACATGCTTGGCCGGGTCGGGTTCGGCATGCATCAGCGGCGCGTCGGCCCCCTCGCCGTTGAGGAAGTCCGGCGCATTGCCCTCGCCCGGGTGGGGCAGCAGCTTGACCATCACGTCCAGCAGTTCGGCCACGCCGGCGCCGCTCTTCGCCGAAACGAAGCACACCGGGATCAGGTGGCCCTCGCGCAGCGCCTGCTCGAGCGGCGCGTGCAGTTCGGCGGGGTCGATGTCGCCGTCGTTCAGGTAGCGGTCGACGAAGTCGGCATCGACCTCGACCACCTGCTCGACCAGCGCGCGGTGCGCCACATCGACGGCGCCGAAGTCGCTGTGCCCGTCGCGGTTGTAGAAGCAGTCCACTACCTTGGTGCCACCGGCATCGGGCAGGTTCAGCGGCAGGCACTCCTTGCCGAAAGTGGCCTGGATCTGCGCCAGCAGGCCGGGCAGATCCACGCCCGGCGCGTCGATCTTGTTGACGATGATCAGCCGGTCGAGCTGGCGCTGCGCGGCGTAATCCATCATGCGCACCGCCATCGGCTCGATGCCGTTGACGGCACTGATGACCACCGCCGCGGTCTCCACCGCCTCCAGCGCGGGCAGCGACTGGCCGACGAAGTCCGGCGCGCCAGGCGTGTCGATGAAGTGCACCCGCGTGCCGGCATGGCGCAGGTGCATCACGGCGGCGTTCAGCGAATGCTGCATGCGCCGCTCCAGCGGGTCGAAGTCGCTGACCGTGCTGCCGCGTTCCAGCGAGCCCGGCGCGGCGATCATGCCGGCGCGGTGCAGCAAGGCCTCGGCCAGGCTGGTCTTGCCGGCGGCGGCCGGGCCGACCAGCGCGAGCGTGCGGATCTGGGCAACGGCATCGGCAGCGTGCACGGCGCCGTTGGGGGTGGGGCTGGGCATGGGGTCGTCTCCTGCGGCGCTGCAGCGCGCTGTCGGCCCGAATGTACTAGGGCGCCGCCGGGTGGCACGCCGGCCGGGCTCTGCTAGGCTGTTTGTCTTTGCGATGGAGCAAGCGCCATGCAGATCCACGAGCTTGATGCCTGCGCGCTGAGCGACGCTCTGCACCGGCGCGAACTGTCCTGCCGCGAGCTGATGCGCGCCACGCTGGCGCGCATCGACGCGCTCAACCCGAAGGTCAACGCGTTGGTCGGCCTGCTTCCGCACGAGGGCCTGCTGGCCCAGGCCGACGAACGTGATGCGATGCTGGCGCAAGGCCGCAGCATGGGCTGGATGCACGGCTTCCCGATGGCCATCAAGGATCTGAGCGCCGTGCAGGGCGTGGTCACGACCAAGGGCTCGCCGCTGCTGCGCGACGAGCGCCCCGGCCATGATTCGCTGATGGTCGCGCGCATGAAGGCGGCCGGCGGCATCGTCATCGGCCGCAGCAACGTGCCCGAGTTCGGCCTGGGCTCGCACACCTACAACCCGGTCTACGGCACGACGCTGAACCCGTGGAACACCGCGCGCAGCGCCGGCGGCTCCAGCGGCGGTGCGGCGGTGTCGCTGGCCTTGCGGCTGCAGCCGGTGGCCGACGGCAGCGACATGATGGGCTCGCTGCGCAACCCCGCTGGCTGGAACAACGTCTTCGGCCTGCGCCCGAGCCTGGGCCGCGTGCCCTACGACCCGTATGTCGGCGACGGCTACGCCTCGCTGCTCGGCACCGAAGGGCCGATGGGCCGCACCGTGCGCGACGTGGCGCAGTTGCTGGCCATCCAGGCCGGGCGCGACGACCGCCAGCCGTTGTCGATCGCGCAGGACGGCAGCGCCTTCGCGATGCCTCTGCAGCCGCGCGCGCAGGGCTTGCGCATCGGCTGGCTAGGCGATCTGGGCGGCTACCTGCCTTTCGAGCCCGGCATCCTGCTGCTGTGCGAAGCGGCGCTGCAGCGCTTCGAAACCGCCGGTGCAGTGGTCGAGCCGCTGGCGCTGGGCTACCCCTGCGACGAGGTCTGGCAGACTTGGCTGACCTGGCGGCGCTTCCTCGTCGCCGGCTCGGTGGGCCCGCTGGGCGCCGACCCGCGCAGGCTGGCGCAGATGAAGCCCGAAGCGCAGTGGGAAATCGAACAGGGCCAGGGCCTGAGCGGCCCGCAGGTCTATTCCGCCAGCAACAACCGCACGCGCTTCTACCGCCACATGGTGGGCCTGTTCGAGCGCTTCGACCTGCTGGTGCTGCCGAGCGCGCAGGCCTGGCCCTTCCCGGCCGAATGGACCTGGCCGCGCGAGATCGCCGGCCGCAAGATGGACACCTACCACCGCTGGATGGAGGTGGTGATCTACGCCACGCTGGCCGGGCTGCCGGCGATGAGCGTGCCGGTGGGCTTCGGCGACAGCGGCCTGCCGATGGGCATGCAGCTGATCGGCCCACCGCTTGGTGACTTGGCCGTGCTGAACGCCGCCGCGACCTACGAAACGGCCATCGGCGACTGGCTGGCGCGGCGGCCGGACCTCGCTTGAGCCCGAGCGCACCCGCGGCGATGCCAGCAGCACCGGTGCGGGTGCTGCCGGTGCTGGTGCTGGCGCAACTGGCCGGCGTGTCGCCCTGGTTCGCGGTGAATGCGGTGATGCCGGCGCTGCAACGCGACTACGGCTGGAACGCCGCCGACGTGGGCACGCTCACTTCGGCCGTGCAATTGGGCTTCATCGCCGGCACGCTGCTGTTCGCGCTGCTGGCCGTGGCCGACCGCTTCAGCCCGCGACGCGTGTTCCTGCTGTGCTCGCTGGCTGGCGCCGCCTGCACGCTGGCGGGGGTGTGGAGCGCGGGCTCGTTCCAGCAGCTGCTGCTGTGGCGCACGGCCACCGGCTTCTTCCTGGCCGGCATCTACCCGGTGGGCATGAAGATCGCGTCGCAGTGGTTCCCACAGGGCCTGGGCGGCGCTTTGGGCTGGCTGATCGGCGCGCTGGTGCTGGGCAGCGCCAGTGCGCATGCGGTGCGCGCCGTCGGCGCGGCGCTGCCGTGGGCGATGGTCTTCCACACCGTGGCTGCGGCGGCGGCGCTGGGCGGCGTGCTGCTCTTCGCCGCGCTGCCCGAGCGGCCGCGGCCCGTGGGCCAGGGCGCGGGCCTGCGCTGGCGCGCGCTGGGCAGCATCTGGACCGACCGCAAGGTGCGCGCCTCGGTCTTCGGCTACTTCGGCCACATGTGGGAGCTGTACACGATGTGGGTGCTGGTGCCGGCGATCCTGGCCACGCGGCTGGCCGGCGCGGCGCTGTCCTGGGCGGCGTTCGCGGTGCTGGGCGTGGGCGCTTTCGGCTGCATCGCCGGCGGCTGGTGGGCACGACGCATCGGCAGCGCGCGCGTCGCCGCCTGGCAGCTGGGCGCCAGCGGCCTGTGCTGCGTGCTGGCGCCGTGGCTGCTGCAGGCAGGCGATGCGCTGTTCGCGCTGTGGCTGCTGCTGTGGGGCATCACCGTGGCCGGCGATTCGCCGCAGTTCTCGGCACTGACTGCGCAGAACGCGCCGCCACTGGCGGTGGGCAGCGTGCTGACGCTGGTCAACAGCATCGGCTTCGGCATCTCCGTCCTCAGCATCCAGCTGTTCGTGGCGCTGGCCGAGCGCCACGAGTTGGCGACGCTGCTGCCCTGGCTGGGCCTGGGGCCACTGCTCGGGGTGTGGGCGCTGCGGCCGCTGTGGCGGCCGCGCTAGCGGATCTCAGGTCCGCCAGGGCAGCTCCAGCGGCTGGCCGTCGGGCAGGCGGGTGGCCACCGGCGTGGCGGCGAAGACGCCGATGATCTCCATCGGCTGCGCGCCGGTGTTGAAGATCTGGTGGTCGCGCCTGGCCGGCAGCGTCACCGTGGTGTCGGCGCCGAAGCGGCGCACCTGGCCTTCGCTGTGCACCTCGCCGTCGCCCTGCAGGCAGAGCACGACTTCGTCGCAGTCGTGGCGGTGCGGCGGCGTGGCGGCACCGGGCGCCAGCGTCTGGCGCCACACCGACAGCTGGCTCAGGCCGTCGGCGGCACCGGCCCAGGTGGCATGGGCCACACCGGGGATCGGGGTGATTTGCGGGCGCGGTTGTTCGAGGATGTTCATGGCGGTGTCCTTGAAGAGGCTCGGGTGGTGACTGCGGTCTGAAAGTCCGGGGCGCCTCGCATGGACAGCAGTGTCGCGACGGCGTGGGCAATCCGGAAGAGCCCTTAAAGCCTTAACATTACCGACGAAATGTCGTCAATTGAAACGCCCTTGCCATGAGCGGCCTGCAGCAGTTCCTGGCCTTTGCGCAGACCGCGCGCTGCGGCAGCTTTGCCGCCGCGGCGCGCGACCTGGGCCAGGCGCCGTCCACGCTGGCCAAGAGCGTGGCGCGGCTCGAGGCGCAACTGGGCGTCAAGCTGTTCCACCGCACCACGCGGCAGGTCAGCCTGACGCCGGACGGCGAGCGGCTGTTCCGCCGCTGCGAGCGCGTGCTGGCCGAGGTCGAGGACCTGCAGGCCGAGGCCGCCGGCACGCGCGCCGCGCCCAGCGGCACGATCCGCATCGACGCGCCGATCGCCTACGGCCGGCGCATCCTGATGCCGCTGCTGGCACAGCTGCTGCACCGCCATCCGCAGCTGCAGCTGGACCTGCGCCTGCAGGACGCCTATGCCGACCTGGTGCGCGATGGTCTGGACCTGGCGATCCGCGTCGGCGCGCTGCAGGATTCGCGGCTGGTGGCGCGGCGCATCGACTGGCAGCAGCTGGTGGTCGTCGCCAGCCCGGCCTACCTGCAAGCGCGCGGCACGCCGCAGCGCATCGAGGATCTGTCGGCCCATGCCGCCGTCGTCTTCCGCATGCCCAGCAGCGGGCGGCTGCGGCCCTGGCAGCTGCGCGATGGCCGGCGCGCGGTGGAGTTGCACCCGGCCCAGCGCGTGCAGGTGAACCACGGTGACGGCATGGTCGCCGCCGCGCTGCAGGGGCTGGGGCTGATGCAGATCCCCGACTACATGGTGGCCGACGAGGTGGCCTGCGGCGCGCTGCTGGAGGTGTTGGCGGCGCAGCGGCCGGCGCCGATGCCGATCAGCGCGGTGCTGCCGTCCGCGCGGCTGGTGCCGCCACGGGTGCGGCTGCTGCTGGATACGCTGCAGGGTCTGCGCGAGCGTCGCGGCGGCTGACCACGCGCCTACACCACCCGCCGCTACTGGAACGCCACTTCGGCAAAGCTGCGCAGCTTGCGGCTGTGCAACTGCCCGGGACGCTCCTGGCGCAGCAGTTCGATGGCGCGCATGCCGATGCGCAGGTGCTGGTCGACGCGCTCGCGGTAGAAGGTGTTGGCCATGCCCGGCAGCTTGATCTCGCCGTGCAGCGGCTTGTCGCTGACGCACAGCAAGGTGCCGTAGGGCACGCGGAAGCGAAAGCCGTTGGCGGCGATGGTGGCGCTTTCCATGTCCAGCGCCACCGCACGGCTCTGGCTGAAGCGGCGCTCCGGTGTGCGCTGCGGCAGCAGCTCCCAGTTGCGGTTGTCGGTCGAGGCCACGGTGCCGGTGCGCATGATCTTCTTCAGCTCGTAGCCCTGCAGCTGGGTGATCTCGGCCACCGCCTGCTCCAGCGCCAGTTGCACTTCGGCCAGCGCGGGAATGGGCACCCACAGCGGCAGGTCCTCGTCGAGCACATGGTCCTCGCGCACATAGCCGTGCGCCAGCACGTAGTCGCCCAGCTCCTGCGAATTGCGCAGCCCGGCGCAGTGGCCCAGCATCAGCCAGGCATGCGGGCGCAGCACGGCGATGTGGTCGGTGATGGTCTTGGCATTGGCCGGGCCGATGCCGATGTTGACCATGGTGATGCCGCTGTGGTCGCCGCGCCGCAGGTGGTAGGCCGGCATCTGCGGCAGCCGCGGCAGCGCGGCGCCGCGCTGGTCGTCCGGCTGGGCCGGACTGCCGGCGCGGCGCGTGACCAGGTTGCCCGGCTCGACGAAGCAGTCGTAGTCCGCCTTCGGGTCGGCCATCATCTGGTGGCCCAGCTTGATGAACTCGTCGATGTAGAACTGGTAGTTGGTGAACAGGATGAAGTTCTGGAAGTGCTCGGGCGCAGTGCCGGTGTAGTGGCGCAATCGCTGCAGAGAGTAGTCCACCCGCGGCGCGGTGAACAGCGCCAGAGGCTGCGCCTCGCCGGGTCGCGGCTCGTGGGTGCCGTTGGCGATGCCGTCGTCCATGGCCGCCAGGTCGGGCAGATCGAACAGGTCGCGCATCAGCAGGCGGCGTTCGGCGCTCATCGCGGCTTCCACGTGCAGGTGCTCGGCGAAGGAAAAGTGCACCGGGATCGGCTGCCCGCTGGTGCCGATCTCCAGCTCGACCCTGTGGTTGCGCAGCAGCAGGCTGAACTGCTCCAGGTAGTAGCGGCCGAAGAGCTCGGGCCGCGTCAGCGTGGTTTCGTAGGTGCCGGGGCCGTGGACGAAGCCGTAGCTCAGGCGCGAGTCGGCGCGCGCCACGGTGGCGGTGTGCACGCGCACGAAGGGGTAGCAGGCGCGCACCCGCTGGTCGAAGCCTTCGCCGGCGACGAAGCGCTGCAGCGCATCGCGCAGGTGCTCGATGCTGTTGCGGTAGATGTCCTGCACCTGCGCCAGTGCCTGCGCGGGGTCGTCGAAGCGCGCCGGGGCGATGAACATGGGGCGTGAGGGCATGGCGTACTCTTGGGCGGCTCGGGTTGACGCATCATTGTGAGCGCTGTGCATGACGCCATGCCGCGGAAGGAAGTCATGAAATACCTCAACGATGCCGGCGGCCGCTACAAGCTGCCGCTCAAGAGCGACGGCGGCAAGACGCTGTGCACCCTGCTGTGGGGCGACCCGCTGCACGAGATCGAGCGCGACGGCGAGCGGGTCAAGGTGCTGGCACGGCGGCGCAGCGGCTGGGTGCCGGCCAGCGCGGTGTCGGACACCGGACTGCTGGAGCTCTACATCATCGACGTCGGCCAGGGTGACGGCGTGCTGATGCGCACGCCGCACGACGATGCCTGGCACATGATCGACGCCGGCATCCGCGCGGCCGAGCAGATGACGCGCAAGGGTGCGGCCAACTTCGTGCGCTGGAAATTCATCGACGACCTGAAGCGCGAGCGCGTGACGCTGGCGAACATGATCGTCACCCATCCCGACGCCGACCACTACGGCGGCATGATCGACCTGCTGGCCGGCACATTGCCCGACGGCCGTGGCTTCGCCATCGACGTCGACCGCTTCTGGCACTGCGGCATCGGCCGCTTCAAGGACGGCGACAAGCTCGGTGCGCTGCGCGCCGACACCCGCAGCACGCCGCTGCCCCACGCCGGCCTCAAGCTCAAGCCCGAAGGCAGGTTCATCGTCGAAGTGCTCGACGGCAAGACCCACTTCGGCCGCCCCAAGCGCCCTTTCGCCAGCGGTTTCGACAGCCTCGCCAAGCTGGTCGGCAAGGTGCCGAAAAAGGTCAGCAGCCTGTCGCAGGCCGACGGCTGGTTGCCGGGTTATGCACCGTCGCCCGGGGCAGCGGCCATCCGCGTGCTCGGCCCGGTCGCCGAAACGCTGGCCGGCGGCGGCAAGGGCCTGCGCTGGCTGGGCAGCGAAAGCGTCACGCGCAACGGCCATTCGGTGGTGCTGCGGGTGGACTACGGCCAGGCCCGCGTGCTGCTCACCGGCGACCTGAACACCGCCTCGCAGCGGCTGCTGCTGAGTTGCCAGCCGGCCGAGGAGTTCAACGCCGACGTGTCCAAGGGCTGCCACCACGGCAGCGACGACATCGACCTGCGCTTCGTGCGCGCCATGGCGGCGCGGGCCACCGTCATCTCCTCCGGCGACAACGAGGACTATGCCCACCCGCGCCCGCGCATCCTGGGCGCCAGCGCGCGCTACGGCCGCGATTCGCGCGCCATGGACGGCGAGCTGATGCCGCCGCTGCTGTATTCCACCGAGCTGGCGCGCTCGGTGGGGCTGGACTTCGCCGTGCATGCCCGCACCGTGGCCGAGCCGCGCGTGGAGTACAAGCCGGAGCAGCTGGAAGCCGATTTCGACGATTCGCCCACCGGCAGCTACCGCCGCCTGTCGTGGTTGCCGATGGCCACCGACCTGGTGTACGGCCTGGTCAACGTGCGCAGCGACGGCGAGCGCATCCTGTGCGCAACCATGAAGGAAGGTTCTTCTGACTTCGACCTGCAGGTCTTTCAGGCCGGCGTCGAAGCCGCCTGAGCCGCAGACACGGCGAAGTTCGCATGTCTGCGTAAGCACAAACCCGGGCAGCAGTGAGGCGCGTTGCCCGAATAATCCGCCACTTGCACATTGCACACGAGTCGAGCCTGCACCAGCCCATGTCCGCCGAAGTCATTCTGGAAACCCGCGGCCTGGTCAAGGAGTTCAAGGGCTTCGTCGCCGTCGACGGCGTGGATCTGCGCGTCAAGCGCGGCGACATCCACGCGCTGATCGGCCCCAACGGCGCCGGCAAGACGACCTGCTTCAACCTGCTGACCAAGTTCCTGGTGCCCACGCGCGGCCAGATCCTGTTCGAGGGCCACGACATCACCAAGGAAAAACCGGCGCAGATCGCGCGCCGCGGCGTGATCCGCTCGTTCCAGATCTCGGCCACCTTCCCGCACCTGACGGTGATGGAGAACGTGCGCGTCGCCCTGCAGCACAAGCTGGGCGTGTCCTTCCATTTCTGGCGCTCCGAAAAGGTGCTCGACACCCTGAACGAGCGCGCTCTGGAACTGCTGGACACCGTCGGCCTGCGCGACCTGGCCGAGGTGGTGACCGTGGAATTGCCCTACGGTCGCAAACGCGCACTGGAGATCGCCACCACGCTGGCGATGGAGCCGAAGATGATGCTGCTCGACGAGCCCACGCAGGGCATGGGCCACGAGGACGTCGAGCTGGTCACGCAGCTGATCAAGAAGGTGTCGGCCAACCGCACCGTACTGATGGTCGAGCACAACATGAACGTCGTCGGCAGCATCGCCGACACCATCACCGTGCTGGCGCGCGGCAGCGTCATTGCCGAGGGGCCTTACGAACAGGTGTCGAAGAACCCGCAGGTGCTCGAGGCCTACATGGGCAGCGAAGCGGCAGAACTGCAGGGCGCCCATGGATGAACTGGACCACCCCCTACGGTCTTCGGCCGCCCCCTCGAAGGGGGCACCGCTGGCGGACCGGCGAAGCCGGATCCGCGGCGGTCGCTCGATGACGGCCGAGCAGAGCGCATCGTGAGCACTGAACTTCTGAGACTCACCGACGTGCACGCCTTCTACGGCGAGTCGCACATCCTGCACGGCATCGACCTGACGGTTAACCGCGGCGAGGTGGTCACGCTGCTGGGCCGCAACGGCGCAGGGCGCACGACCACGCTGAAGGCCATCCTCGGCCTGGTCGGCCGGCGCAGCGGCTCGATCATGATCAACGGCACCGAGGCCGTCGCGCTGCCGCCGCACCGCATCGCGCATCTGGGCATCGGCTACTGCCCCGAGGAGCGCGGCATCTTCACCAGCCTCACGTGCGAGGAGAACCTGCTGCTGCCGCCGCCGGTGGCCTCAGGCGGCATGAGCGTGGACGAGATCTACGCGATGTTCCCCAATCTGAAGGAGCGCCGCGCCAGCCCCGGCGGGCGGCTGTCGGGCGGCGAGCAGCAGATGCTGTCGGTGGCGCGCATCCTGCGCACCGGCGCCAAGCTGCTGCTGCTGGACGAGATCTCCGAAGGGCTGGCGCCGGTGATCGTGCAGGCGCTGGGCCGCGCGATCCGCACCCTGCGCGAACGCGGCATGACGATCGTCATGGTGGAGCAGAATTTCCGCTTCGCGGCGCCGCTGGCCGACCGTTTCTACGTGATCGAGCATGGGCGGGTGATCGAGACTTTCGCCGCCGCCGAACTGGACGCTAAGAAGGACATGCTGCACGAGGTGCTTGGCATCTGAGGGACCGGCCTTGGGCCGGGATTGATTCAACTGAAAGGGCTGAAAATGAAACTGCAACGCAATCTGATCTCGACTCTGGTGGCTGCCGCCTGCGGCTTGGGCGGTGCCGCCGCGCAGGCACAGATCTCCGACGGCGTCATCAAGATCGGCGTCATGAACGACATGTCCGGGCTGTATGCCGACATCGCCGGGCCGGGTTCGGTGATGGCGGCGAAGATGGCGGTCGAGGACTTCGGCGCGGCCAAGAAGGGCATGAAGGTCGAGGTGCTGGGTGCCGACCACCAGAACAAGCCCGACGTCGGCTCGACCATCGCGCGCACCTGGTACGACGTCGACAAGGTCGACGCCATCTTCGACGTGCCGACCTCGTCGGTGGCACTGGCGGTGAACCAGATCACCAAGGACAAGGGCAAGGCCTTCATCAGTTCCGGCGCGGCCACCTCGGACCTGACCGGCAAGGCCTGCAGCCCCAACACCATCCACTGGACCTACGACACCTGGATGCTGGCCAACGGCACCGGCAGCGCGATCGTCAAGACCGGCGGCGACAGCTGGTTCTTCCTGACCGCCGACTACGCCTTCGGCCACGCGCTGGAGCGCGACACCACGGCCGCGGTGACGAAGGCCGGCGGCAAGGTCATCGGCGGCGTGCGCCATCCGTTCCCGGGCCAGGACTTCAGCTCGTTCCTGCTGCAGGCGCAGTCCTCCAAGGCCAAGGTCATCGGCCTGGCCAACGCCGGCGGCGACACCATCAATGCGATCAAGCAGGCCTCCGAGTTCGGCATCGTCAAGAGCGGCCAGAGCCTGGCCGGCATGCTGGTGTTCATCACCGACGTGCACGCCCTGGGCCTGAACACCGCGCAAGGCCTGATCTTCACAGAGTCCTTCTACTGGGACCTGAACGACCAGACCCGCGCCTGGAGCAAGCGCTTCGCCGCGGCCAACGGCGGCAAGTTCCCTTCGATGGTGCAAGCCGGCGTGTACTCGTCGGTGCTGCACTACCTGAAGGCGGTCGAAGCCGCCAAGACCGACGACGGCAGCAAGATCATCGCGCAGATGAAGGCTCTGCCCACCGATGACCCGCTGTTCGGCAAGGGCTCGATCCGCGCCGACGGACGCAAGATTCACCCGGCCTACCTGGTGGAAGTGAAGAAGCCGTCTGAATCGAAGGGTCCTTACGACTACTACAAGATCCGCGCCACGATCCCGGCCGACCAGGCCTTCCGGCCGATCGACCAGGGCGACTGCCCGCTGGTGAAGAAGTAAAGCTTCGACGCACGGGCGGCGGCACCGCGGTTCCGCCGCCCCAGCCTCGGGATTCATCCCCATGACCGAAATCTTCGGCATCCCCACTCAGGCCCTGTTCGGCCAGTTGCTGATCGGACTGATCAACGGCTCGTTCTATGCGCTGCTGTCGCTGGGGCTGGCGGTGATCTTCGGCCTGCTGAACATCATCAACTTCTCGCATGGCGCCCAGTACATGATGGGCGCCTTCGTCGCCTACCTGATGCTCAACAAGCTGGGTATCGGCTACTGGTGGGCGTTGCTGATCGCACCGCTCGTCGTCGGCGCCACCGGCGTGCTCATCGAGCGGCTGCTGCTGTCCAAGCTGTACAAGCTGGACCACCTGTACGGCTTGCTGCTGACCTTCGGCCTGGCGCTGATCATCCAGGGCCTGTTCCGCAACGAATACGGCTCCTCCGGGCAGCCCTACCAGATCCCAGCGCAGCTGCAGGGCGGGCAGAACCTGGGCTTCATGTTCCTGCCCAACTACCGCGCCTGGATCATCGTCGCCTCGGCGGTGGTCTGCCTGGGCACCTGGTACGTGATCGAGCGCACCAAGCTCGGCTCCTACCTGCGTGCGGCCACCGAGAACCCGCAGCTGGTGCAGGCCTTCGGCATCAACGTGCCGCGCATGATCACGCTGACCTACGGCTTCGGCGTCGCGCTGGCGGCGCTGGCCGGCGTGATGGCCGCGCCGGTGTACCAGGTCAGCCCGCAGATGGGCGCCGACCTGATCATCGTCGTCTTCGCCGTCGTCGTCATCGGCGGCATGGGTTCGATCCTCGGCTCGATCGTCACCGGCTTCGGTCTCGGGCTGATCGAGGGCCTGACCAAGGTCTTCTACCCCGAGGCGTCGAGCACCGTCATCTTCATCATCATGGCGATCGTGCTGCTGGTGCGGCCGGCCGGACTGTTCGGAGCGCAGAAATGACGGACCGCGCGAGCCCCGTGCCTTCGGCCGCGGCACTGAAGCGCGCCGCCGAGCTGCGCGTGCACCGCACGGCCTTCATCGTCATGACCGTGATCCTGGTCGTTGCGCCGGCCGTGGTCTACCCGGTGTTCATGATGAAGGTGATGTGCTTCGCGCTCTTCGCCTGCGCCTTCAACCTGCTGATCGGCTTCGGCGGGCTGTTGTCCTTCGGCCATGCGATGTTCCTCGGTTCGGCCGGCTATGCCTCGGCACATGCCGCCAAGGTCTGGGGGCTGACGCCGGAGCTGGCGATCCTGTTCGGCACCGGCTGCGCGGCGCTGCTGAGCCTCGGCGCGGGTCTGCTGGCCATCCGCCGTCAGGGCATCTACTTCGCGATGATCACGCTGGCGCTGGCGCAGATGGTCTACTTCTTCAGCCTGCAGGCGCCCTTTACCGGCGGCGAGGACGGCATCCAGGGCGTGCCGCGCGGCAAGCTGTTCGGGCTCATCGGCCTGGACAACCAGCTGGTCATGTACGCCTTCGTGCTGGCCATATTCCTGGCCGGTTTCGGGCTGATCTACCGCGCCATCCACTCGCCCTTCGGCCAGGTGCTGAAGGCCATCCGCGAGAACGAGGCCCGCGCCATCTCGCTGGGCTACGACACCGACCGCTACAAGCTGCTGGCCTTCGTGCTGTCGGGCACGCTGGCTGGGCTGGCCGGCTCGACCAAGGCGCTGGTGTTCCAGTTGGCGTCGCTGACCGACGTGCATTGGTCGATGTCCGGCGAGGTGGTGCTGATGACGCTGCTCGGCGGCATGGGCACGGTCTTCGGCCCGATCGTCGGTGCCGCCGTCATCATCACGATGCAGAACTACCTGGCGCAGCTCGGTGCCTGGGTCACCGTGGTGCAGGGCGTGATCTTTGTGGTCTGCGTGATGGCTTTCCGCCGCGGCCTCATCGGCGAGCTCGGGCACTGGCTGAAGAAGCCGCTTTAGCCCCGGGCAAGAGGGGAGCCGGGTGAGCACGCCCTACCGCCTGACCTACGCGACGATGTTCGACCCGCCGCCGGCGCTGCACCAGCGCTTCGACGCGGCACTGGCCGACGTGCGCGGCGCGCTGGGCCAAGACCACGCGATGCACATCGGCGGCCGGTCGCGCCAGGCTGCGCGCGACTTTGAGCTGCGCTCACCGATCGATCGCGAGCTGCTGCTCGGCCGCTTTGCGCTCGGCAGCGCTGCCGACGTGGACGACGCGGTGGTCGCGGCACGCGCGGCGGCGTCGGGCTGGGCCGCCACGCCCTACCCGCAGCGCATCGAATTGCTGCGCCGCGCGGCCGCACTGATCGAGCAGCGGGTCTACGAGTTGTCCGCTGCAGTGGCGCTGGAGGTCGGCAAGAACCGCATGGAGGCGATCGGCGAGGTGCAGGAGACGGCCGACCTGATCACCTGGTACTGCGACCAGATGGCCGAGCACGCCGGCTTCGACCGCACGCTGCCCGACGACCCGCTGAATGGCTGGCGCAGCCACAACCGCACGCTGCTGAAGCCCTACGGCGTGTGGGCGGTGGTCGCGCCCTTCAACTTTCCGTTCGCGCTGGCCGGCGGGCCGATCGGCGCCGCGCTGGTGGCTGGCAACACGGTGGTCTTCAAGACCGCCAGCGACACGGCCTGGAGCGGCCGGCTGCTGATGGACGTGTTCGACGCTGCCGGGCTGCCGCCGGGCGTGCTCAACCTGGTCTGCGGTTCCGGCGCCGAGGTCGGCGCGGCGCTGATGCAGCATCCTGCAGTGGCCGGCGGCACCTTCACCGGCTCGCACGAGGTGGGCACCGAGCTGTTGCGCCACTTCGTCGCCGGGCCACGGCCGCGCCCGCTGATCGCCGAGATGGGCGGCAAGAACGCCGCCATCGTCACCCGCCATGCCGACCTGGAGCGTGCCGCCACCGGCATCGTGCGCTCGGCCTTCGGGCTGCAAGGGCAGAAGTGTTCGGCCTGCTCGCGGGTCTATGTCGAGCGTCCGCTGGCCGACGCGCTGCGTGAGCAGCTGCTCAAGCAAACGGCCTCGATCGCGGTCGGCGACCCGACGCAGGCCGCACACTGGATGGGCCCGGTGATCAACGCCGCGGCGGTGCAGCGTTACCGCCGCGCCATCGACGCCCTGCAGCGTGAAGGCCAGCTGCTGTGCGGTGGGCGTTTGCTGACCGAAGGCGCGCTGGCGCGCGGTCATTTTGTCGCTCCGACCTACGCCACCGCGCCCTACGGCCACCGCCTGTGGCGCGAGGAGCTGTTCCTGCCGCTGGCGCTCATCGGCGAGGTCGATTCGCTGGACGAAGCCATCACGCGAGCCAACGACAGCGACTACGGCCTGACGGCCGGCTTCTACGGCGGCACGGAAGAGATCGCCACCTTTCACGAACGCATCGAGGCCGGAGTCACCTACGTCAACCGGCCGCAGGGCGCGACCACCGGCGCCTGGCCTGGCTACCAGCCCTTCGGCGGCTGGAAGGGCAGCGGCAACACCGGCAAGGCCATTGGCTCCTTCTGGTACCTGCCGCAGTACCTGCGCGAGCAGTCGCAGACCGTCGTCGACTGATCCCGCGCGCCGCTGCGCGCGCCTACACTGCGCGCCATGTCGAACCCGGATCGTCCGCAGGTCAGGCACCTGCGCCAGGTGCTGCTGTGGCCGCTGCGGCTGATGCCGTTGCCCGCCGACACGAGCGCGCGGCCGTGGGAACTGCTAACGCCGAACTGGCGCGAGGAGGTGGATGAGTACACCGGCGATGCCGAGGACTTCCACGAGAGGCACTACAACGAGTTCGTCACCTTCCTGCCCTACGTGCAGCGCTTCCTCTACGGCGACAGCCGCGCGCAGCGCAACGCCGGCGCGGCCGGCTCGCCGATGCGACTGTTCCGCCGCCGGGACGTGGCCCAGGTGCGCGTGGTCTCCAAGCCGGGCGATGCACCGCTGCTGCTGGACATCGTGCATGTCGACCTGATCTTCTTCCTGAACATCGACCTGGTGCTGCTGAACGTGGAGATCAGCGCCGACGATCTGCCGTTGGCCCAGGCGCAGGACCTGCTGTACCGCTTCGGCCGCGCCTACCCGGCCGGCTGGGATGCACGCGGCCAGGCGCTGCACTGCATGGCCAGCGTGGAGTTCCTGGACGCCACCGGCCGCGTGCTGGCGGCGTCGGATGCGCAGGACCGCGACAGTTTTCTGGCCCATGTGGCCGAGCACCGCGCGCCGCGCATCGTCGCGCACTGGGCCTTCATGTTGGAGCCGCTGGTCAGCGACCATTCGGGACGGCCCGGCGCCTTGCGCTTCCGCCAGATCGAGTACTACCGCATGCCGACGATGGCCTATCTGGCGCTGGACGACCCGCGCGCGCTGACGCGTAGCGACTTCGTTCGCCTGGGGTTGCTCAGCGCCGCGCCGGAGGGCGACAACGACGCCATGCTGCCTTTCGCCGAACCGCAGCTGGCCGATTTCGAGGCACGCCACTGCTACGACCGCTTCTGGTCCGATGCCGGTGCGGCGCCAAACACACGCTACCTGTGCAGCGGGCACTCGCTGGTGGTGGTGGGCGATGCCCGCGCGGCCTTCTACAACTGCGCCGAGCGCGGCGTGCTGGCGCAGTTCCGCCACCAGCATTTCCTGCTCTTCCTGATCGCGCATTTCCAGAAGGCGGCGCTGCTGATGTTCAGCGACCGGCTGGCCGAGGCGCTGAAGCACCTGGACATCGCCGATCCCGACAGCATCCGCCGCTTCAAGCGCGCCATCCGCGAAGCCTTCGCCGGTTTCCTGGGCTTCACCCACCGCTACTGGTTCCACGAGGTGTCCGAGCAGGCGCAGGCGCGCGCGCTGTTCCGCATGAGCACCGCGCACCTGGGCACCGACGCGCTGTATGCCGAGGTCAAGGAGCGCATCGCCGACATGAGCGGCTACCTCGAAGCCGACAGCCTGCGCCGCCAGGCCAACACCGTGGTGCGGCTGACGGTGGTGACGATCTTCGGCCTGATGGGCACCGTGACCACCGGCTTCCTGGGCATGAACCTGCTGGCCGAGGCGGATGCGCCGATGGTGCAGCGGCTGACGCTGTTCGGTGCGGTCTTCGTCGCCACCGCGGCGCTGACCGTCTACACCATGGCCAAGTCGAAGCGGCTGTCCGACTTTCTGGATGCGCTGTCGGACGAGCGTCTGAGCGCGTGGAAAAAGGCCCGCGCCTTCCTGGGTGTGTGGCGTCGCGGAGCGGATGAATGAAACGACTGTGCGCGCTGGCCGCCATGCTGGCGCTGGCGGGTTGTGCCACGACAGGCACGCCGATCGAGGTGAAGCTGATCGGCTTCAACGACTACCACGGCAACCTGCAGTCGCCGGGCAGCTTCGCACCCAACCTGGCGCTACCGGCGGCGCAGCGCGTGCCGGTGGGCGGCGCCGAGTACATCGCCGCGCACGCCAACAAGCTGAAGGCGCAAAACCCGAACCATGCGGTCGTGGGTGCCGGCGACATGATCGGTGCCACGCCGCTGATCTCGTCGCTGTTCCACGACGAGCCTGCGGTGGAGACGCTCAACCGCATCGGCCTGGAGTTCAACGCCGTCGGCAACCACGAGTTCGACAAGGGCTCGGCCACGCTGCTGCGGCTGCAGCGCGGCGGCTGCAAGATGGACGGCGCCAGGATCGACGTCAACAGCTGCCAGGGCGCGAAGGTCGGCACCCCGGTGCCATTCGAGGGCGCGAAGTTCCAGTGGCTGTCGGCCAACGTCGTGGTCACGGCCACCGGCCAGACATTGCTGCCGGCCTACGGCGTCAAGCGCTTTCAGGGCGTGCCGGTGGCCTTCATCGGCATGACGCTGAAGGACACGCCGGGCATCGTCGTGCCCACTGGCGTGGCCGGGCTGGAGTTCCGCGACGAGGCCGCCACCGTCAACGCGCTGGTGCCGAAACTGCGCGCCGAAGGCATCGAGGCCATCGTCGTGCTGGTGCATGAGGGCGGCGTGCAAAGCGGGCTGCAGCAGGACATCAACGCCTGCGAGGGCAACCTGGCGGGCTCGCCGATCGCGCACATCGTCAGCCAGCTCGACGACGCGGTGGACGTGGTGCTCAGCGGCCACACCCATGCGGCCTACAACTGCCGGCTGCCCAATGCCAAGGGCCGCGCGGTGCCGGTGAGCAGCGCCAACGCCTTCGGCCGCGTGCTCAGCGACATCGACCTGCGCATCGACCCGGCCACGCGCGACGTGGTCGCGGTGCAGGTGAGCAACCGGCTGGTCGACCGCAGCGACCCGACGGTCAAGCCCGATGCCGCGCTGGCCGGCATCGTCAAGGGCTACGACGCGCTGGTGGCGCCGCGCGCGGCGGTGGTCATCGGCTCGATCGCCACCGAGCTGCCCAACAATGCCCGCGACCCCGCCTGCAACATGCCGGCCGGCGAACTCATCGCCGACGCCCAGCTGGCCGCCACTACGGCACCGGCCTTCGGCGGTGCGGCCATCGCCTTCATGAACCGCGGCGGCGTGCGCACCCCCGGTTTCACCTACAGGCAGCGCGGCAGCGAAGGCGACGGCAACGTCACCTACGGCGAGGCCTTCACCGCCCAGCCCTTCGGCAACAGCCTGGTGACGATGACGCTGAGCGCACAGGACATCAAGGAATTGCTGGAGCAGCAGTTCGCCGGCTGCCGCGGCCAACTGCCGAGCGCCACGCGCATCATGCTGCCCTCGGCCGGCTTCAAGTACCGCTGGAACGGCAGCAGGGCCTGCGACGCACGCATCCATTCGGTGACGTTGACGCGTGACGGCCGCACCGAGACGTTGGTCGATGGCGGCGGCAAGGTGCCCGAGCCGGCGCGCGAATACCGCGTGACGGTGAACAGCTTCATGGCCAGCGGCGGCGACAGTTTCAGCACCTTCCTGAAGGGCACGGCGCCACTGGGTGGCGCGCTGGACATCGACGCGCTGGTCGACTACATGGCCCGCTTCAAGGCCCCGAACCCACCCTACATGCCAGGTACGCGGCCGGAGGACGGCGGCACGCCGCGCATCCAGCGCGATGCTGGTAACGCATGCCCGACCGGGGCCGAAACCGACCCCTGACGCCTCAGACGCTGCGCGCCAGCGGGCCCAGGGCAAGCCGCTCGATGGCGTCCAGCTGCTGTTCGAAACGTGTCGACTCCAGCAGCGAGCGCGGCCATGCGCCGGCCAGCACGGCGGCGGCATGCTGTGCGCGTGCCAGGTCGAAGGGCAGGCTGGCCAGGCTGCGGGCGCCGTCGCGCAGCGCTTTGGCAATCCGTTCGGCCGCCTGCGCGTCGGGGCGTTGGAAAAGCTCGAACAGGCCCCGTTGCAGCCGGGTCTGCTCCCAGACACGGCCCCAGGTGAGGTCGGACGGCAGGCGCGCCAGGTCGGCAAGTTGCGGCGGCCATGACGCAGGAGGGAAAGTCCACATGACTGGCTCCCTAAGTGTTAACCCTAAGCCTAGCACGCGCTGAAGGCCCCGGCGTGACCTCCGGCGGCAACCCATCACACGCGGTCTATGATCCCGCGGCCCGGGCGCTCCCTGCGCCCGCTGCGAGGAGCCGAGCCATGACCATCCCCTTCCGTGCCGACCAGGTCGGCAGCTTGCTGCGGCCTGCAGAACTGGCGGCCCTGCGCGCCCGCTTCAAGCGTGGCGAGGTCGATGCAGCGCAATTGCGCCGGGCCGAAGACCAAGCCATCACCGAAGCGGTGCGCCACCAGGAGGCGATCGGGCTGCAGAGCATCACCGACGGCGAGTTCCGCCGCGACTGGTGGCACTTGGACTTCCTGGCGCAACTGGACGGCGTGACGTTGAAGGACAACCCGGGGCCGAAGTTCCAGACCGGCGAGCACGGCGGCGAGCAGCCACCGATCGCCACCGTCTCCGGCCTCATCGGCTGCAGCCGGCCGATCATGGCCGAGCACTTCGCCTATCTGAAGTCACAGACCACGCGCACGCCGAAGATGACGATCCCTTCGCCGTCGATGCTGCACCTGCGCGGCGGCCGCGCGGCCATCTCGCGCGAGGCCTACCCCGAGATGGACGCGTTCTGGGCCGACGTGGCGGCGGCCTACCGCGCGGCCATCGGCCACCTGTATGCCGCCGGCTGCCGCTACCTGCAGCTGGACGACATCACCTTCGCCTACCTGTGCGACCCGAAGATCCAGGCCAACTGCCGCGCCAACGGCGACGACCCGGCCGCGCTGCCGCAGACCTATGCCGACACCATCAACGCCGCGCTCATGGGCAAGCCGGACGACCTGCATGTGACCATCCACACCTGCCGCGGCAACTTCAAGAGTGCGTGGGTGGCCGAAGGCGGCTACGACCCTGTCGTGCAGGCCATGTTCTCGACCGATGTCGACGGCTACTTCATGGAATTCGACAGCGTGCGCGCCGGCGGCTTCGAGCCCTTGCGCGCCCTGCCCCGAGGCAAGAAGGTGGTGCTGGGGCTGGTGACCACCAAGCTGGGCGAGCTTGAATCGAAGGACGACCTGAAGCGTCGCATCGCCCAGGCCGCCAAGTTCGTGCCTCTGGACGACCTGTGCCTGTCGCCGCAGTGTGGCTTTTCCAGCACGCACCATGGCAACGCGCTGTCGCAAGACGACCAATGGCGCAAGTTGCAGCGTGTGGTGGAGGTGGCGGCCGAGGTCTGGGGCGCTTGAGCGTCCGCTTCGGCTAGAGCACACTCCCCAGGCCGGCCGACCAGAATGTAAGTCTCCATTCAGTTTCAAGTTTCATGCTGCACTGCAACATGAACAAACAACTGTCACCGAGGCCGGCCGACCAGAATGTAAGTCTCCATTCAGTTTCAAGTTTCATGCTGCACTGCAACATGAACAAACAACTGTCACCGGCGCTGCACAGGGATCTGGAAGACGTGCTCGGCAGCCTGCAGCACGCGCGCCGCACCGGGGATCTGGGGCGGCTGGCCCTGCTGACCTACTGGGACGTGCGCAAGTGGGCGCGCTTTGCGCACCGTGAGGCGCTGGCCGAGCTGGCGGCCGAGGCCATCACGCCGGAGCCACATGCCAGCCGCGCAGCCTTCCTCAGCCGCGTGGACCATGTGATCGCCGAGCTGGAGAACATCCGCAGCGGTTTGCACTGATCTGTCGGCGGCCGACCGACTACAGCTCGCGCAGTTCCACGCGCGTGCCGAAGAGCATCACCGCGTGGCAGGCCACGGCCAAGCCCATTTCACGGGCGCGGGCCAGCACCGCATCGCGGTCGGCTACCGCCAGCGTGTAGCCGCAGATGCCCTCGCCGCGCGCGTCGGCGGCCTCGAAGTCGATCCAGCCGCCGTCCAGCACCAGCCGTTGCGTGGAGCCTTGCGCCGCCGGCGCGGCCAGGCCCAGCACCGTGGCCCAGCGACCAGCCATCGCCGCCGGGTCGTCGGCGCCGATGGTGACGCCGACCACGCGCTGCTGGCCGGCGCGGCCGTCCTGCACAGTCCAATCGGGCCCGCCCCAGCGCCAGGAGGCCGCCGGCGTGGGCTGGTCGATGGAGACGATGGCACCGCCGATGTCCTTGGGGTGCAGGTGGGTGGCGCGGATGTCCGGCAGGTCCTTGGCCCAGACGCGGCGCACGCCCAGGCGCTCGAAGCGCGCCAGTTCCCGACTGAAGTCGTCGGTCTGCAGGATCAGCATGTAACCACTGTCGCCGCGCCGCTCGATCAGCCGGCCTGCCGCCGTGCCGGGGCGGGTGGGCGAGACGATCTCGACGAACTGGTCGCCGAGCACGAACACCGCGTTGTCGAGGCCGAACTCGGCCACGCCCGGGTCGCGGTAGGGTGCGGCCATGCCGATCAGTGCACCCAGCTGGGCAGCGCCGGCTTGCAGGTCGGTGGCGGCAAAGACGATCTGGCGGATTCGCATGGCGGGCTCCTTCGGGTCAGCGGCCACTGAACTTGGGTGCGCGCTTCTCGACGAAGGCGGCCACGCCCTCGCGGTGATCGGCCGTACCACCGGTTCGCCGCTGGGTGAATCCCTCACGGTCGAGCAACTGCGGGTAGCTCTCGGTCGCGGCGGCGTGCACGTTCTCCTTCATATAGCGGTAGGCCACCTGAGGGCCGGCGGCGATGCGTGCGGCCAGTTGCAGCGTGGCGGGCATCAGCTCGGCCGCGCTCAGCACGCGGTTCAGCAGGCCCAGGTTCGCCGCCTGCGGCGCCGACAGCACGTCCGACAAGAAGAGCAGTTCCTTGGCCCGAGCCTCGCCCAGCGCGCGCGTCAGCGGCCAGGTGATGCCGAAGTCGCCGGCAAAACCTACCTTGGCGAAGGCGGTGGTGAAGGTGGCGCTGTCTGCCGCCAGGCGCAAGTCGCAGGCCAGTGCCAGGCCGAAACCGGCCCCGGCACAGGGGCCGTTGACCGCGGCAATGCTGACCTTGGGGCTGTCGTGCAGCAGCGCCGACATGCGGTGGATGCGCCGCTGCCGGTCGACCTGCTGCTCCAGGCTCAGCCCGTGCAGCGCGGCGCCGCCCATGGCCTTGACGTCGCCGCCGGCGCAGAAGCCCCGGCCGGCGCCGGTGAGCACGATGCAGCCCACGGCCGGGTCGGTGGCGACGCGCTCCAGGGTGTCGATGGCGCGGTCGATCATGTCCTGCGACAGCGCGTTCAGTCGTTCCGGGCGGTTCATCGTGAGCAGCGCGATGCCGTCGCGGATTTCGACGAGCAGGTGGACGTCGGTGGTCATGGTGCAGGCCTCCTCGAAGATGGGATGGTCAGCCGCCCGACAGGCTGCGCGCGTCGTCGCGCTCGGCGTCGTCGAGATGGCGGGTGCAGTTGAGCAGCTGCAGCGCATGCGGCGGTGCGGCGTCGAAGATGCTGAGCGAGGTGTTGCCCAGATGCAGTTCGACCTGCGTGCCGGCGCCGTGCAGCAACGGCCCGGCCAGCAGCGTGCGGATCAGCAGCCCGTGCGTCACCACCACCAGGTCTCCGTCCAGGCCCTGATGCTGCTGCAGCATGTCGTCGAAGGCTCGTCGCACGCGTTGCACGAAGCCTGCTGCCGACTCGCCGCCCAGCGGCGCCTCCTGCATGACCAGCGGGTCGAAGCCCAGCGTGTCGTAGGGCCGGCCGCGCAGCTCGCCGAAGTTGCGCTCCTGCAGCAGTGCACTGGACTGGATGGGCAGCGCCAGCGCAGCGGCGATCGCCTCGGCGGTGAGCCAGGCACGCGGCAGGTCGCTGCTGAGGATGGCGCCGATGCCGCCGCGCCGCGCCAGCCGTTGCGCCACCGCCAAGGCCTGGGCCCGGCCGCGCTCGCTCAGCGGCGTGTCGGCCGGCTGCATGACACGCGCGGCATTCAGCGCGGTCTCGCCATGGCGCACCAGGATGACGGCCACTTCTCAATCCGTCACGCGGCTGACTTGCACGTTGGCGCTCAGGCCGAGGTAGGCGTCGGCTGGGCCGAACCAGCTGCCGCTGATCGGCGCAGCCTGCCTCGGGTCGCGCGCCACGCCCACGCGGATCAGCTGCGCGGTGCCGGCACGCAGGTTGTTGGTCGGGTCGAAAGGCACCCAGCCGGCGCCGGGCAGGTACACCTGTAGCCAGGCATGGGTGCTGCCCGCGCCGAGCGTCGCCGCCTTGCCGGCGGCCTGGGTCGCGGGGTCGAGCGCCTGGTCATAGAGATAGCCGGAGACGAAACGCGCCGCCATGCCCAGGCGACGCACGGCTTCCATCATCAGCAGCGCAAAGTCGCGGCAGCTGCCGGTGCCCAGCTGCAAGGTCTGCAACGGCGGCTGAGTGCCTTCCTCGTCGCGCGCGGCGTAGCCGAAATGCTGGCGGATGAAACTGTTCATCTGCAGCAGCAGGTCGCGTGTGCCGGTGGGCCCGTCGGTACGCATGAACTGCCGCGCCCAGTGGGTGAGCACGCCGTCCGGGTCGTCGTGCAGCGGTCGCATGTAGTGCTCCAGGTCGAATCGCTCCTCCACCGAATAGGCAAAGGGGAAGATCAGCGCGCTGGGCGACACCGCCAGCTCGGTGCCGTCACCGGGCGCGTGTTCGATGCGGAAGGTGCAGACGATCTTCAGCTCGGTGGCGCTGCGCAGCGGGGAGACCAGCGCGACCGAGTTGGAGTGCGGATCCTGGATCATGCGCACCTGCGCCTCGGGGCTGCACACCAAGTCGGTGGCCAGCACGCGCAGGTCGTGGCTGTCGCGCGGACGGAACATCACGCGGTGTTCGCCGAAACTCACTGGCTTGCTGTAGCGGTACAGCGTCGTGTGGGTGATGTCGTAGCGGATGGTCATGGGCGGCTGCGCGGCGTCCCATTGTCCGGCACAACCGCCTGCAGCGTCGCCGGCAAGTTCAGGCGGCGGCGCGGGTGCCGTTGTCGTGCACCAGCACGCGGTTGCGGCCCCGACGCTTGGCCTGCAGCAGCATGTCGTCGGCGGCCTTCAGCAGCTCGGGCAGCGGACCGGGCACCAGCGAGGAATCGGCAATGCCGGCCGAGAAGCTGCTCGCGCCCGGCAGTTTCCGAGCATCGCCCTCGCACTGCGCCGACCATTGCTTCAGCAGGGCCAGCGTCTTGCGCCGCGCCGCCGCAGCCGCGGTGCGCGGCATCAGCAGGCAGAACTCCTCGCCGCCATAGCGGCAGGCCACGTCGCTCTTGCGGTTGTGCGCGCCCAGCAGCTCACCGAAGGCGGCCAGCAGCCGGTCACCCGCGGCATGGCCGAGTTGGTCGTTCACGGTCTTGAAGTGGTCCAGGTCGATGATCACCACCGACAGCGGCTGCCGGTCGCGCTGCGCCATGGCCAGCATCGCAGGCAGCACGTCGTCGAGGTGGCGGCGGTTGAACAGCCCGGTGAGGAAATCGCGCGTGGCCTGTTGCTTGAGCGCCTGCTGCAGCGCCTCGACCTCGGCGATCTTGCCCTTGAGCTGCTGGTTGGCGGCTTCCAGCTCGGCGCGTGCGCGCTCGGTGCTGCGCCGCCGCGCGTCGATGCTCTGCAGCTCCTGCTTCATGCGCAGCAGCTCGGTCTGCAGCGCCGCCGCCTGGTAGCGCGCGCCCGAGGCCTGCAGCGCCCGCTCGGTGTGCAGTTTCTGCCACAGGCGCAGCGCCTGCAGCGCCTGCGCCGGCTGGCCCAGGCGCTCCTGCGCCGCGGCCAGCGCGTGGAAATGCATGCAGCGCACGCGCAGGCTCTCGCCGGGCTGCGGCGGCGCCTGCAGCAGCGCGGCGGCCTCGGCCCAGCGCCCGCGCGCCATCAGAAGCTCGGCCTGGGCGACGCGCAGCGTGGCGCGCTCGTCGGGCACGGTGGTGCCTTCGAGCATGCAGCAGGCGCGGTCGACCATGTCGGTACCCAGCGCCACGTCGCCGGCCTGCAGCGCGGCCAGAGCGAGCGTCTCGAAGTGGGCGTTCATCGGCCCGCGCCCGTCCTTGTCGGCCGGCAAGGCGAGCAGCCGGCGCACGTCGGGCAAGGCCTCGGCTGGGCGGTCCAGGTTGGTCAGGCAGATCACGCGGTTGATGCTCAGCACGCTGAACAGGCGCGCATTGTTCAGGTGCGCACAGCGCGCCAAGCCTTCCTCCAGGTAGCTCAGCGCCTGGTGGTAGTCGCCCAGCTGGATCAGCTCGTGGGCCAGGTTGCAGTACAGCACCACGTCGAAACCCTGGCTCCTGCCGGCGGCGGACTCGCGCAAGGCCTGGTACATGTAGGCGAAGGCCTGCTGCGATTCGCCCAGCTCCGAGTAGCAGCCGGCGATGGTGGCCAGCAGCATGCCCAGGCCGTCGTGCTGCAGGATGCGCAGTCCCTCGTCGCGCAGGGGCAGCACGCGCTCGAGCGAGGCGCGGAACTGGCCGTCGCGCCAGCCGCAGCGCGCCAGGCCGACTTCGGCTAGCAGCTGGCCGGCGCGGTCGCCCACCGCCTCGAAGCAGCGCTGCGCTTCGCTGAGCTCGTCCATCGCCTCGTGCGGGGTGGCATACCAGATGAGGTGAAAGCCGCGGGTCAGCCGGGCCCAGCCCATCGCGGCCAGGTCGCCGCGCCGACTGGCGCGCTCGAAGGCCTGCCCGGCCAGGGCGATGCAGGCCTGTGAATCGCTGTACAGAAGGCGCCAGGACCGACGCGCCAGTTGCAGGGCCGCGGAAGACGCGGCACGGACCTTGACCGGACTCATATGTCGCATTGTCGATCAGCCCGCCGTTGGCAGGCATCACACCTTCGGGGGAAGCCCGTCGCCTCGCTAAGATGGCTGCCTGACCGCCCTTCGGAGCCAAGCCATGTCGCTGACGATGCATGAAGACCCGCGCCTGGGCGAGCCCATTGCCATGACCGACGCCGAATGGCAGGCGCGAGTGCAGCTGGCGGCCTGCTACCGGGTGTTCGACCTGCTGGGCTGGACCGAGATGATCTTCAACCACATCACGCTGCGCGTGCCCGGGCCGGAGCGGGTGTTCCTGATCAACCCCTTCGGCCTGATGTACCACGAGGTCACCGCCTCGAACCTGGTGGCGGTGGACATCCAGGGTCGGCCGGTACGGCCCACCGACCATGCGGTCAACCGTGCCGGCTTCGTCACCCACAGCGCGATCCACGGCCATGTGGACCATGCGCACTGCGTGATGCACACCCATACCACCACCGGCATGGCGGTGGCCTGCCTGGAGCAGGGGCTGTCGCACGACTCGTTCTACGGCGCGCAGCTGCACGGCCGGGTGGCGTACCACGAGTTCGAGGGCATCACCGTCAACCCCGACGAGCGCACCCGCATGCTGGCCAGCATCGGCGACAAGAAGTGCGTGATCCTGCGCAACCATGGCCTGCTGAGCTGGGGCCACGACATCCCCGAGGCCTTCATGTGGCTGTGGACGCTGCAGCGTGCCTGCGACGTGCAGGTGGCCGCCGGCAGTGCCGGCGCAATGCACCCTGCGACGAGCGAGGCACGCGCGCAATGCGTGCGCGAGGCCGGCCCGCTGGAGCCGGCGGTGTGCGCGGCGGTGTATGCGGCGCTGTTGCGCAAGCTAGACCAGGCCGGCGCGCGCTACGCAGACTGAAGACCGGGCAGCCTGCGCGGAGCCAGCCCTCTGGCATGGCCGGTGCGTTGGTCGTCGCGGCTGGCAGTGCCGAAGGCGCCGGCGGCGCAGGCCAAGGGTCAATCGCTGCCGAGACCGGCCAGACGGCGCCGATCCTGCGCCGCCAGCGCAGCGACGAACTCGCGGATGAACTGGTCCTGGCGCGCAAAGGCATGGTCGGTGCTCGGATCGATGGACGACACCCGGAATAGCAGGCCGTCGGGGATCAGGCCGCGGGAGGTGTAGCGCAGGCTCGCCAGCTTGCGATCCGTGCCGGTCACGACAGCATATTCACCGATCGTGACCCAATAGGTCACGGGCTCGGGCCGCGCCGCGCCCAGCCGCGTGATCAGGCGGCGCGCCGACACATCGCCGTAGGTGGTGGCGACCTGTGCGTCCGCCTGGCTCAGGATGTTGAAGCCCGAGGCGGGGTAGCAGATTTCCGGCCGATGGAACGAATCGCGGTTGTCGCTGTGGTCGCGGCTGTAGGCGATCGACAGCATGACGCGGTAGCCGTCGTCCGCCACGTAGACGCGGGCCAGCGTGCGCGTGTAGATGCTGTCGATGAAGGCCTTGGTCTGAGGGTCGACCACGCCCGCAGCGTTCGACGCATCACGCCGCCACACGCCGAACTGGTCGGGGACGACGGCTTCGAGGTCGACGTCGCCCAGCCGTTGCGCCAGCAGCTCCGTGGGCTGGAAGGCATGGCTGGCCACGGCCACGACCACGGCCGCGGCACAGATGATCCAGGCATGCATGCGCTTCATCGGCAGACCTGCTCGTGGGCTAACGGCGCGTACCGCGCAGGCACAGCCCCAGCAGGCTGTCGATGGCGATCATCAATACCGTGGCCACGGCGATCAACACCAACCCGGCCAGGCTGTGGACGAAACCTTGGCCGGCGGCATCGCCCAGGTAGTAGGTGACCAGCACGAGGATGATGACGCGCACCACGTTGGCCACGAAAGCCACCGGCACCAGCAACAGCGCGAGGATCGAATTGCGCAGCACCGAGACATGACCGACCAGCTTCATGTAGACGATGCCCACCGCCTCGAGCGTGAGGATGGACGAAAGGCCGGCACAGGCATCGGCCACGAGCAGCTGGTATTGCCCCACCGTCATCACCACACCCGAGCGCGCAACGGGGTAGCCGGCGGCGTGCAGCAGGTGCGTCGCGACCGCGGACACGGCGATCTTCAAGGGCCCGGTCACCAGTGCGACGACCAGGTCGGGCAACGGCACCAGGAACACCATCAGTAGCAGCGGCACCCACAGCAGGCGGACCGCAGCCCAGCCCTTGTAGATCAGCAGGATTGCGGCCACCACCGCGATCTGCGACCCCACCTCGAACATCATGATGCTCTGCGACACTCCCACTGCGTACAGCAGGAGCCCGAAGGCAAGCAAGCCGTAACCCGTGCGCACCGCTGGACGGGGCGCCAGTTGGGTCAGTGCATGGCGCTCGCGGTAGAAGAGCCACAGGCTGACGGCCAGGATGAGCGGGCCGTAGTTGAGCTCTTCCGAGGTCCAGTTCGACCGCGCGAGTTCGGCATAGGTGCCCCCATAGAGTGCGAGGAAAGCCAGCGCCAGCAGCAGCAACGAGCCGACGTCGGTTCCCGGTGCGAGCCAGCGTCCCACAAGCGCCGAGACACGACTGGTCGCGCCGATTTCCGAGCCTTCTCGAACGGCGCTCACTTCGTGTCAGGCGCCTTGCGCGATTCGTCAGCCGGCACAACAGCACTTGCCGCCAGCGACGCCGCGGCGGCTCCCGATGCGGCGGCCGACGCCGCCATGATTGGAACGAAGCGCCCGAAGTACTCCAGCTTTGCGGCGGCTCGCATCGTTTCCAGATCGTTTTCGACCGCCTTGCGACTCTTGTCATTGAGCAGGTATCGCTTGATTGCTGGCGTCGCCTCGCTCAGCGTGACCGGCGCGGGCTGCGCGGATACCAGCAGCAGCACCCTCAAGCCCCCGGGGCGCGTGAGGTAGATGCTCTGGCCTTCCTTCATCGGGGCCAAGCGACCGATGAGGTCCATCGACAGGTTCTCGGAGGGCTCGTTCAGCAGCCGCGACTTGTAGCGCAGACCGCTGCCGCGCAGGTATTCGGCAAAGGCAGGCATCGGCACCTCGGCAAGCCGCTTCGTCAGCGCCTCGAGCTGCGCGCCCGAGGCCTCGATGTCGATTTCCTGGATCGTGAAGTTGCGCCGCTGCGCGAACAGCTCTGGCCGCTTGTCGTAAAAGGCCGACACCTCGGCGGGGTCAGGCTGCGTCAGGCCTGCCGCCAACCGATCGAAGTAGGCGCGAGTCAGGACATTGCGCCGCGCCTCCTGTAGGGCCTGCTGCACCTCGGGCACCAGGTCCAGCTTCAGCTCCACGGCGCGATCGACGGCAAGCTGCTGCGAGACGAGCCGGTCCACGACCTGCCGAGTCGCGGCATCACTGGCGTTGGCAGCGCCTCCGGGGACACCTTGCAGCGCGTAGTTGACCTGATGAACTGAGATTTCAGACTTGTTGACCCTCGCTGCGACCTGCGTGGCCGACGGCGCCTTGGACTCTCCACAG
>JAGTRL010000353.1 GCA_018261815.1 Pseudomonadota bacterium
GCGCCGGCCGCACCGACCTGGCCACGCCGCGCCTGGGCTTCGCCACGGTCAACCTGCAGGCCAGCTGGGAGCTGGACCTGTTTGGCGCCAACCAGGCCGGGCGCGACGCCGCGGTGGCCCGGCTGCAAGGCGCGCAGGCCAGCCTGCAGGACGCACGCATCGCCATCGCCGCGGAGGTCGGCGCCAGCTACAACGCGCTGCGCGCCTGCGAGGCGCTGGTCGTGCAGACCGAGGCCGACGCGCGCTCGCGCGCCGAGACCGCGCGGGTCACGGAACTGGCCGCCAAGGCCGGGCTGTTCGCGCCGGCCAGCGCCGCGCTGGCCCGGGCCAGTGCTGCACAGGGCCGCAGCCTGCTGGCCGGGCAGCAGGCGCAGTGCGATCTGCGGCTGAAGTCGCTGGTGGCGCTGACCGCGCTGGACGAGACCCAGTTGCGGCGTCAGCTGGCACCGCGCCAGGCGCAGCTGCCGGTGCCGGCTGGCATCGCCGTCGACAGCGTGCCGGCCCAGGCGCTGGCACAGCGCCCCGACCTGGCGGTGGCCGAGCGGCAGATCGTCGCGGCGGCCGAGGACACCGCGCAGAGCCAGGCACTGCGCTACCCGCGCGTGGCCATCGCCGGCTCGGTGGGCCCGGCCTGGCTGCGCGTCGACAACGTCTCGACCACCGGCACGCTGTGGACCATCGGCCCGGTGCAGGTGTCGCTGCCGATCTTCGACGGCGGCACGCGCGTGGCCAACGTGGTCGCGGCCCGGGCGCGCTACGACGAGGCCGTGTCCGCCTACCGCGGCCTGATCCGCAACGCCGTGCGCGAGGTCGAAAGCGCGCTGGTCACGCTGGACAGCAGTGCACGCCGCGTGCAGGACACACGGATTTCGGTCGAAGGATTCGAAGCTTCGCTGAAGGCCGCCGACGCGCGCTTCCGCGGCGGCCTGGGCAGCCTGTTCGACCTGGAGGACGCGCGCCGCAGCGCGCTCGTGGCCAACAGCACGCTGATCGAACTGCAGAGCGAGCAGGTGGCCGCCTGGATCAACCTGTACCGCGCCCTCGGCGGCGGCTGGAGCCCTGCGCCGGACGCGACCACCGCCGCCGCGCCACGATGAACCCCATGAAGACCATGACCCTGCGAAGCAAGACCCTGGGGCTGGCGCTGACCGCTGCCGCGCTGCTGGGCGCCGCCACCCAGATGGTGCGCGCCGCCGACGACAAGAAGGCCGCGCCGGCCGCCGCCGCGCGACCGGCGCTGAGCGTCACCACCACCCAGCCGCAAAGCGCCGCGCTGCCGCTGAAGATCGCCGCCAACGGCAACATCGCCGCCTGGCAGGAGGCCGTCATCGGCACCGAGGCCAACGGCCTGCGCCTGGCCGAGGTGCGCGTCAACGTCGGCGACCTGGTCAGGCGCGGCCAGGTGCTCGCCACCTTCGCGCCCGACCTGCTGCAGGCCGACGTGGCGCAGATTCGCGCCATGGTGGCCGAGGCCGAGGCCGCGCTGGCCGAAGCCGCCGCCAACGCGGCGCGCGCCCGCGAGCTGCAGACCAGCGGCGCGCTGAGCGAGCAGCAGATCAACCAGTTCATGACCGCCGAACGCACCGCGCAGGCGCGGCTGGAGGCGCAGCGCGCGCAGGCCAACACGCAGGCCCTGCGGCTGCGCCAGACGCAGGTGCTGGCGCCCGACGATGGCGTGATCTCGGCGCGCAGCGCCACCGTCGGCGCGGTGCTGCCGGCGGGTGCCGAGCTGTTCCGCATGATCCGCCAGGGCCGGCTCGAATGGCGTGCCGAGGTGGCCGCCTCCGACCTGGCGCGCGTCAAGCCGGGCATGGGCGTCAGCGTCACGCCCGCCGGCAGTGCGCCGATCGCCGGCAAGGTGCGCATGCTCGCGCCGACGGTGGACCCGCTCACGCGCAACGGCATCGTCTTCGTCGATCTGGCGGCGTCGCGCGACGCCCGCGCCGGCATGTTCGCGCGCGGCGAGTTCGACATCGGCACCGGCCAAGGACTGACGCTGCCGCAAAGTGCGGTGCTGTTGCGCGACGGATTCAGTTACGTGCTGCGCGTCGGACCGGATTCGAAGGTCAGCGAGACCAAGGTCACGGTCGGCCAGCGCCTTGGCGATCGCATCGAGATCACTGGCGGCCTGGACGCCAACGCGCGCGTCGTCGCCTCGGGCGGCGGCTTCCTCAGCGACGGCGACCTGGTGCGCGTGGTCGACGCCGGCGCACAGGCTGCAGCCAAGCCGTCCGCGGCCGCGAAGTAGGGGCCGGTGATGAACGTTTCCGCATGGTCGATCCGCAACCCCACGCCGGCGATCCTGCTGTTCCTGATGCTCACGCTGGTGGGCCTGCTGGGCTTCAACGCGATGAAGATCCAGCAGTTCCCGGACATCGAGCTGCCGACGATCACCGTCAGCGCCTCGCTGCCCGGGGCCTCGCCGGCGCAGATGGAGACCGAGGTCGCGCGCAAGCTCGAGAACTCCATCGCCACATTGCAGAACGTCAAGCACATCTACACCAAGGTGCAGGACGGCACGGTGACCCTCACCGTGGAGTTCCGGCTCGAGAAGTCGGTGCAGGACGCGCTGGACGACGTGCGCGACGCGGTCGCGCGGGTGCGCTCCGACCTGCCTGGCGACCTGCGCGACCCGCAGGTCACCAAGGTCGAGCTGTCGGGCATGCCGATCCTGACCTACACCGTCGCCTCCAGCAAGATGGACGAGGAGGCCCTGAGCTGGTTCGTCGACAACACCGTCACCAAGGCCATGCTCGGCGTGCGCGGCGTCGGCGCGGTGGCGCGCGTGGGCGGCGTGACGCGCGAGGTGTGGGTCGAGCTCGACCCGCTCAAGCTGCAGGCGCTGAATGCCACCGCCGCCGACATTTCGCGTCAGCTGCGCCAGATCCAGCAGGAGGCCTCGGGCGGCCGCACCGACTTGGGCGGCGCCGAACAGTCGGTGCGCACCATCGCCACGGTGCAGTCGGCCGAGGAGCTGGGCCGCATGGAGATCGTGCTGTCCGATGGGCGGCACATCCGCCTGGACCAGGTGGCCGATGTGCAGGACACGGTGGCCGAGAAGCGCTCGGCCGCGCTGCTGAACGGCGAGCCGGTGGTCGGCTTCGAGGTCACGCGCAGCCGCGGCGCCGGCGAGGTGGACGTGGCCGAGGGTGTGCGCGCCGCACTCGAGGCGCTCAAGGCGGCGCACCCCGAGATCACCGTCACCGAGGCCTTCAACTTCGTCGACCCGGTGCAGGAGGGCTACGACGGCTCGATGCTGCTGATGTACGAAGGTGCGCTGCTGGCCGTGCTGGTGGTCTGGCTGTTCCTGCGCGACTGGCGCGCCACCTTCGTCGCCGCCACCGCGCTGCCGCTGTCGGTGATCCCGACCTTCGGCGCGATGTACCTGTTCGGCTTCACGCTCAACGTGGTCACGCTGCTCAGCCTGTCGCTGGTGGTCGGCATCCTGGTGGACGACGCCATCGTCGAGATCGAGAACATCATGCGCCACCTGCGCATGGGCAAGACGCCGTTCCAGGCGGCGATGGAGGCGGCCGACGAGATCGGCCTGGCGGTGATTGCCACCACCTTCACCCTGATCGCGGTGTTCCTGCCCACCGCCTTCATGAGCGGCGTGCCGGGCAAGTTCTTCGTGCAGTTCGGCTGGACGGCGGCGATCGCGGTGTTCTTCTCG
>JAGTRL010000354.1 GCA_018261815.1 Pseudomonadota bacterium
GCGGCCTTGCTGCCGCGGCTGGCCGAGCTGGGCTTCGCTGCCCAGGTGGCGAGCGACAATCTGGGCGTGGCCAGCGCCACCAAGATGTGCCGCAGCGTGATGATCAAGGGCCTGGAGGCGATGGTCATCGAGAGCTTCACCACGGCGCGGGCCTACGGCGTCGAGGACGCGGTGCTGGCCTCGCTGAAGGAAACCTTCCCCGGCATCGACTGGGAGCAGCAGGCGAGCTACTTCTTCCAGCGCGTCATCGAGCATGGCCGCCGCCGCAGCGAGGAGCTGCGCGAGGTGGCCGAAACGGTGCGCGAGATCGGCCTGGTGCCGTGGTCGGCGCAAGGCACGGCCGAGCGCCAGGCCTGGGTGGCCGATCTGGCCGACGCCGGCCTGTTCGGCCAGCGTGGCAGCCCCGCCTTCGCGCGCAGCGCCGACTGGCGCACCGAGGCCGACCGCATCCTGAGCAGCGTGCTGCCCAACCCCTGACGAGACCAGACCATGGAATTCACCAAAACCCCCGGCTGGCTGGACTGGTACGCCGGCCCGAGCAAGCCGCAGTTCAAGCTGCCGCCGGGCAGCGTCGATGCGCATTGCCACGTGTTCGGACCTGGCGCCGAGTTTCCCTTCGCGCCCGAGCGCAAGTACACGCCCTGCGACGCGAGCAAGGCGCAGCTGTTCGCGCTGCGCGACCACCTTGGCTTCGCGCGCAACGTCATCGTGCAGGCCACCTGCCACGGCGCTGACAATCGCGCGATGGTCGATGCCTTGCTGCATTCCAAGGGCATGGCGCGCGGCGTGGCCACGGTCAAGCGCAGCGTCAGCGACGAAGAGCTGAAGACCATGCATGCCGCCGGCGTGCGCGGCGTGCGCTTTAACTTCGTCAAGCGGCTGGTTGACTTCACGCCCAGGGACGAGCTGATGGAAATCGCCGCGCGCATCGCTCCTTTGGGTTGGCACGTGGTGATCTACTTCGAGGCGGTGGACCTGCCCGAGCTTTGGGACTTCTTCACCGCCTTGCCCACGACCATCGTCGTCGACCACATGGGCCGCCCCGACGTGAGCCTGCCCGTCGATGGGCCGCAGTTCGAGCTGTTCGTCAAGTTCATGCGCGACTATCCCAATGTGTGGAGCAAGGTCAGCTGCCCGGAGCGGCTGAGCGTCACCGGGCCGAAGGCGCTGAACGGCGAGCAGGCCGCGTACCGCGATGTCGTGCCCTTTGCGAAGCGCATCGTCGACTCCTTCCCCGATCGCGTGCTGTGGGGCACTGACTGGCCGCACCCGAACCTCAAGGACCACATGCCCGACGATGGGCTGCTGGTCGACTTCATCCCGCACATCGCGGCGACGGCCGAGCTGCAGCGCAAGCTGCTGGTGGACAACCCGATGCGCCTGTACTGGAGCTGATGTGCTGAAAGCGAAGACCCTGACCCTGTTCGCGGCTCTGGCTGTTCTGGCCGGCTGCGCCGCGCGCGGCCCGCTGCAGACCGCCGACCCGCAGGCTGCCTGCGCCGCGCTGGCTTCGCCCATCGCCGCGGCGAAGATCGGCTTGCCGAATGGTGGCGCGAGCATCGATTCGGCCACGCTGGTCGCCGCCACGCCGCTGCGCGTGGCCGAACGCGGGCCGACGCCGGCCTCGCTGATCACCCCGGCCTTGCCGCAGCACTGCAAGGTGCTGGGCCGCATCGCGCCGGTGGACCCGAAGGCGCCGCCGATCCTGTTCCAGTTGAACCTGCCGACGCAGTGGAATGGCCGCTCGGTGCAGTACGGAGGGGGCGGCTTCAACGGCGTGCTGATCACCGGCCTGGCGCTGCCGCCGGCCTCGCGCTTCGACACACCGGCGCCGCTGGCGCAGGGTTATGTCACCGTGGGCACGGATTCAGGCCACCAGAACCAGCCGGGCACGCCGCCGCAGGCCTTTGCGCTGAACGACGAGGCCTTGCTGAACTTCGCGCACGCCTCCTACAAGAAGGTGCGCGACGTCTCCGTGGAGCTGATGCAGCGCGCCTATGCCCGCGGTCCCGAGAAGCTGTACTTCGTCGGCAGCAGCGAAGGCGGCCGCGAGGGGCTGACCATGGCACAACGCTACCCGGCCGATTTCGACGGTATCTTCAGCCGCGTGCCCGTGATCAACTGGACCGCGCTGCAGTTTGCCGGCACGCGCAACGGCCTGGCCAGCATGGGCGACGCCTGGATCCGCCCGCCGCTGGTCAAGCGGGTGGGCGACGAGGTGCTGGCCGCCTGCGACCTGGTCGACGGCCTGGGCGACGGCATCGTCTCCGACCCCAAGGACTGCCTGCGCCGCTTCGACGTGAGCAAGCTGCGTTGTGCCGGCGCGCCCAATGACGGTTGTCTGAGCGATGCGCAGATCAAGGCCATCAGGACGCTGCATTCGCCGTACCGCTTCGACTTCGACCTGGCCAATGGTGTGCGTGAGTACCCGGGCTACGGTGTCTCGGGCGAGGCCACCCTGGCCAACGGCCCCACCGGGGGCTGGATGGCCTGGTGGTCGGGTCGAGCCGCGCCGGTGATCCCGCCGGTGCCGGCCAACGGCATCGCCTGGTTCTACGGCAGCGGCGCGATCCAATACTTCTATGCCCGCGATCCGAACTTCGACGTGCGCAAGACCGACCCCAACGCGATGAAGGCGCGTGTGCTGGAGGTGTCGGCACTGATGGATTCGACCAACCCGGACTTGAGCGCCTTCCACGCGCGCGGCGGCAAGCTGATCGTGTTGGAGAACATGGCCGACTTTGCGCAGACCCCGTATGCAGGCATTGCCTATGTCGACAGCGTGGTCCAGCGCCTGGGCGCGGCGCGCACCAATCAGTTCCTGCGACTGTATGTCGCGCCAGGTGTCGACCATGTGGGCAGCGGCGCGCCGGGCAACGTGGACATGCTGGCCGCTCTGGCCGACTGGGTGGAGCGCGACCGCTCGCCCAGCGGGCTGCAGCTGGTGGAGCAGGAGACGAAGGAGCCGTTTGCGGTGAAGCGCGCGCGCCCGCTGTGCGAATGGCCCAAGTACACGCAGTACAAGGGCGGCGACGTCAACGCCGCGTCCAGTTTCGAATGCAAGGTGGACTGATCATGGCCCTGAGCAAACCCTATCTCGACGTGCCCGGCACGACCATCTTCGACGCGGAGCAGTCGCGCAAGGGCTACCAATTGAACCAGTTCTGCATGTCGCTGATGAAGGCGGCGAACCGCGCGCGCTTCAAGGCCGACGAGCGCGCCTACCTGGACGAATGGCCGATGAGCGAGGAGCAGAAACAGGCCGTGCTGGCGCGCGACCTGAACCGTTGCATCGCACTCGGCGGCAACATCTACTTCCTGGCCAAGATCGGGGCCACCGATGGCAAGAGCTTTCAGCAGATGGCCGGCAGCATGACCGGTATGAGCGAAGAGGAGTACCGCAGCATGATGATCAAGGGCGGTCGCTCGATCGAAGGCAACCGCGTGGTCGGCGAGGACGGCGACGCCCAGGCGCACCGGCAGCCTCAAGGCCAGGCTGGCAAGGCGGGGAGGGCCTGACCATGGCACGCATCACGGCTTCCGTCTACACCAGCCACGTGCCGGCCATCGGCGCGGCCATCGACCAGGGCAAGACCACCGAACCTTACTGGGTGCCGCTGTTCAAGGGCTACGAATACTCCAAGCAGTGGATGAAGGAGAACAAGCCCGACGT
>JAGTRL010000355.1 GCA_018261815.1 Pseudomonadota bacterium
GGCGACGTGGCCGGGCCCTACCAGTTCACCCACGTGGCGGCACACCAGGCCTGGTATGCGGCAGTGAACGGCCTGTTCGGCATGTTCAAGAAGTTCAAGGCCGATTATTCGGTGGTGCCTTGGTGCACCTTCATCGATCCCGAGGTGGCGCGCGTCGGGTTGAACGAGCAGGAAGCCAAGGAGAAGGGCGTGGCCTACGAAGTCACGCGTTATGGCATCGACGATCTCGACCGTGCCATCGCCGACAGCGCCGCGCACGGCTGGGTCAAGGTGCTCACCGTGCCGGGCAAGGACCGCATCCTCGGCGTGACCATCGTCGGCGTGCATGCCGGCGACTTGCTGGCCGAATACGTGCTGGCGATGAAACACGGCCTGGGGCTGAACAAGATCCTGAGCACGATCCACACCTACCCGACGCTGGCCGAAGCCAACAAGTACGCGGCGGGCGAGTGGAAGCGTGCCCACCAGCCGCACGCCCTGCTGAAGTGGGTGCAGCGCTTTCACGATTGGAGACGACGATGAAAATGTGCAAGGGCCTGCTGCTGTGCGCGCTGCTGCTGTGCGGCAGCGCGTGGGCGCAGTTCGACCATGGCTACGCGGGCTGGGACGCGCTGGTGAAGAAGCACGTGCGCTGGCTGCCCGACAACAAACAAAGCCGCGTCGACTACAACGGCTTCAAGGCCGAGCGCGCGGCATTGAAGAAGGTGCTCGATGCGATGAGTGCGGTGACGCCGGCGGAGTTCGAGCGCTGGCCGCGCGAGCAGCAGATGGCCTTCCTGGTGAATGCCTACAACGCCTTCACGGTCGAGCTGATCCTGACGCGCTGGCCCGACCTGAAATCGATCAAGGACCTGGGTTCGCTGCTGCAGAGCCCGTGGAAGAAAAAGTTCTTCGTCCTTCTCGGCGAGGAGCGCCACCTGGACTGGATCGAGCACGAACAATTGCGCCCGCGCTACAAGGACCCGCGCGTGCATGCGGCCGTCAACTGCGCGTCGATCGGCTGCCCGGCGCTGCGGCCCGAGGCCTTCGTCGCACCGAAGCTGGAGGCGCAGTACGACGACGGCATGATGCGCTTCATGAGCGACCGCACGCGCAACCGCGTGGCCGGCGGCAGGCTTGAGGTGAGCATGATCTTCAAGTGGTTCCGCGAGGATTTCGAGCAGGGCCAGATGGGCTTCCACAAGCTCGAGGACCTGTTTGCGCGTTATGCCGCGCAGCTCAGCGACCAGCCCGACGAGCAGCAGAAGTTGCGCGAGCGCTCGCTGTCGCCGAGCTTTTTGGACTACGACTGGTCGCTGAACGCGGTGGGGCGGTGAGGCGCGCCGCGGCGGCTGGGCTGATGGCGGCCGGCGCGGCGCTGGCGCAGCCGTCGCTGGCGCCGCTGGACGGGCCGGGCGCCACGACGGCGCCGCCCTGGCGCGAGGTGCTGCTGCCGCAGCAGAGCCTGCCGCGCACGCGCTTCACGATCGCGGAACTGGACGGCCAGCGTGCGCTGCGCATCGAATCGGCGGGCAGCTACGGCAACCTGGTGCACGAACTGGCGCTGCCCGCCGGCGCGACGCCGGTGCTGTCCTGGCGCTGGCGGCTGGACCGCGCCATCGACGGCGCGGCGCTGCAGCGCAAGGCCGGCGACGATGCCGCGCTGAAGGTGTGCGTGCTGATGGACGCGCCGCTGGACGGTATCCCCTTCCTCGAACGCCAGCAGCTGCGGCTGGCCCGGTTGCTGAGCGGTGAGCCCTTGCCCGCGGCCACGCTGTGCTACGTCTGGGACCCCGCGCTGGCCGCCGGCAGCGTGCTGCCCAATGCCTACACGCGGCGCATGCGCTGGTGGGTGCTGCAGGGCCGCAGCAGCCCGCTCGGCACCTGGCGCGAGGAGCGGCGCGAGCTGCGCGCCGACGTGCTGCGCGCCTTTGGCGATGAACTGGCCGAGTTGCCGCGCATCACGGCCGTGCTGGTCGGCGCCGACGCCGACAACACCGGCGGCCAGGGCCTGGGCTTCGTGGCCGGCATGGCCCTGCGATGAACGTGCTGGCCCGTTCCCAAGCGTTCATCCCGGCGCGCCCTGCGCGCAGGGTTCTCCAGTGAACGCGCCGCGACCGTTGTTGCTGCTGGGCGGCGGCCATGCCCATGTGCAGGTGCTGGACGCGCTGGCGCGCGCGCCGCTGCCGGGGCTGCAGGCGACGCTGGTCACGCCCTATGCGCGGCAGATGTACTCGGGCATGGTGCCGGGCCTGCTGGCCGGCCACTATGCTGCCGACGAATGCGTGATCCCTCTCGTGCCGCTGGCTGCCGCGGCCGGCGTCACGCTGCGCCTGGCGCGCGCGGTGGCGCTGGATGCAAGGGCGCGGCAGGTGATGCTCGACGACGGCCAGTGCCTGGGCTACGAACTGCTGTCCATCGACACCGGCCCGGAGTCCGACCTGGACAGCCTGCCCGGCGCGCGCGAGCACGGCCTGCCGGTGCGGCCGATCGAGGCCTTCGTGCAGCGGCTCGACGCGCTGTGGGCTGGCGCCGCGGATCCAGCGCTGACGGTGTTGGGCGGCGGAGCGGCCGGTGTGGAACTGGCGATGGCACTGGCCTACCGCCAGCGCCAGGCCGGCACCGGCGTGTCGCGCGTGGCGCTGGTGGCCGGCCCGGCGCCGCTGGCCGGCCTGGGTGCGGCGGTGCTGCGCCGCGCCTGGCGAGCGCTGGCCGCGCAGGGCGTGACCTTGCACCTGCAAAGCGCAGCGGCCGTGGCGGCAGACCATGTGCTTCTCGCCGACGGCACGCGCCTGCCCTGCTTCGCCGCGCTGCTGGCTCTGGGCGCCGCGCCGCCGCGCTGGCTGGCCAACAGCGGCCTGGCGCTGGACGCCCGCGGCTTCATCGCCACCGCCAAGACGCTGCAGAGCACGTCGCATGCCGAGGTCTTCGCCGCCGGCGACGTGGCCACCCGAGCCGATGCGCCGCATCCGAAGAGCGGCGTCTACGCCGTGCGCGCCGGCCCGCCGCTGGCGGCCAACCTGCGCCACGCGCTGCAGGGCAAGTCGCTGCAGACCTACCGGCCGCAGGCGCGCACGCTGTACCTGCTGTCCTGCGGCGAACGCCGGGCCATCGCCTCGTGGGGCGGCTGGACGGCCGAGGGCGCCTGGGTCTGGCGCTGGAAGGACCGCATCGACCGCGCCTTCATCGCGCGCTACACGCGGCCTACGGCGTGAAGGTGATGACCAGCACCGGCGGCACGCGGCCGTCGGTGTCGCGCGGCAGCTCGGCGGTGCGGTCGATGGCGCGCAACACAGCGTCGTCCCAGTCCTTGTTGCCGCTGCTCTTCACCAGCCTGCGGCTCAGGATGCTGCCGGTGGGCGAGGCACGCACCTCCACGTCGGCAGCCGGATTGCCGGGCACGGTCTCGGTGAGCAGGATGTTCGGCTTGATGCGCGCGATCAGCTTGCCGGCGTAGCTGGCCGAGGGCGCGGCGTCCTTCAGCGCGCTGCCTGTTGCGCCGGGCGCGCCGGTGGCGCCGGCCTGGCCGAGCATGCGTTTCAGGTTGTCCTCGCGCTGCTTGGCCAGGCGCTGTTCCTCGGCCTGCTTGTCGCGCTGCTCCTGCTGCTCGCGCTTGGCCTGTGCTTCGGCCTTGGCGGCGGCCTGGCGCTCGCGTTCGGCCTTGTCGCGTTCCGCCTTTTCCTTTTC
>JAGTRL010000039.1 GCA_018261815.1 Pseudomonadota bacterium
CCGAAGGACCGGCTGAACGTGCGCGTCGAAGGTGAGACGCTGCTGATCGAGGCCGAATTGGTGCTGGCGGTGCCGCAGGACATGCAGGCCAGCCACGCCGAGGTGCAGCGCACGCATTACCGGCGCGCTTTCACGCTCAGCCGCGAACTCGACCCCGACAAGGTCAGTGCCGAACTGAGCCAGGGCGTGCTGCGCCTGCGCATCCCCAAGGCCGAGCACGCGCAGCCGCGGCGCATCACGGTGCAGGTGGCCTGAACGCGCTGACGACACTGAATCATTTCCGGGAGAGCCATGATGAAACTGGACGATCTGCGCCAGGGCGTCGGCACGCTCTGGGATTCGGTCACCGAAGGCTGGGAACGGCTGCGCCAAGGGGCGGCCGGGGCGCTGACGCGCTACCGGCCGGAGCACAAGGCCAGCCTGCCCGCGCCGGATGAAGTCGACGACGCCAGCTACCTGCCCAGCGCCAGCTGGGCGATGCTCGGCGGCGACGTGTTCGAGGACGACAAGCGCATTGTGGTGCGCCTGGAGGCCCCGGGCATGAACAAGTCCGACTTCGACATCCAGGTGCTGGACGGCGCGCTGGTGGTGCGCGGCGAAAAACGCTTCGAGCGCGAGAGCACCGAAGGCCGCTGGCGCGTGCTGCAATGCGCCTATGGCAGCTTCCTGCGCACGGTGCCGCTGCCGGTGGCGGTGAAGGGCGACCAAGCCCGGGCCAGCTACCGCAACGGCGTGCTCAAGGTCGAGCTGCCGAAGCTGACGCCGGGCCGGCCGAACGTGACGCAGATCAGCGTGAGCTGAAGCCCTTGCTTGTCGGCGGCCCGGCAGTCGCGGGCCGCCGGCTTGATGTCAGCCCATGCACCGCAGTGGCACGGACATGTCGAAAGCTTCGAAGAGTGTTTCCCTGGTGCTGGGCAGTGGCGGCGCCCGCGGCTTGGCGCACATCGGCGTCATCCAGTGGTTGACGGAAAACGGCTATCAGATCCGTTCGATCTCGGGGTCGTCGATGGGTGCGCTGGTCGGTGGCATCTACGCCGCGCGCAAGCTCGAGGTGTATGCCCAGTGGGTGTCTGCGCTGGAACGCGCGCACGTCATCCGGCTGCTCGATCCGAGCCTGAGCCGCAGTGGGCTGTTCAAGGGTGAGCGCATCATCGGCGTGCTGCGCGAGCTGATCGGCGACTGCGACATCGCCGAGCTGCCGCTGTCCTACACGGCGGTGGCCACCGACATCGAGTCGGGCGAGGAAGTCTGGCTGCGCGAGGGCCGGCTGTTCGATGCCATCCGCGCCTCGATGGCCACGCCGCTGGTGTTCACGCCCTTCAAGCATGGCGAGCGCACGCTGCTCGACGGTGCACTGGTCAACCCGCTGCCGGTGGCGCCGACGCTCGACGACGGCACCGACCTGACCATCGCCGTCAACCTGGGCGGGCCGGCCGAGCTTCGGCCGGCGCCGCCACAACCCGCGCGGGCCAACGGAGGCAGGAACGGCGGCAAGGCCTACGGCAAGCGCATCGGCGACTTCGTTGCGGCGCTGCGACCCAACCGCGCGTCGGCTGAAAGCACGCGCGGCCTGCTGGACGTCGCCTTCGTGTCGATGCAGACGATGCACGACACCATCGCCCGGCTCAAGCTCGCGGCGCATGCGCCGGACGTGACCGTGGAAATTCCGCGCAACGCCTGCGGCTACCACGAGTTCTGGCGTGCCGATGAGCTGATTGCGCTGGGGCGCGAGCGTGCTGCCCAGGCCCTGGGGGGCCGCGAAGGGGCTGGGTCTGCGCATGCCGATGAGGCATGAGCCGATGCCGGCACGGCCCATTCGTGCCGGCCAGGCAGCTCGGTGAAGAGGCTGTCAGACTCCGCCTCCATGCGAAGACTTGCCATCGGGCTGCTTGCGGCCGTGTTCGGGCTGGTGCTCGTGACGCTGCTCCTGCTGGCGCTCGCCGTCGAGCGCGAGCCGCGGGTGCCGCGTCGCGACCAGGTCTCGCCGGCCGATGTCGAGCGTGCCGTGGCCGTGCTGCGGCACAACGACCCGCGCCGCTCGCCACCCGGCCAATTGCGCTCGCTGTTGCTGAGCGAGCGCGATCTCGACCTGCTGGTCCAGCACGGCGCGCGCCACTGGTTGGCGATGGACACGCAGCTGCAACTGCAGCCGGGCCGGCTGCTCGCGCAGGCCAGCCTGCCGGTACCTTGGGGACGCTGGCTGAACGTGCAGCTGGTGCTGCGGCAGACTGCGGCTGTACCCGAGGTCGAGCGCCTGCAGATCGGCCGCCTGCCGCTGCCCGCCGCACTGGCGCTGCCCGTGCTGCGAAGCCTTGCAGCACGGCGCGGGCTGCAGCCCGAGGCGTGGCTGGCGATGCGCTGGGTCGAGAGCGTGTCCATCGGCCCGGATGCCGTGGCGGTGATGTATCGCATCGACCCCGATACCGTGTCGCGGCTGCGTGCGGCGCTGGTCGCACCGCAGGACCAGCAGCGGCTGCGCGCTTATCAGGAGCGGCTGACCGAGCTGACGCGCGACAGCGCGGGCCAGGCCCGCTCGGTGGCCACGCTGTTGTCGCCGCTGTTCTCGCTGGCGGCCGAGCGCACCGCGCAGGGTGGCGATGCCGCCGCCGAGAACCGTGCCGCATTGCTGACGTTGACCTTCTATGCCAACCACCGGCCGCTGGGCATGCTGGTGCCGGCGGCCTACCAATGGGCTCGGCCGTGGCCGGCGGTGGTCCAACTGAGGCAGCGCCAGGACTTCGCGCTGCATTTCCTGATCTCGGCAGTCATTGCCGCGGAGGCCGGCACGCCGCTGGCCGACGCCGTCGGGCTGTGGAAGGAACTGGCCGACGCACGCAGCGGCGGCAGCGGCTTCAGCTTCAACGATCTGGCGGCCGACCGCGCGGGCACGCGCTTCGGTGAGCTGGCCGTGGGCGATCCGACCCGGCTGCAGCAGCGGATTGCCGCCGGGGTCGGCGACGCCGATCTGCTGCCGCAGGTCAGCGACCTGCCGGAGCATCTGCCGGAAGCGGAGTTCGTTGCGCGCTACGGCGGCGTCGGCGGTGCAGCCTACAACCGCATGCTCGCGACGATCGAGTCACGTCTGGACTCGATGCCGATGTTCCAGTGAGCGGCGTGCAACGCCGTCTGCCGCATCAGAACTTGGTGTAGCCGCCGTCGATGACGAACTGCTCGCCGGTGGTGTAGGCCGAGGCATCGCTGGCCAGATACACGGCGATGCCGCCGAAATCGTCGATGCCGCCCCAGCGCCGCGCCGGGATGCGCGGCAGCACCGCGTCGGCGAACTTCGGGTTGGCGACCGAACGCTCGGTCATGTCGGTGACGATCCAGCCCGGCAGGATCGAGTTGACGCGGATCCTGTGCCGCGCCAGCTCCACCGCCAGCGCGCGCACGTAGGCCGTGACCGCGCCTTTCGACGCGCCGTAGTGGCTGTTGCGCGCCGCACCTTCGATGGCCGCGGTGCTGGCGGTGGCCACCAGCGCGCCGCCTTGTCCATGGGCCGCCATGTGCCGCGCCGCGGCACGGAAGGTCAGGAACACGCCTTCGACGTTGATGCGCTGGACGCGGCGGAATTCCTCCAGGCTCATCTCCGTCATCAGCGTGCCTTTGCTCGACACGCCGGCGTTGGCGAAGCAGGCGTCCACCCGGCCCAGCGCCATCGCCGACGCGGTGAAGGCCACGTCCACCTGCGCCTCGTCGCCGACGTCGCAGACGAAGGCATGCACGCGGCCGGCGTCGCTGCATTCGCCAGCGAGCTGGGCGCGCGCGCGTTCGGTCTTGTCGGGGTTCGAGCCCCAGATCGCCACCTTGGCGCCGGCGGCCAGCAGCGCGCGGGCCATGCCCAGGCCGATGCCTCCGTTGCCGCCGGTGACCACGGCACCGCGGCCGCTCAAGTCGAAGGGGGTGTACATGCCGGTCTCCTTTGAAGTTGCAGGCGCTGTTGTAGCCTATGGGCTGACTCCGACCTGGTCATACCCAAGACATGAGCACCCTGTTCTCGCCCTACAGCATCGGCTCGCTGCACCTGAAGAACCGCATCGTCATCGCGCCGATGTGCCAGTACAGCGCCGTCGATGGCGCAGCCACCGACTGGCACCAGATCCACCTGGGCCACCTGGCCCTGTCGGGCGCCGGGCTGCTGATCATCGAGGCCACCGCGGTCGAGGACATCGGGCGCATCACACCCGGCTGCCTGGGGCTGTGGTCCGATGCCACCGAGTCCGCACTGAAGCGTGTGTTGCAGGCGGTGCGTGCCCATTCGCGCATGCCGATCGCCATCCAGCTGGGCCATGCGGGGCGCAAGGCCTCGAGCCATGTGCCCTGGCAGGGCGGCCAGCTGATCGCGCCGGAGCAGGGCGGCTGGCGGCCGGTGGCGCCATCGGCGCTGCCGCAGCTGGACGGCGAGGCGCCGCCGCTGGCGCTGGACGAAGCCGGGCTGCAGCGCATCGTCGCCGCCTTTGTCGATGCGGCGCTGCGCGCGCACCGGCTGGGGCTGGACGCGATCGAGTTGCATGCCGCGCACGGCTACCTGCTGCACCAGTTCCTGTCGCCGATCTCGAACGTGCGCAGCGATGCTTACGGCGGCTCGCTGGAGAACCGCATGCGCTTTCCGCTGCAGGTCTTCGAGGCGGTGCGCGCGGCGCTGCCGGCGGCCACGCCTTTGGGCGTGCGCCTGTCGGCCACCGACTGGGTCGACGGCGGCTGGGACCCGGCGCAGAGCCTGGTCTTCGCGCGCGCGCTGCTGTCGCGCGGCCTGAGCTTCCTGCATGTATCCAGCGGCGGTGTGTCGCCGCAGCAGAAGATTCCCATCGGCCCCGGCTATCAGGTGGGGCTGGCCGAGACGCTGCGGCGCGAGACCGGGCTGCCCACCCTCGCCGTCGGGTTGATCACCGAGGCCGAGCAGGCCGAGGCCATCGTCGCCAGCGGCCAGGCCGACCTGGTGGCCCTGGCACGCGCCATGCTGTTCGACCCGCGCTGGCCCTGGCATGCCGCCGCCCAGCTCGGCGCGACGGTGGAGGCGCCGCCGCAGTACTGGCGCTCGCAGCCGCGCGGCATGGCCAACCTGTTCGGCGACGTGCGCATCGGCATGCGCTGAAGGACCTCACATGAAGCTGATCGACCTGCAAGGCAAGCGCGTGCTGATCACGCAGGCGCAGGACTTCATGGGCCCGGCGCTGGTGCGCGTGTTCGGCGCGCTCGGCGCTGCGGTGGTCGCCGATGCCCGGCCGCTGGGCGACGAGGCTGGCCTGGCCGCGCGCGTGGTGGCCGAGGCCGGCGACGTCGACGTGCTGATCGCGCACCTGGCGCTGCCCGCACCCAGTACCGCGGTTGCCGCGGTCGACGACGACGAATGGCGCCAGGTGTTCGCTCACCTGGTGGACCCGCTGCCGCGGCTGGCGCGGGCGGTGCTGCCGCAGTTCACGGCGCGCGGGGCCGGGCGTATTGTCGTCATCGGCAGCGCGGCCGCGCTGCGTGGGCAGAAGCGTACGTCCACCTATAGCGCGGCGCGCGGTGCGCAACTCGGCTGGGTGCGCGCCGCCGGCGTGGAGCTGGCGCGGCAGAACATCCAGCTCAATGCCATCGCGCAGAACTTCGTCGACAACCCGACCTACTTTCCGGCCGAGGTGCAGGCCAACCCGGCTTTCCAGGAACGGCTGAAGCGCGAGGTGCCGCTGGGCCGGCTGGTCTCAGGCGACGAGGACGCGCTGTTTGCTGCCTACCTGGCCAGCGATGCCGCGGCATGTTTCGTCGGTCAGTTGTTCCCGGTGTGCGGCGGGTGGGTGACATGATGGTCGGCTTCGCGGCCGGAGTTGCCACCAGCGCGCTTCGATGGTGGCTGGCGGGACTGCAATGAACAAGGCCTTGATCGCGATTCTGGTGCTGGGCATGGCGCACCTGGCCCAGGCTGCGGCCAATGCCCCGGCGGCGGCCGAGGTGGCCAAGGGCCGGCTGGGACGGCCGGGCTCCACGTGGCCCTCACCCGCAGTCGTTTCGCCGTACTTCTTTCCCGGCGCATGCGTGCCCTACGCCGCCTGCGTCGGACCGTGGTGGGACGAGCGAGCGAGACGCAGGCCCGCGGCCGCGCCGGCTGGGCCCGGAGCACCGCCCGAGCAGGACATCTGGGGCACCACCGGCAGCCCCTGGGGCTATGTCCGCCGCCTGCCGCCGCCGACACCGGCAAGCCAGATCCAGCCCCGATACCGCGACGCCAGCACCATCCGGCCGGAGTTTGCCGAACCCGCTGCGTCTGCGGCGGCGCCTTGAGCCACGGCGATTGCCGAGCGCCAGACCGCAGTCAAGTTTCAGAGCGGACCGTGCCGCGGCGTGGTCTGCAGCGTGATCCGGCGCAGCTCGGTGTATTCGGCCACCCCGGCCGAGATATCCACCCGAACTGAGGGCACACGCCGCACAATGAGCCGCCTGCGAGCGCGCCTGGTGACCATGGGGACGGTCCGGACCGTCCGTCGACGACCTGCTCCGATCGAGCGCCACCGGGGACGACGCCATGGACCACACACCCAGAACGATTCTGGTGACCGGCGCGACCGGCGGTATCGGAAGGGCGGTTTGCCTGCGCTTGGCCGAGGGCGGTGCGACGCTGTTGCTGGCGGCGCGCGATGCCGCCAGGCTGCAGTCGCTGTGCGCCGAACTGCCGGCCCTTGGCCCTGCAGGACATGGCTGGATCTCGGTGGACATGACGCTCGATGCCTCGGTGCAGCAGTTTGCCGATGCGCTGAGCGAGCGCCACGTGATCCTGGACGGCGTGGTGCTGATGCCGCCGCAGGACCCGCCGACGGCCGATGCGCTGCCGAGCAGCGAGAAGTGGCGCGAAGTGCTGCAGAACAGCTTCGTCGGCCCGCTGGCGCTGCTCAAGGCGGCCATCGGCGCGATGCAGCCCGACCTGACACAGGGGCGGCGCTGCAAGATCGTCATCGTCTCGGGCATCTCGTCGGCCCAGGTGCTGGGCCACTATGCCTCGAGCAACGTGATCCGTTGCGCCTGGCTGGCCGAAGCCAAGACGCTGGCCTTCGCCCTCGGCGAGCGCGGCATTCACGTGAACACGCTGTCGCTCGGCGGCACGCTCACGCCCGGCTATGCCGCGTCGCTCGAGAAGCGCGCGGCCAACGCGGGGGTGTCCTACGCACAACGCCTGGCCGAGGAGACCGCGAACGTGCCGCTGCGCAAGTACGGCACGCCGCAGGATGTGGCCGGTGCGGTCGACGGCCTGCTGTCCGCTTTCACCGACCACATGACCGGACACAACGTGTTGCACGATGGCGGCTTCACGCGGGCCTACTGAAATACAAGGTGGTAGTCATGACGACATCCCTCGAAGACGCCACCTGCGCCATCGCCGCCGAATGGCAAGCAGCCTGGAATGCACACGACATGTCGCGCATGGCAGCGTTGCTGACACCGGACGTCGACTTCGTCAACGTGCTGGGCAGTCACTGGAAAGGCAGCGCCGACGTCGAGCGTGTGCATGCCGCCATGCACAAGGCGCAGTTCCAAGACAGCGTCTGGGAGAACCATGAATCGCAAGCCCAGTTGCTGGGACCGGACCTCGGCTTGGCCCATCTGCGCTGGTCGATTCGCGGCGACTTCGACCCCGATGGCACACCCCGCGCGCCGCGCAGCGGGCGCTTTTCCTGGCTGCTGCAGCGCGACGGTGAGCGCTGGCGCATTCGCGCCGCGCACAACACGAATATCGTCAAGCTGCCGGGAACTTGAGCCTCAGTACGGATAGTGCCGCGGTTGCGTCTGCATCGTGATCCAACGCAGTTCGGTGAACTCGGCGATGCCGGCCTTGCCGCCGAAGCGGCCGATGCCTGAGCCCTTGACGCCGCCGAAGGGCATCTGCGCCTCGTCGTGCACGGTGGGGCCGTTGATGTGGCAGATGCCCGAATCGATCTTGCGCGCCACCTGGAAGGCGCGCGCCAGGTCGCGGCCGAAGACCGCCGCGCTCAGACCGTATTCGTTGTCGTTGGCGCAGGCCACCGCCTCTTCCACGCCCTTGACGCGCACGACGCATTTCACCGGGCCGAAGGTCTCTTCGCCGTAAATGCGCATCTGTGGCGTGACGTGGTCCAGCAGCGTGGCCGGCATCAGCGTGCTGTCGGCCTTGCCGCCGCACAGCAGCTTGGCACCCTTGGACACGGCATCGTCGATCAGCGCGTTGCAGTGCTCCACCGTGCCCATGCCGATCACCGAACCGAGCACGACAGGCTCGGGCTTGCGCGGGTCGCCCAGCGGCAGCATCTTTGCCTTGTCGGCGAACTTCTTGACGAACTCGTCGGCGATCTTCTGGTCGACGATGAGGCGCTCGGTGCTCATGCAAATCTGGCCGCTGTTGGCAAAGCAGCCGAAGGCCGCGGCGTTGACGGCGTCGTCGATGTCGGCGTCGTCCAGGATCACCAGCGGTGCCTTGCCGCCCAGTTCCAGCACCACCGGCTTCAGGTGCTTGGCGCAGGTCATCGCGATGATCCGCCCGACCTTGGTCGAGCCGGTGAAGTTGACGCGCCGCACCGCGGGATGCGCGACCATCGCTTCCACCACCGCGCCGGCATCCGCCGGCGCATTGGTGATGTAGTTGACCACGCCGGGCGGAAAGCCGGCGTCGGCAAAGGCCTCGATGATCAGCGCATGGGTGCGCGGGCAGTTCTCGCTGCCCTTCAGGATGACGGTGTTGCCGCAGGCCAGCGGTGTGGCAATGGCGCGCACGCCCAGGATGACCGGCGCGTTCCACGGTGCGATGCCCAGCACCACGCCGGCCGGCACGCGCAGGCCCATCGCCAGGCTGCCGGGCACGTCGGAGGGGATCACCTCGCCGGCCACCTGCGTGGTCAGCGACGCGGCCTCGCGGATCATGCCCGCCGCCAGCATGACATTGAAGCCGGCCCACATGCCGGTGGCGCCGGTTTCAGCCGGCACCGCTTCGATGAAGGCGGGCGTCTTGGCTTCCAGCGCGTCGGCGGCCTTCAGCAACAGCATGCGGCGTTCGTTCGGTCCGGTCTCGCTCCAGGTGCGGAAGGCCTCGGCAGCGGCCTCCACCGCCATCACTGCATCGGCGGGCGAGCAGGCCGGCGCGCGCGTCGCCACGGTGCCGTCCAGCGGGTTGCGGCGCTCGAAGGTGGCATTGCGTTCGGCCGTGACCTTCAGGCCGTTGATCAGCATCGACAGGTCGGACATGGCTTTACCTCGGCAAGGAAGTGACGGTTCGGGATGGATCGGACATGGCGGCAGGCACCTGGCGGCCGGTGACGTCTGGGCGTGGGACAGGCGCGATCACGACCTCGCGCCAGCGCGGCGCTATTCGAGTGGAATCTTGTCGTCGAAGGTCCGCTCGAACTTCAGTGCATCGATGCGCAGCGTCATCGTCACCGACAACGCCTCGGTACCGGTGATCGTGTGGTCGGCGATGGCCTTTGCCACCGCCTGCTCGATCTCGCGCTGCGAAGCCACGCCGACCGTCTTGAGGAACTTGCGAATGCCCAGGTTGAAGGTGTCCTGATCCATGAATGTCTCCTTGGTCTTCGGGTGAGCGGCAGCTGCAGTGTGCTCCGGCTCGACGCGCGGCACCACCGCCACCGTCCTCAGGCCTGAACGCGCTGTCGTACCGCATGGCGTCGGGCCGCATCGGCGGCGGTGGTGGTGTCGGATTCGGCGGCGCCGAGATAGGCCTCGCGCACCACGGCCGATCGTGCCAACAGCCTGGCGCTGCCACTGGCCACGAGCGCGCCGCGCTCCAGTACGTAGCCGCGGTCGGCGACGGCCAGCGCCTTCTTGACGTTCTGCTCGACCATCAACACGGTGGTGCCGGCATCGGCAATGCGCCGCGCCGCGGCCAGCAGCTCGTCGACCATCTTCGGCGCCAGGCCCAGCGAAGGTTCGTCCAGCATCAGCAACCGGGGCGAGCTGACCAGCGCACGCGCCACCGCCACCATCTGCTGCTCGCCGCCGCTCATCGTGCCGGCCAGCTGTTGCGCACGCTCGCGCAGCTTGGGGAACTGTGCGAAGGCGGCTTCGATGCGCGGTGTGCGCTCGGCCTTCGGCACCAGCCAGCCGCCGAGTTCGAGGTTTTCGGTGACCGTCATCTGCGGGAACAGCTGCCGGCCTTCGGCGACCAGCGCGACGCCGGCGCGCACGATCTCGTGGGTCTTCTCCGGCAGGTCCTCGCCGTCCAGCGTGACGATGCCCCGCATCGGAATCAGCCCGGCCAGCGCCTTCAGCAGGGTGGTCTTGCCGGCGCCGTTGGGGCCCAGGATCACGGTCAGCCCGGGCCGCGCTTCCAGCTTCAGATCGCGCAGCACCAGGAAGGGCCCGTAGCCGGCACTCAGGCCCTGCACCTTCAGGTGCGCGCGGCCGCTGCCGCCCAGCGTGAAGGGTTGGTCGCGCCACCACATCATGGCGTGGCCTCTTCGACCATTTCATCACCCAGGTAGGCCTCGATCACTTCGGGATCGCGTGTCACCTCGGCCGGCATGCCGTCGGCGATCTTGCGGCCCTGGTGCAGCACGATCACGCGCTCCACGTGGCGCAGCAGCACGGTGACCGCATGTTCGATCCAGATGACGGTGAGGTCCAGCTCGTCGCGCATGCGGCGGATCAGCCGCGCCATGTCCTCGATCTCGGCTTCGGTCAGGCCGGCGGCCACTTCGTCCAGCAGCAGCAGCCGCGGCCTCGTCGCCAGCGCCATGCCGATCTCCAGCAGCCGCTGCTGGCTGGGTGTGATGGCGGCGGCCGGCAGGTCGGCCAGCTCGGCCAGGCCGATCAGCTTGAGGATGCTGTCGGCCGTGCGAAGCGCCCAGGGCACCGACTCCTCCTCGCCCCAGAACAGATACTTGCGCGGCCGGCGGCCGGCGAACTTCAGGCCGAACTGGATGTTGTCGCGCACGGCCATCTCGGCAAAGGTGCGCGGCGTCTGGAAGGTGCGCGCCACACCGTGCGCGGCAAAGCGGTTGGCGCGCTGGCCGGTCAGGTCGCGGCCTTCGGCCACCAGCCGGCCGGAGGTCAGCGACTGCACGCCCGAGATGGCGTTGAAGAAGGTGGTCTTGCCGGCGCCGTTGGGGCCGATGATGCCCACCAGCTCACCGGCATGGAAACGCGCGCTCACCGCATCCACGGCAGTCAGGCCGCCGAAGCGCACCGTGACCTCGTGCGCGTCGAGCAGCGGCTGGGCTTCAGAGGAGGACACGGCGCTCCTTTTCGCGCTGCTTGTCACGGGCCTTTTCGCCGCTCCATTCGTAGCGCTTGCGCTTCCACTCGTCGCGGCTGTCGCGCCACCACTGACGGAACGTTTCCCAGCGCAACGAGGCCAGCCCGCCCGGCAAATACAGCACCGACCAGATCAGCAGCAACCCCAGCGTCATCATGTACAGCTGCGGCAACTGCAGGCGCAGCGTTTCGGCCAGCAGGCTGAAGACGATGGCGGCGATCAGCGGCCCCCACAGCGTGGCGGCGCCGCCGATCAGCGCGATCAGCACCGTCTGAAAGCCGATGAAGGGGTTGAATACCGTCGTCGGGTCGATGTAGGTCCAGCGCACGCTCATCGCCGCGCCAGCCGCGCCGGCGAAGGCGGCGGTGATGGCGAAGCCAGCGATCTTGATGAGCCGCGTGTCCACGCCCAGCGTCATCGCACGCTGCTCGTCCGATCCGATGCCGCGCAGCGCCAGGCCGAAGCGCGTGCGCCGCAGCACGATGGAGGTGGCCACCGCCAGTACCGCGATCAGCAGCATCGTCAGGTAGATGGTGTCGCGCTCGGGCACGACCGTGAGCACGCGCCCCACGGTGCCGGTGACCTGCTTTTCCCAGTAGGTGATGGCATGGCGGATCAGCTCGGTCATGCCGAAGGTCAGCACCGCGAAATAGGTGCCGCGCAGGTGCAGCACCAGCGCGCCCATGACCACGGCCACGCCAGTGGCGATGCCGGCGCCGAGCACGATGGCGGTGACCCAGCTCGTCTGCTCCAGCGCCAATGCGCTGGTGTAGGCGCCGATGCCGAAGAAGGCCGCTGTCGCCAGCGACAGGTAGCGCGTGGTGCCGCAGAACAGGCTCCAGCTGGTGGCCAGCGCGATGTACATCAGGCAGGTCAGCGCCAGCGAGACGACGAACTCGCTGGCGAAGGAGGGGATCGCCACGGCCCAGCCGGTGAGGCCGAAAAGGACCAGCAGGTCGCGGGTAAGGAGCTGCCGGTCGTTCATGGCGAGACCCGAACGCAGCTGCGCGGCTCGGTGTTCAACCAGAGGCGGTATTGAAAGGGTTCAGCACCGGTACGCTGAAGGGCTTGAAGTCGGCGACGTTGCGGGTGACGACGCTCAAGCCGCGCACCGATGCCGTGGCTGCGATCATCGCGTCCTCGATCAGCGTGTCCGAGCGGCGATGCATCAGCCGCGCCCAGACGCGGAAGGTCGCGGCATCCATGGTCAGCAGGTTGTAGGACGCAGCCACCTGCTCGAGCCAGGCCTCGATCTCGGCGGCCTTGGCGGCATCCTGTTCGCGGGTCAACTCGATGCCGGCCTGGATCTCGCTCACCGTCACCGCCGACAGGAACAGCGCCTTGTCGTCCACCGAGCGCAGCCAGGCCAGCACGCCGCCATGCGGCCGCGGCTTGCGCAGCTCGGAGACGACATTCGTGTCCAGCAGGTACATGGCGTTCAGCGAAGCGCCCCAGGCGTGCGCCGTCGCGCCTTACCACGCGGTGGCAGCACCAGCTCGGCGCGTGCCTGGTCGGACAGCAACAGTTGCTTGAGCGACGGGCGCGCTTCGGCCTGAAGCCTCCGCCATTCGTCCACCGGCACCAGCACCGCGGCTTCGGCACCGCGGCGCGTGACGAGCTGCGGGCCTTCGGCGAGGCAGGCGTCGAGGAACTCGCTGAAGCGGGCCTTTGCGTCTTGTACGGGCCAAGTCGACATGCGCTACTCCTGCTGACTAGTTGGCTGACTAGTTTAGCAGAGCAGGGCATCTTGCGCTGATTTGTCATGGCTCAGCGCTTGCGGTGAAACAACCCATTCGGCCGCAGCAGCAGCACGGCGATGAAGATGCCGTAGGACAGCAGCGACTTCAGCGACGGGCTGGTGAAGTGCATGCCCAGCGCCTCGACCACGCCCAGCAGCAGCCCGCCGGCCAGTGCGCCGCCCATGCTGCCGAAGCCGCCCAGCGTGATGACGATCAGCGAGGTCACGGTGTAGGGCTCGCCCATCGCCGGGGTGACGGTGTAGGTCATCGACAGCAGGCAGCCGGCCACGCCCGACAGCCCCAGGCCGATGCCGAACATCAGCGGGTGCAGCCGCGCGGTGTCGATGCCCACCAGCATCGCGCCGGTGGGCGACTGCATCAGCGCGCGCACGCCCTTGCCGTACAGCGTGGTGCGCAGCAGCACGATCAGCGCCGTGGCGAACAGCAGAGACAGCCCCAGCACCAGCAGTTTGTTGGCGGCGAACTGCGCGCCGCCGATGTGCACCGGCTCGGCCAGGTAGTCGTAGCCGCGCAGATCGCCGCCCCACACCCACGAGGCGAAGTTCTGCACCAGGAACATCAGGCCGAAACAGACCATCAGCGCGCGCGCCTCGAAGATGTCGACGTTGGGCGAGGTGTCGGTCAGCCGCTTGAACCAGAGGCGATGGATCACCAGCCCCAGCACGAACATCAGCGCGAAGGACAGCGGGATCATCGCCAGCGGCGACCAGCCCAGCGTGGTCGTCGCCGCCCAGGTGACGAAGGCACCGAGCATCAGGAACTCGCCGTGCGCGATGTTCAGGATGCGCATCAGCCCGTACTGCAGGTTCAACCCGAGCGCGACCAGCGCGTAGATGCTGCCGGTAATCAGGCCGGAGGCGATCAGTTCGAGCCAGGCGCCGAAGGACATGGGGTGTTGAACAGACGAAAAGACGGGCCGCACGCAGCAGCGCACGGCCCGTGCTGCGGGTGCAGGCGGCCTACTTCCAGGCCGGCTTGTTCGGGTTCAGCGCTGCGGTGGCCACGGCCTTGGGCCAGACGACCTCGAACTCGCCGTTCTGCCATTGCGACACCGTGCCGGGCGTGCCGACGTTTTCGCTGCCGTTGAACTTGATCTTGCCGAGGATGGTGTTGTGCTCGGTGTTGGCGATGTAGTCGCGGATCGCCTTGCGGTCCAGCCCGACCTTGCCGACCGCGCTGGTCAGGATCTCCATACTCGCCCAGCAGGCACCGCTGGCCCAGCGATCGGGCTCCTTCTTCTGGCTGGCCACATGGGCGTCGAAGTAGGCCTTGGCGCCGGCGCTGGTCTTGGGGTTCCACGAGCCCATGCCCATCACGCCTTCCACACCGGCCGGCGTCAGGGTGGCGCGGTAGAACGGGAACGCGGTGCCCACGCTGAGGTAGAAGAACTTCGGGTTGAAGCCGATTTCCTTGCTCTGGCGGCTGGCCAGCACCGTATCGCCCGGGTAGGTGAAGCCGACGAAGGCGTCGGGGTTCTTGTCCTTGATCGAGCGCAGCACCGGCGACAGATCCTTGGTGTTGGTCGAGAAGCTCTTGTCCTCGACCATGTTGATGCCCGTGCCCTGCAGTGCCACCTTGAAGGCGGCGTAGTTCTCCAGGCCGAAGAGTTCGTCGGTGTAGATCACGGCCACACTCTTCACGCCGTTGGCTGCCAGCAGGGCCACCAGCGCATCGCACATCGCCTTGGGCTGCTGCAGCATCAGGAAGAAGTAGGGCAGCTTCATCTCGACCAGCCGGCGCGACAGCGCGGTCGGCGCCAGGAAGGGGTAGCCGTAGCGGTTGGCCAGCGGCGCGACGGCAAAGTTGGCGCCGCTGCCCCAGGGCGCCAGCACCAGGTCGACCTTGTCGCTGCCCATCAACTTCTCGTAGCTGCGCACGCAGGTCTCGATGTCGCTGCGGTCGTCGGAGCTGACCAGTTCGATCATCCGTTTCGTGCCCTTGACGTTCAGGCCGCCGGCGGCGTTCTGCTGCGCGGCCCACATCAGGTAGTTGGGCTCCTGGCTGGTCTGCGCGCCGGGCGTCCAGGGCCCTGTGCGCGCCATGGTGTAGCCAACGCGCACCGGGCCGGTCTGCGCGCGCAGCACACTCGGCGCGGCCAGTGCGGCGGCGCCAGCGGCCAGGCCCAGCGTGACGTGGCGGCGCTTCGGGCCGGGGCGGTTGTGGGGGTCGTCGTGGCTCATGGCACGTTTCTCCTGTGGCGATCGGGGAGCACCGACGCTCACGTCGGGCAGGAGCGCGAAGCATGACGCAGCCCCAGGCCTGCGCGTCTCAGTGCTTTCCCCGCCGGCAATAGCCTGTGTCAATGCGGCGGATTGGCGGGGGCTTCAGCCGGCGAAGGGGTTCTTCACCACCAAGGCCTCGATGCGCTGGCCGTCCTGCAGGTCTTCGCTCAGCAGTTGCGTGCAGCCCGCAGACAGGGCCGAGGCGACGATCAACGAATCGTAGAAGCCGAAGCGCCAGCGCTGCTGCACATCGAGCGCACGGTGGTACAGCGCTGCCGAAGGCTGCACCTGCATCAGCGGCAGCAGCACCACGTCCAGGTAGGTGCGGGCCTGGTCGGGTGTGAGCGGCACGGCGGCCTTGCGCAGCGCCACGTTCAGGCATTCCTGCACCACCTGAAAACTGATGCAGGCCCGGCCGCCGGCCAGCGCGTCGCGCACGATGCCTTCGGCGATGCGGTGCTTGCGCTTGTCGCTGCTGTCGAGGTGGTAGACGAAGACATGGGTGTCGATGAAGCGATCAGCGCTCATTCATCTCGTCCCTGCTGAGCTTGCGGCCGACCTTGACCCGGCCGCGCAACGACGGCATGAGTTCGTCGTAGCGCTGCAGCCGGCCGGCGGCATCGGCATAGCCGGCAAGCCAAAGGCGGAACTGTTCGTTCAGCGTGGTCTTCTCGGCGCGAGCGCGTTCGCGTGCCGCCTCGATCAGGCGTTCCTCGGCGCTGAGGGTGATGTTCTTCATCGACGGGCTCCGAACGTGCACACGAAAACAGTGTACACGATCACAGTGGAATCTGACGCGCCTGTGCGCAGGCGCCACCTTTACGCTCGACCGCGAAGGCCGTCGGTGCGCGCCCCAGCCCCGCTGGTCACGCAATCACCTCGTCGGCGCGCAGCAGCAGCGTCTGCGGGACGGCCAGCCCGATCGCCTTCGCGGTGGCGAGGTTGATCACCAGCTCGAACCGGTTCGGCTGCTCCATCGGCAGCTCGCCGGGCTGAGCGCCGCGCAGGATGCGGTCGACCTGTTGCGCGAGCTGGCGCAGCAGCGTCGGCCAGTCCGGCCCGTACGACAGCAGCCCGCCGGCGACAGCGTACTCGCGCAGGGTGAACACGCCCGGCAGGCGATGCTGGATCGCGAGCTCGGCGATGCGGCCACGGTTGACGAAGGTCTGGAAGATCGGCTCGAGCAGGAAGGCCGGGGTGCGCGCCGCGGCGAGCGCCGGCAACGCGGCCATCAGCTCGTCCAGGCTGCGGTAGGGGTGGAACTCCAGTTCGACGTGCACCGCGCGTGCGGCTTGGCGCAACGCGGACTCGAACGCCGCGCGCTGCCCGGCATCGGGCGACGGGGAGAACAGCACGCCAACGCGGTCCGCCGCGGGCAGCATCGTCTTGATCAGCTCGAGCCGCTTGGCGCGCGTCTCGCCAAGCATGCGCCACACGCCGGTGACGTTGCCGCCCGGCCTGGCGAAGCTCGCGATCAGCCCGTCGGCAACAGGATCCAGGCCGTTTTAGATGAGGACGATCGGCAGCGTCGAGCTGAGGTGCCGCTCCTCGGCGGCGTCGCGTTCCGACAAGGCCACGATCACGTCCACCCTGGCCTCGACCAACTCGCGCGCGAAGGTGGCCAGCTGGTCCATGTTGCCGTCCGTGAAGCGCCGTTCGACGGCGAGGTTGCGCCCCTCGACCCAGCCCAGGCGCTGCATCTCGAAGTGCCAGGGGCTTTTCTGCAACTCGGCGTCGGCCGGCCGGCGCGCGCTGCTGAGAAACCCGACGCGGGCGACCTTGCCCGGTGCCTGCGCCTCGGCGCGCACCGGCACAACGCCTGCAGCGAGCGTCGTCACGAAGTGGCGTCGGTCCATCGTCGAGAACTGCGGATGGTGGCCTGCGGCTGCCGATTGTGCGCCTGCGCCGCCTGCGCGGCGGGCAGCTTGCGACAATAGCTGCTGTTCAGGCTCGACCTCCTTCACCATGTCCCACACCATCCTGCAATCCGTGCCCGCCGGCGAACGTGTCGGCATCGCCTTCTCCGGCGGCCTGGACACCAGCGCTGCGGTGCACTGGATGCGCGCCAAGGGCGCGATCCCCTGTGCCTACACCGCCCACCTGGGCCAGCCCGACGAGAGCGACTACGAGGACATCCCGCGCAAGGCTTTAGGCTATGGCGCCGAGATCGCCCGGCTGATCGACTGCCGCGCCGCGCTGGTGGCCGAAGGCATCGCCGCCATCCAGTGCGGCGCCTTTCACATCAGCACCGGCGGCGCCACCTACTTCAACACCACGCCGTTGGGCCGCGCCGTCACCGGCACCTCGCTGGTGGTGGCCATGCGCGAGGACGGCGTCCACATCTGGGGCGACGGCAGCACCTACAAGGGCAACGACATCGAGCGCTTCTACCGCTACGGTCTGCTGGCCAACCCGGCGCTGAAGATCTACAAGCCCTGGCTGGACCAGCGCTTCATCGACGAACTGGGCGGCCGCAAGGAGATGAGCGAATACCTCACCCAGAACGGTTTCGACTACAAGATGAGCGTCGAGAAGGCCTACAGCACCGACAGCAACATGCTCGGCGCCACCCACGAGGCCAAGGACCTGGAGTTCCTTGACAAGGGCATCAACATCGTCAACCCGATCATGGGCGTGGCCTTCTGGCGCGAGGACGTGGCGGTCAAGGCCGAGACGGTGTCGGTGCGCTTCGACGAAGGCCAGCCGGTGGCGCTGAACGGCCGCAGCTTCGCCAGCGCGGTGGAACTGTTCGAGGAGGCCAACCGCATCGGTGGCCGCCACGGCCTGGGCATGTGCGACCAGATCGAGAACCGCATCATCGAAGCCAAGAGCCGCGGCATCTACGAGGCTCCGGGCATGGCGCTGCTGCACATCGCCTACGAGCGGCTGATCACCGGCATCCACAACGAGGACACGATCGAGCAGTACCGCAACAACGGCCGGCGCCTGGGCCGGTTGCTGTACCAGGGCCGCTGGTTCGACCCGCAATGCCTCATGCTGCGCGAGACGGCGCAGCGCTGGGTGGCGCGCGCGGTCAGCGGCGAAGTCACGTTGGAACTGCGCCGCGGCAACGACTACTCGATCCTGAATACCGAGAGTCCGAACCTGACCTACCTGCCCGAGCGGCTGAGCATGGAGAAGGTGGAAGGCGCCTTCACGCCGGCCGACCGCATCGGCCAGCTGACGATGCGCAACCTGGACATCGAGGACACGCGTGGCAAGCTGGGCGTCTACACCAAGGTCGGGCTGCTGGGCACAGGGTCGGACAGCGGCATCCCGCTGCTGGGCAAGCCGGATTGAACGTGGCAGCGCTTGCTGCAGGGTGAGCACGGCATCGTCGGCGACGGCCTTGCTGCGCCGTCAGCGTGTCGGCATTGGATGGACGACCCGCAACGCGGAGAAGCGGCCGAAGTCCCGGTCGGCTGAGCAAAGCTCGCTCACGCCATGCTGCAGGCACAAGGCGGCGATGCGCGCGTCATGGATCGCGGGTCTGGCGATGCGCGACTTCGACACCAGTGCGCGAAGCGTGGTCCAGTGCCGGTCGCCTTCGGTCAACAGCACCAGGGTGGGACTCTCGAGCCAGGCGGCGATCTGTGCCAGCGCGCACGTCACTGGGGTCGGTGGGTTGTAGATGCGCGGGTGAGTGAGGATCGAAAAGAGCTCGTGCAGGCAGGGCCGGGCGATGGCCCAGGCCGCGCGCGCTTCGGCGCGCTGCGCCAGACCGGCGAAAGCGGCGGAATGGAAGGCCGAACCCTCGCGATGCGCACAGACCCGCAGGTTGGTGTCGACGCGATCCTGGTGCCGGGCCGCCGTAGGACAGGTCACGCAGCCGCTGCCAAGACGCGCCCTCAAAACTGCGGCCGCAAGCCCTTGCCTTTGGTCGTCACCCGCCGCAGCCGGAATGGCGCCGCAGGTTTGCGGTGCTCACCGGGCACCTCTCTCAGGCCGGCCTCCACTGGCGCGCGAAAGCTGGTGTTCTGTTCCGCGGCGACGCGCTTGGCCCCGGCCAGCAGGCTGTCGCCCGGTGCAAGGCTTTAGGCGCGCGCTGCCAGGCCCAGCGCTGCATCCCCGACAAAAGGATTGCTGCGCCGCTCCTCGCCGAAGCTGGACATCGGCCCGTGGCCCGGCACGAACTGCATCTGATCGCCCAGCGGCCAGAGCTGGGTCGTGATCGAGCGGATCAGCGTGGCATGGTCGCCGCGCGGAAAGTCGGTTCGGCCGATCGAACCCTTGAACAGCACGTCGCCGACGAAGGCCACGCCGAAAGTCGTGCTGGCAAAGACCACGTGCCCCGGTGTGTGGCCGGGGCAGTGGCGCACTTCGAAGCGCATCTCGCCGACCGTGACCTCGTCGCCGCAGTGCAGCCAGCGGTCGGGCGTGAAGCGGCGCGCGCCGGGCACGCCGAACATGCGGCCTTGGCTGTCGAGCTGGTCGATCCAGAAGGACTCATCGGGGTGTGGGCCTTCGATCGGCACGCCCGCGCGTTCGGCCACCTCGGCCACTGCGCCGCAATGGTCGATGTGGCCGTGCGTGACCAGCACCTTCTCCAGCGTGGCGCCGCGCTTTGCAAGCACCTCGAACAGGCGGTCGGCCTCGCCGCCGGGGTCGACGAAGGCGGCGCGGTTGGTGGCGGGGCAGATGACCAGCGAGCAGTTCTGCTGGAAGGCGGTGACGGGGATGATGGTGAGCTTCAAAGGTTTCAGAACTTTCCATACTTGAGATAGGCCTCGACCGGGTCCATGCCCGAGACCAGCGCACGGCGCATGTCGCTTTCGGTGGCGACCACTTGCTCGGTCTTCGTCACCACCTCCTCGGCGATCTCGGCCGGGATGATGACCACGCCATCGCGGTCGCCGAGCAGCCAGTCGCCCGTGCGGATGGTGACGCCGCCAATGTCAATGGGCTCGCCATAGGCATGGGGGATCCAGCGCGCGACGATGTCCGACGGCGTCAGGAAGGAGCAGAACACCGGGAAGCCCTGTTCCAGCACCAGGTCGGTGTCGCGTGAGCCGCCGTCGACCACGTAGCCGAGCACGCCGCGCGCGGCCAGCGTCTGCGCCGACAGCTCACCCATCAGCGCCACCTCGTGGTTGTGCGGCTGGCAC
>JAGTRL010000040.1 GCA_018261815.1 Pseudomonadota bacterium
CCGCTGTCGGCCAGATTCCGTGGTCCGCAAAGTCCGCTGAGCGCAGCGGCGTGCGAAGGCCGTGTTCCTGCTGCCGAAGCGCGCTGCGGGTGCCGGCAAAGCTGGCGAGGGGGTGGCCGGCGGAGTGAATTTGGGCTGAACGCAGCCGGCCACGCCCTCGTCGGCTTTGCCTGAAGCGGCGCCAGAACGCAACGAGAACAGCGAGCCAGAAAAGAAGGGCGGCTATGCGCCGGCAGCCGACTTCCGCTGGAATGCGACTGAATGCAATGGCGTGTCAGCCGGCCGCGCGTAGCAGCGCCTCGAAGGCGGCATCGGCTTGTCGCGTCCGCTCGTGCGGCACCTCGACGGCAGTCGGCCTCCACATGCTGCCCAGCGTGGCATCGAGCAGCGCGCGGTCGGTGCTGCCATCGACCACCAGCACCACCTGCTCGCCGCGCAGCCGCGCCGCCAGTTCGCGCAGTTCGAATTCGCAACCCATGCGTTGCGCGTTGAAGCCGCGCAGGTCCATCAACACCGCATCGGCGCGCTCGATCAGCTGCACCACGGTGGCCTGCCAGCTGCTGTCGCGGCAGCAGAACTCGTTGACGCGGAAACGGCCGTCGGGGTCGGGCGCCAGGTCCAGCGTCGCCAGGCGGCGATTCAGTTCCTCCTGCGTGTTGACGAAGCTGGCGCCGATGTCTCCGGAGGCGAACTGCAGGAAATCGCCCGGGTCCACCGTACGCGCCACCACGTCGGGAGCGGCGATCATTGTCAGCGGGCCGAACCAGCGCCAGCGCGAAGCAATCCGGTCGAACAGCGCCTCGGTGCGCGCGGTATCGCCGAACACGCGCAACAGCAGCAGCGTGCGCGGCGCCGGCCGTTCCAGGCCGCGGTGCGCACGCTGCAGGCCCGTGGCCAGCAGCGGCGGAAACATCGTCGCCGATAGCGCCGCCACGGCCAGGATCAGCAGCAGTGGCCCGATGCCGGGGTGCACGCTGATGCGCTCCACTGCCTCGCTGGCCACGATCAGCAGCCACCAGGTGCCGGCCAGCAATTGCGCATCGGAAAAGCGCTTGACTTCATAGCGGCGCGCCAGCGCCTTCAAACGCCACCAGGCCAGCAAGCCCATCGGCAGTGCAATCAGGAGGAAGCCGGTGTACAGGCCCGCACCGGACAGCACCCAGGTCGCGCCCGTCTGCGTGCCGGTGAGCCACTGCGTCAGCCTCAGCCCGAGCAGCGGCGCCAAGCCGAAGACCAGCAGCCCGGCAAAGGTGATCGGCGCCACGCCGCGTACGCGCCGCGCCCCGGTGGCCAGGCCCAGCAGCGCCGGCAGCCACAGCGTCACCGCCGCGAACTGGAAGAACAGCACGAAGTTCATCGTCTGGTCCAGGCTCGGCGCCTTGCCGTAGAACGGCCGCTGCAGCATCGACAGCGCCACGCCTGTCGCCGCCAGTGCGGCCAGCGTCGCCAGCCATAGTGCCAGCGCGCGCCAGAAGGGGATGGCCGCAAGCACCGCGAACATCGGTACCGCGGCGCTGGCCATCACGCCGGCCTTCAGGTACAGGTGCACCGGCGTCGTCGGCTCGCCGCCGAGGTAGAAGACCAGCCCCGACAGCGGCAGCGCCGACAAGAAGGTGGCAAAGAGCACCGCCATGAACACACGCCGCCGCAGCCGCGCCTCCCAGCGCAGGGGCTCGATGCCTGCCAAGGGGGCCGGCGGGCGCGTCGCGCCCGGCGCGGCCACCGGCAGCACCACCTCGGCGCGGCCCTGCATGCCGGCCAGCACCGCGCGCCGGTAGCGCCACAGCACTAGCGGCGCGATGCCCAGCGTCAGCAGCAGCACGTTCAGCAGGTGGAACGTCAGTTCACCGCCCAGCATGGCCCCCTCCTGAGGCGATACGATAGCCGCGAATCCGAGTCCTTTCGATGCCGCTACGCCGTTCCAAGCTTGTCGAGACCTGGCGCGTGCTGGCCTACACCCTGGCCATCGCGCTGGCCTTCATCGCACTGGAGCGTGCCCAGCTGGCGCTGTTCACCACGCCGGGCACGACGCGCTTCCTGCAGCGCATCGGCTGGCTCGATGCCGACCCGGCCGCCAGGCTGCAGCAGGAGGCCGAGCAGGTCGCCGCGGCCTCGCGCGACGCGCTGCAGCGCCTGCCCAGCGGCCACCGCCTCGCCACCTTGCGCCTGGGCTATGCCCTGGGCTACACCAGCCAGCTGTTGGGCGGATACGCGATGTCGCCGCCGGCGGTGCAGGCCGCGGCGCGCCACCGTGCCGAACCGATGCTGGCCGCCGCGCGCCAGCAGGCCACGGCATTGGGGCTGGGCGAGGTGCAGGCGCTGCCGGTGCGCAGCCTGCGCGAGTTCACCGAACTGGGCGCACGCTACGAGGCCGACGAGAACGGCCTGGCTGCACGCGTGGAACAGCAGCTGTCGCCACTGCACCGCCACCTGGTCCTGCTGGGCGCGCAGGTGGGAGGCGAGATGGCCCGCGTGGACGACAGCGGCGGGCAGTACGCACTGCCGCCGGCCACGCCGATCCGCCGGCATGCGGTGCTGGCCGGCATCGCTGCCGCGGTGTGGCAGCCGCTGATCGTCGAGCCGCGCGACGAGACGCCGGCGCAGGTGGTGCAGCGTTACCGCCATGCGGTCGACGCGCTGGCGGCCGAGGTCGCACGCATGGACGACGCCGACGCAGCAGCGAAGCGCTGAGCGCTTGGTCGACAATCGCCCCGCTCCGAGCCCGCAACGCGGGCGCAGTCCCGAGGAGACAGCACCATGACGCGCGCATGCCGCCCCCCTGCCATCCGACGAGCCGCGGCCTTGGTGTTGCTGGCCGCCGCTGCGCTGGCGGGCTGCCAGCGCAGCGGCCCGGCGCAAACCGGCGGCGCGGTCACGCCCACCGTGCAGCAGGCCAACGCTGCGGTGGCCCAGGCGGCGGACCTGTCCGACCCGGCCAGCTTCGCCGATGCCAAGCGCGGCTTCATCGCCGCACCGAAAGGCCAGGTCAAGGACGAGGCCGGCCATGTCATCTGGGACTACGACGCCTTCGCCTTCGTCGAGGGCCAGGCGCCGGCCACCGTCAACCCCAGCCTGTGGCGCCAGGCGCTGCTGAACAACCAGATCGGACTGTTCAAGGTGCGCGACGGCATCTGGCAGCTGCGCGGCTTCGATCTGGCCAACATCACGCTGATCGAAGGCCGGACCGGCTGGATCGTGGTGGACACGCTGACCTCGCGCGAGACCGCCGTCGCGGCCATGGCCTTCGCGCGCCAGCACCTAGGCGACAAGCCGGTGTCGGCGGTGATCTTCACGCACAGCCATGTGGACCACTTCGGCGGCGCGCTGGGGGTGATCCCGGCCGACGAGGCAAAGGCGCGAGGCGTGCCGGTAGTGGCACCGGTGGGCTTCATGGAAGAAGCCACCAGCGAGAACCTGATGATGGGCGTGGCCATGGGCCGGCGCTCGATGTACATGTACGGCAGCCGCCTGCCGCGCGCTGCCAACGGCCTGGTCGACACCGGCCTGGGCAAGGCGGTGGCCTACGGGCGCGTGGGCATCCTCGCGCCGACGGTGGTGGTGGACCAGCCGACGCAGGAAGTCACGCTCGACGGCCTGCGTTTCGTCTTCCACAACGTGCCGGGCAGCGAGGCGCCGGCCGAGTTCACCTTCTACCTGCCGGGGCTGCAGGCCTTCTGCGGCGCCGAGCTGATGAGCCACACGCTGCACAACCTGTACACGTTGCGCGGCGCCAAGGTGCGCGACGCGCTGAAGTGGGCCGGCTACCTGGACGCGTCGCTGGCGCATGCCGCGCAGGCCGAGGTGCTGTTCAATCAGCACCACTGGCCGGTGTGGGGCCGCGCGCGCATCGACGAGTTCATCAGCAAGCAGCGCGATGTCTACCGCTACATCCACGACCAGACGGTGCGGCAGATGAACGCCGGCCTCACCGGCCCCGAAATCGCCGACACGATGAGCCTGCCCAAGCCGCTGCAGGACCACCTGAACGTGCGCGGCTACTACGGCACGGTGCGCCACAACGTGCGTGCCGTCTACCAGTTCTACCTGGGCTGGTTCGAAGCCCACCCGGCCAACCTGGACGCGCTGCCGCCGGTGGACGCGGGCAAGCGCTATGTGGCGCTGGCCGGCGGGGCCGACAAGGTGGTGGCCGCGGCGCAGCAGGCCTTCGACGCCGGTGAGTTCCGCTGGGCGGCCGAGTTGCTGAAGCATGCCGTCTATGCCGACCCGCAGCACCGCGCCGCCAGCGAGCTGATGGCACGATGCTTCGAGCAGATGGGCTACATGGCGGAATCGGCGCCGTGGCGCAACTTCTACCTGACTGGCGCGCTGGAGCTGCGCCAGGGCCCGCCGGACAAGGGCATCCCCAGCAGCGCGCTGCTGGACATGCTGCAGCACACGCCGATCGAGCGCTTCCTGGAAGCGATGGCTGCCAACCTGAACGGCCCGAAGGCGGCCGACGCGTCGCTGAAGATCAACCTGGTGTTCAGCGACCTCGGCGAGAGCTACGTGCTGCAGATCGGCAACGGCGTGCTGCACCACCGCCAGGCGCCGCCGGCAGGCGATGCCAACGCCACGCTGCAGTTGACCAAACCCTTCTTCCTGCGGATGCTGACTGGCGGCGCAGGCGCCAAGGACCTGCTGCTGTCCGACCAGACCAAGATCGAGGGCAGCCGCATCGACCTGGGCCGCTTCTTCGCGCTGCTGGACAAGGCGCCGGGCAACTTCCCGATCGTCACGCGCTGAAGGCTTGCAACGGATGACCACCACGCCGGACACGCTGCAGACCTACGTCGTCGGCGGCGCCGTGCGCGACCGGCTGCTCGGCCGGCCGGTGAACGACCGCGATTGGGTGGTGGTCGGTGCCACGGTGCAGCAGATGCTGGACGCGGGCTTCCGCTCGGTGGGGCGCGACTTCCCGGTCTTCCTGCACCCACAGACGAACGAGGAATTCGCGCTGGCGCGCACCGAACGCAAGTCCGCGCCCGGCTACCACGGCTTCAGCGTGCATGCCGACCCGTCGGTGACGCTGGAACAGGACCTGTCGCGCCGCGACCTGACGATCAACGCGATGGCCCTGCGGAACGACGGCACCCTGGTCGACCCCTTCGGCGGCCAGGCCGACCTGCAGGACCGCGTGCTGCGCCATGTGTCGGAGGCCTTCGCCGAAGACCCGGTGCGCATCCTGCGCGTGGCGCGCTTCGCCGCACGCTTTGCCGACTTCCGCGTCGCACCCGAGACGCTGGCGCTGATGCGCAACATGGTCGACGCCGGCGAGGTGCAGGCCCTGGTGGCCGAGCGCGTGTGGCAGGAGCTGGCGCGCGGAATGATGGAGGCCACCCCCTCGCACATGTTCGAACTGCTGCGTGAGTGCGGCGCGCTGCGGGTGCTGCTGCCCGAGGTCGACCGGCTGTGGGGCGTGCCGCAGCCGCCGGCGCACCACCCCGAGGTCGACACCGGCGTGCACCTGAAGATGGTGCTGGACGAAGCCGCGCGCGTGCGTGCGTCGCTGCCAGTGCGCTTTGCCTGCCTGGGCCACGACCTGGGCAAGGGCACGACGCCCGCCGACCAGCTGCCGCGCCACCTGGGGCACGAGGAGCGCAGCGTCCGGCTGCTGCGAGCGCTGTGCGAGCGCCTGAAGGTGCCGGTGGACTGCCGTGAGCTGGCCGAGGTCACCGCGCGCGAGCACGGCCACGTGCATGCCAGCCTGGCACTCGGACCGGCGGCGCAGTTGCGCCTGCTGGAGCGCTGTGACGCGCTGCGCCGGCCGGCGCGTTTTGCCGACCTGCTGCTGGCCTGCGAGTGCGATGCGCGCGGCCGCCTCGACTTCGAGCAGCGCGACTACCCGCAACGCCAGCGCCTGCTGCAGGCACTGGCCTTCGCGCGCACGGTGGATACGGCCGCGGTGGCGCAGCGCCTTGCCGCGATCGGCCGTTCCGGACCGCAGATCGGCGCGGCCATCCACGCGGCGCGCATCGAGGCGCTGCGCCAGGGCTTCGCCAACCCCGAATGAACCCACCTCAGATGCCGCCCAGCCCGGTGGAAGCCGCACCGCGCGAACTCGGCCGGCCGCTCGCCGGCTGGCGGCTGCGCCTGTATACCATCATCTTCGAAGCCGACACACGCGCCGGCCGCACCTTCGACCTGGTGCTGATCGGCTTCATCCTGGCCAGCGTGGCGGTGGTGGTGCTGGACAGCATGGCCGCGGTGCACCAGCGGCATGGCGGTTGGCTGAAGGGGCTGGAGTGGTTCTTCACGCTGGCCTTCACGGCGGAGTACATCGCCCGGCTGCTGTGCGTGCGCCACCCGTTGCGCTATGCGCGCAGCTTCTTCGGCATCATCGACCTGCTGGCCATCCTGCCGGCGTACCTGGCGATGTTCGTGCCGGAGATGCACGCGCTGATCGACGTGCGGCTGCTGCGGTTGCTGCGCCTGTTCCGGCTGCTGCGGCTGACCGCCTATGTCAGCGAGTTCGGCGCGCTGTACCAGGCGCTGCGCGCCTCGCGGCGTAAAATCCTGGTCTTCCTGTCCTTCGTGCTGCTGGTGGTGATGGTCATGGGCACGCTGATGTACGTGGTGGAAGGCCCGGACAACGGCTTTACCAGCATTCCGGTGGGCGTGTACTGGGCCATCACCACCATGACCACGGTGGGCTTCGGCGACGTGACGCCGAAGACCGACCTGGGCCGCTTCATCGCCAGCCTGATGATGCTGATGGGCTGGGGTACGTTGGCCGTGCCCACCGGCATCGTCAGCGCCGAGCTGGTGTCGCACAAGACCCCGCGCGAGCCGACCACCCGCACCTGCCACGCCTGCCTGAGCGAAGGCCATTCGCCGGCGGCGAAGTTCTGCCGCGACTGCGGCGCGAAGCTGCCGCCGTACCAGAGCGACGTGACGCCTGCGGGTTGAGGCGGGTCTGCTATCCGCTGCTGCGGATGCAAGCATGCGCCGGCGGATCACGCAGCCGCAGGCTGCCGAGTTGCAGCGTGCCTGCGTGCAGCGGCACCGCGCCGCGCATCGGCGACGTGTCGATCCGGCGCCGTGGCCCCTCGACAGCTGCTTGCCGCAGGACGAAAGACCTGCGCCCCGCGCCGTGACATGCCACAGATGCAAAAAGCCACGGCTCGGCGCCGGCCGCGCACCCGTGGCATCCTGCCGCCGGCGCATCGAGCCGCCACCCCGACGACCACCTGCCCCAGATGACCACCCACCTGCATGCCCCCCCCATCTCCGACGAAGCCACGCGCCGGCGCTCCCTGGCCAAGTACCGGCGGCGCGCCGCCGCCTACGACAGCACCTGCGGGCCCACCTGGAGCATCCGCCAACGCAGCATCGACCGGCTGCAGTTGCAGCCGGGGCAAAGCGTGCTGGACGTGGCCTGCGGCACCGGCCTGAGCCTGCCGCTGCTGCGCCAGCGGGTGGGCGATGACGGACAGGTCTGCGGCTTCGACCACAGCGCCGAGATGCTGGCGCATGCTCGCGCGCGCATTGCCACGGCCGACTGGGGCAACGTACGGCTGCTGCACACGCCTGCCCAGGCGCTGGCGTCGGTGTGGGCATCGACGCGGCCGGTGGACGCTCTGCTGTTCCACTACACGCACGACATCCTGCGTTCTGCCGACGCCCTGCGCGGCGTCCTGGCCTGCGCCCGGCCCGGCGCACGGGTGGCGATCGCGGGCATCAAGTACTTCCCGCGTTGGCTGGGCCCGCTGAACGCCTGGGTGTACTTGAAGAACCACGCCTACAACGGCGCGCCCGGTGAACTGCGCAGCCCCTGGGACCGCATCGCGCCACTGCTCGCCGACTGGAGCTTCGAGACCACGCAGTGGGGCATGGGCTACATCGCTTCGGGCACGCTGTCCGAGGCACCGATGCCATGACGCGGTCGCGCGCGGCCCTGGCCCTGCTGGCCCTGGTGCTGCTGAACACGGCATTGAGCCTGCGCAACTGGTGGCCCACGCCCGGCGTGCTTCCCGACCACCGGCTGTCGCCCGAGTTCGTGGCCTTGTGGCTGCTGCTGCTGGGTTGGGTGGCTTGGCGGGGTCGCGTTTCGGCACGCGCGCTCACGGCCTTGGCCGCCGGCTATCTGCTGTTGCTGCTGGGCCGCTATGCCGACGTCGTGGTGCCTTCGCTCTTCGGCCGTCCGGTCAACCTGTATTGGGACGGGCAGCAGATCCCGCGCTTCCTGTGGGTGACGGCGCGCGACCAGCCGGGGTGGGTCAGCGCCGCCGCGGCCGTGGGCGTGCTGCTGCTGCTGGCGGCGTTGTTCGCGCTGCTGCGCTGGGCCCTGGAGCGCGTGGTCGACGACGCGGCGCCCTACGCGCTGCGCGCACGCTGGACCTGGCTGCCCATCGGCCTGGCCACGGTGGCGGTGGTGGCGCACCTGGCGGGCTGGGCGCCCGGCCTCACCTGGCACCTCGTCACCCACCCCATCACGCCCACCTACGCTCGCCAGGCCGTGTTGCTGAGTACGGCCTTCCTGCCGGGGCGCATCGACGCGGCATTGCCCCCTGCCACGGTGCTGGAAGCCGCCATGCGGGCCTCGCCAGCACAGGCCCTGGGCGCGTTGCGCGGGCGTGACTTCAAGCTGCTGTTCCTGGAATCCTACGGCGCGATGGCCTACGAACACCCGCGCGCCGGTCCGCAGCTGGCGGCGGCGCGGGCGCGACTGGCCGCCGATATCGCGGCCAGCGGGCGCGTCGTGGCGTCGGCCTATGTGCGCGCCGCCACCTTTGCCGGAGCCTCGGAGCTGTCGCACCTGACGCTGCTTTCGGGCATCGACCTGAGCGACCCGCTGCGCCACGACCTGCTGCTGACGACCCAGCGGCCAACGCTGGTCAGCCTGTTCCGCCGCGCCGGCTACCAGACCGTCGGCCTGTACCCGGCGTTGAGCTGGGACTGGGCAGAACGCAGCTTCTACGGCTTCGACCTGTTCCTGGACGCGCGCGACCTGCAATACGCCGGTCCGGCGTTGGGCTACTGGAAGGTGCCCGACCAGTTCAGCCTGGCGCGCTTCGACCAGCTGCACCCGGCCGCTGGTTCGGCCTCGACCGCCGCGCCGCCGCGCCTCCTGTTCTTTCCCACCATCACCAGCCACCTGCCCTTCGGCCCCGTGCCGCCCTACCAGCCCGACTGGGCCCGCCTGCTCACACCCGACCCCTATGGACCGGCCGAGACCGAACGCCTGCGCAATGCCTATGTCGACTGGCTGGACATGCTGCCCAACTATGTGGGCATGTTCGACTACACCTACCGCTGGCTGGGCGGCTACCTGCAGCTGCCCGAGCCGCGTGAATCGGTGATGCTGTGGGTGGGCGACCACCAGCCTGCCGCCAGCGTCAGCGGCGAAGGCGCGAACTGGGACGTGCCGGTACACATCGTCACGCGCGACGCCGGACTGCTGGCGCGCTTCGTGGCGCTGGGTTTCAAACCGGGGTTGGACCCGGCACGGCCGGTGCTGGGCGGCCTGCACGACCTGACGGCGCTGTTGCTGAAGGCGCTGGCCGCGCCGGCACCGGGCAATGAGCTGCCATGACCCTGCGTGCGCAGGTCGAGCTCAGCGCAGCGCGCTCGGCCGCGGTGGGCGCGTTTCCGTCCAGCACCCAGGCATTGCCGCCACGCTGCAGCAGCCGGTCTGGAATCGCGCTGGCCCGGCCCAGGGTTCAGGGCGCGGTGCGCCGCCGCGAGGGTGCGGCAGTCTTGCGCGCCTGCGCCGCCTTGGCGGCCATCGGCTCGGCCGCGGGCTTGCGCGTGCGCGGCGGGCGCGGGGTGGCAACGGCCTGCGCCACCAGCAGGCGGTCGAGCTTGTCTTCCAGGCGCTGCAGCGTGGCCTGCATCTCGGCGAACTCGCGGCTGCTGGGCAGGTTCAGGCGCTTGTAGGCGCCTTCCATCGCCAGTTCCACGGCCTGGCGCAGCGCCAGCGACAGGCCCGACATCTGCTGCAGCGTCTTCATCACCTGGTCGATCTCGATGCCGCGGCCGGCCTGCATGTTGGCGCGGCCTTCGAGCCGGTTGACCGCCAGGCGCAGCAGTTCCAGCGGATCGGGGAGGAAGGACCTTGCCATCGTGCATTCATCTTTCGAAGACCCTGGTGCCGAGCCATTCTGGCATCCGCTGCAGGCCTGCGAACAGCCCGGGCCTTCCCGAGGCGTGCGACCGTTCAGCCGGGATGGCGCAGCGGCACGGCAAAGCCGCGCTGCACTGCCGGGCGCGCCATCAACGTGTGGTACCAGCGCTGCACGTTCGGGAAGTCGGCCAGGTCGACCTGGTGGCGCTCGTGACGCCAGGCCCAACCGAGAATGGCGAAGTCGGCGATCGACAGCGCGCCGGCGAAGTGCTCGCGCGTGGCCAGCCAGCGGTCCATCACGCCGTACAGCCGCCGCGTCTCGTCCATGTAGCGCTTCAGCCCGTAGGCGCGCTGCGCTTCGTCCTGCAGCGCGATGAAGTGGTGCACCTGGCCCGGCATCGGCCCGAAGCCGCCCATCTGGAACATCAGCCACTCCAGCACCGCGATGCGCGCGGCCAGGTCGGCGGGCCAGAACTTGCCGCTCTTCTCACCCAGGTAGACCAGGATCGCGCCGGATTCGAACACGCTGATCGGCCGGCCGCCGGGGCCCTGCGGGTCGACGATGGCCGGAATCTTGCGGTTCGGGCTGATCGCCTCGAACTCGGGCGTGTGCTGTTCGCCGCGCGTGATGTCCACCACCTGCACCTCGTAGGGCAGGCCCATCTCCTCCAGCGCAACGCTGATCTTGCGGCCGTTGGGGGTGTCGAAGGCGTACAGGCGGATCGTCATGCCTGCGGCGCGCGCATCGCGCTCAGGATCTGCTGCGAGCCCGCCGCCAGCAGCCTGGCGTCGGAGCCGACGGTGACGAAGCGGAAGCCCTTGGCCGCACGCGCGCGGGCCACTTCGGGCAACCCGTTGTGCACGCCGGCAACGACACCGTGCGCCTGGGCGCGTTCGAGGATGTGGTCCATGGCCTGCACCGCCTTCGGCTCGGGGTTGTCGAAGTCGGGCTTGCAGCCCAGCGCCAGCGACAGGTCGCTCGGCCCGATGTAGACCGCGTCCAGCCCTTCGACCGACAGGATCGCGTCCAGGTTGTCCAGCGCCTGCGCGGTTTCGATCATCGCGAAGGCTACGATGGTGTCGTTGGCCTGCGTCGCATAGTCGGGCCCGCCGTACAGCGACGCGCGCACCGGCCCGAAGCTGCGCGTGCCGCGCGGCGCGTAGTGCGTCCAGGCCACCAGCTTCTGCGCGTCCTCGCGGGTATTGACCATCGGGCAGATCACCGCATAGGCGCCGGCGTCCAGGCTCTTCATGATGATGCCCGGCTCGAGCCAGGGCACGCGCACCACCGGCACCGTCGGGGTCGTGGAGATGGCCTGCAGCATGGTCACCATCGCGGCGTAGTCGATCATGCCGTGCTGCATGTCGATGGTCAGCGTGTCCCAGCCCTGGTGGGCCATGACTTCGGCGCTGAAGCTGTTGGGCACGGCCAGCCAGCCGTTGACGGCGGCCTGGTCCTGCTTCCACAGCGTGCGCAGGCGGTTCTCTCTCATGCTGATGTCTCCGTGGGGTTGTCGCAGCTCAGTCGATCTTGATGCCGCCCTGGGCGACCACCGTCGCCCAGGTCTTGCGCTCACGCTCGAAGAACTGCGTGAACTCGGCCGGTGTCATGGTATGGACCTCGGCGCCCTGCGACACCAGGCGCTCGCGCACTTCGGGCGAGCGGATGATGGTGATGAGTTCGGCGTTCAGCTTGTCGACCACCGCCTTGGGCGTGCCGGCAGGCACCAGCACGCCCTGCCAGGTACCCGACTCGAAACCCTTGACGCCTTGTTCGGCAATCGTCGGCACATTCGCAAGCAAGGGCGCGCGCCTGGCCTTGCTCACGCCGATGACCTTGAGCTTGCCGCTTTCGACGAACGGCAGCGTGGCCAGCATGCCGTTCATCAGCACCTGCGTCTGGCCGGCGACGGTGTCGCCGATGGCTTGCGAGCCGCCCTTGTAGGGGATGTAGGTCCACTTCGCGCCAGTGGCCCGCTCAATGGCCACGCCGGCCACGTGCGGCGCGCTGCCGATGGCTGTGACGGCAAAGTTCAACGGCTGCTTGTGCGACAGCGCCACCAGTTCGGCCAGGTTGCTGGCCGGCACCGACGGGTGCACCACCAGCAGGTGCGGCGAATAGGCCAGCATGGTCACGCCGCGCAGGTCCTTCGACGGGTCGAAAGGCAGCTTGCCGTACACCGACGCGGTGATGGCCAGCGCACCCACGTCGCACAGCAGGAAGGTGTGGCCGTCGGGCGCCGACTTGGCGACGTAGTCGGTGCCGGTGTTGCCGTTGGCGCCGGGCTTGTTCTCGATGATCACCGTCTGCTTCAGTGCCTCGGACAAGGGCTTGCTGATGGCGCGCGCGATGATGTCAGACGAGCCGCCCGGCGGATACGGCACGATGATGCGGATCGGCTTGGTGGGCCAGGCTTGGGCCAGCGCAACAGGCGCCAGGCACCACGTGACGGCCAGGGCGGCAAGGCTTCGACGGATCATTTTCTGGGCTCCAGTTGTCAGTTGTCGTACAACAGCATATGCCCATTTGCCGCCAATGGCAAGCTGGATCGAGCCGGCTCAGGCCGATTCAGCGCCCAGCGCCGCGGCGCGGCGGCGGCGCTCGCGGCTGTTGGCCAGGTGGGTGCGCATGGCCGCGCGCGCGGCATCGCTGTCCTGGTTGCGGATGGCGTCGAAGATGCTCTCGTGCTCGGCATTGACGCGGCGCAGATAGAGGCGCTGCTCGTCGCTCATGTCGGGCGCGCCGTCGAGCCGGGCGCGCGGGATGATCATCGTGCCCAGGCTGGACATCAGATCGGCGAAGTGCGCGTTCTGCGTGGCGCGCGCCACCTCCAGGTGGAACTGGAAGTCGGGCCCGACGGCGTCGCGCCCCTGCTCCACCGCCGCGGCCACGGCGTCGAGCGCGCTGCGCATCTGCCGCAGGTTGTCGGCATTGCGGCGCTGCGCCGCCAGGCTGGCAGCCTCGGTCTCGATGCCGATGCGCAGCTCGAGCACCGCAATCACGTCGCGCAGCGTCGCAAACTGCTCGGGCGCCAGCCGGAACGGCGCCGCGTCGCCGAGGCCGACGACGAAGGTGCCGATGCCGTGCCGCGTGAGCACCAGGCCCGAGGCCTGCAGCTTGGAGATGGCCTCGCGCACCACCGTGCGGCTGACGCCGAACTCGGCCATGAACTCGGCCTCGGTAGGCAGCTTGTCCCCGGCCGCCAGTCGGCCGTCGCGGATGCGATCGCCCAGCGCTTCCACCAGCTCCAGCGCCAGACTGCGTGGTCGGCGCCGCAGCAGTTCGGTCGACGACTCCATACCCATCCTCCGCGTAAACCCTGAGTCCGTTCGACTTGACAGCCGAAGGTGCTTTCCCGACTATTGCCAATGTTGTACGACAACTGATGACACAAGGCAAGCCGAAATTTCTGCAAATCGCCAGTGTCCCACCGCCGATGCCCACCCACCCCACCGCCATCCGCTTCCGCCGCCTGCTGCTCACCGGGGCGGCCGGCGGCCTGGGGCGCGAGCTGCGCCCGCGCCTGAAGGCCTATTGCGACACGCTGCGTGTCAGCGACATCACCGCGCTGGGCGCGGCTGCGGCGGGCGAGGAACTGCAGATCGTGGCGCTGCAGGAGCAAGCCGCGGTGCACGCCCTGCTGCAGGACGTGGACGCGGTGGTGCACCTGGGCGGCGTGTCGGTGGAAGGCCCGTTCGAGCCGATCCTGCAGGCCAACATCATCGGCATGCACAACCTCTACGAAGGCGCGCGCAAGCACGGCGTCAAGCGCATCGTCTTCGCCAGCTCGAACCACGTCACCGGCTTCTACCGGCAGGACGAAGTGATCGACACGCGCGTGCCGATGCGGCCCGACGGCCACTACGGCCTGAGCAAGGCCTTCGGCGAGAACCTGGCGCAGTTCTACTTCGACCGCTACGGGCTGGAGACGGCGAGCCTGCGCATCGGCTCCAGCTTCGCCGAGCCTAAGGACCGGCGCATGCTCGCCACGTGGATGAGCTACGACGACCTGGAGCGTCTGGTGATGTCCAGCCTGACGGCGCCGGTGGTGGGCCACAGCGTCATCTACGGGCTGTCGGACAACACCGTGCGCTGGTGGGACAACACGCCTGCAGCGCACATCGGCTACCGGCCGCAGGACAGCTCGGAGCCCTTCCGCGCCACGGTCGAAGCGCGCCAACCGCCGCTGGACCCGCAGGACCCGGTGACGCGGTACCAGGGCGGCGGATTCGTCATCAAGGGGCCTTACCAATGAGTTTCACCGGACGCTGAGCGCACCCAATCACTGACCACTGACGCACTGGAGACAAGAATGAAGATCCGCAGAACCCTGATCGCCGCGGGCGCGGCCTTGGCCACGACACTGGCGGCGCACGCGCAGACCGTGCTGAAGGCCGCCGACGTGCACCCCGCCGGTTACCCCAACGTGGTCGCCGTCGAGAGCCTGGGCAAGAAGCTCGAGGCCGCCACCAACGGAAAGTACAAGCTGCAGATGTTCCCCGGCGGCGTGCTCGGCGCCGAGAAGGAAATGGTCGAGCAGACGCAGGTCGGCGCGATCCAGATCGCGCGCATCTCGCTGGGCGTGCTCGGCCCGGTGGTACCGGCAGTCAACGTCTTCAACATGCCCTTCGTCTTCCGCGACGAGGCACACATGCGCAAGGTGATCGACGGCCCGATCGGCCAGGAGATCCTCGACGCCATCACCGCCAGCCCGGCGCGGCTGGTCGCGCTGGGCTTCATGGACAGCGGCTCGCGCAGCATCTACACCAAGAAGCCGGTTCGCAAGATGGAGGACCTGAAGGGCCAGAAGATCCGCATGATGGGTAACCCGCTTTTCGTCGACACCATGAACGCGATGGGCGGCAACGGTATCAGCATGGGTCACACGGAGGTCTTCAGCGCGCTGCAGACCGGCGTCATCGACGGCGCCGAGAACAACCCGCCGACGCTGTTCACGTCCAACCAGTACACCGCCGGCATCAAGTACTACACCCAGACGCACCACCTGATCATTCCCGAGATCTTCGTCATGTCCAAGGTCACCTGGGACAAGATGAGCAAGGATGAGCAGGCGCTGGTGAAGAAGTTCGCGCGCGAGGCGCAGCTGGAGCAGCGCGCGCTGTGGGACAAGAGCGTGGCCGATTACAGCGCCAAGCTCAAGGCCGCCGGCATCGAGTGGATCGAGGTCGACAAGAAGCCCTTCTTCGAAGCCACCGCACCGGTGCGCGCCAAGTACGGCGCCCAGTACGCCGACCTGATCCAGCGCATCAACGCCGTCCAGTAACCCCGCTGTCCTGACGCGCGGGGCGGCTCCATCCCCGGTGCCACGCGCTGCGTACTGTGCCGAACCGCCATGTCCTCCTTCGTCTCGAACGCGCTTGACCACGTCTACCGGCTGTGCATCTGGGCCTCGGGCGCCGCCATCGTGCTGATGTCGGCGATCGTGCCCTGGGGCGTGTTCGCGCGCTACGTGCTGGGCAGCGGCTCGAGTTGGCCCGAGCCCATCGCCATCATGCTGATGGTCATCTTCACCTTCCTGGGCGGTGCGGCGGCCTACCGCGCCGGCGCGCACATCGCCGTGCAAATGCTCACGGCCAGCTTGCCGCCGGCGCTGCAGAAAGTGGCCGCGCTGCTGAGCCACCTGGTGATGCTGGCGGTGTGCGGCTTTATCGTCGTCTGGGGCACCAATCTTTGCATCGGCACCTGGGGCCAGTCGCTGGACACGCTGCCATGGATGCCGGTGGGCCTGACCTACGCCGCGCTGCCACTCGGCAGCCTGCTCACCGCGCTGTTCGTGCTGGAGCACCTGTTCTTCGGTTCGATGGCGCGGCGGCCACTGGTGGCCTTCGGCGAACCCGGCGCCGACTTCGAAGGTTCAAGCTGATGGACGCACTGGTGCTGCTAGGCAGCTTCTTCGTGCTGATGATGCTGGGCGTGCCGGTGGCCTACGCACTGGGAATGGCCTCGCTGATCGGCGCGTTGTGGATCGAACTGCCGCTGGACGCGGTGATGATCCAGATCGCCAGCGGCGTCAACAAGTTTTCGCTGCTGGCCATCCCCTTCTTCGTGCTGGCCGGCGCCATCATGGCCGAAGGCGGCATGGCGCGGCGGTTGGTGGCCTTTGCGGCCGTGTTCGTCGGCTTCCTGCGCGGCGGGCTGTCGCTGGTGAACATCCTGGCCTCCACGTTCTTCGGCGCGATCTCGGGCTCGTCGGTGGCCGATACCGCATCGATCGGCTCGGTGCTGATCCCCGAGATGGAGAAGAAGGGCTATCCGCGCGACTTCTCCACCGCCGTCACCGTCAGCGGCTCGATCCAGGCCACGCTGATCCCGCCCAGCCACAACGCGGTGATCTATTCGCTGGCCGCCGGCGGCGGCGTATCCATCGCCGCGCTGTTCATCGCCGGCATCCTGCCCGGGCTGCTGCTCGGCCTGACCATCGCCGCGCTGTGCCTGTGGATCGCGCGCAAGCGCAACTTCCCGGTGGGCGAGCGCATCGCGCCCAAGGAAGCGCTGCGCATCAGCATCGACGCGCTGTGGGGCCTGATGACCATGGTCATCATCCTAGGCGGCATCTTGAGCGGCGTGTTCACCGCCACCGAATCGGCGTCGATCGCGGTGCTGTGGGCCTTCTTCGTCACGATGTTCATCTACCGCGACTACCAGTGGCGCGACCTGCCCAAGCTGATGCACCGCACGGTGAAGACAGTGACGATCGTGATGATCCTGATCGGCTTCGCCGCCAGCTTCGGCTATCTCATGACGCTGATGCAGATCCCGGCCAAGGTGACGGCGCTGTTCGTTGGCCTGTCCGACAGCAAGGTCGTGATCCTGCTGATGATCAACATAATGCTGCTGCTGTTGGGCACGCTGATGGACATGGCGCCGCTGATCCTGATCTGCACGCCGATCCTGCTGCCGGTGGTCAAGGCGCTGGGCGTGGACCCGGTGCACTTCGGCATGATCATGATCGTCAACCTGGGCATCGGGCTGATCACCCCGCCGGTGGGCACGGTGCTGTTCGTCGGCAGCGCCGTGTCCAAGCTGCCCATCGGCGTGGTCACCAAGGCGATGGCGCCCTTCTTCGTGGCGCTGCTCATCGTGCTGGGCATGATCACCTACATCCCGGCGCTGTCGCTGTGGCTGCCGCGGCTGCTGGGGGTATGAGCCCTTGCGGCCACGCATGTACCTGACGTTTTCGCCGAGCGGGCGCGCGCTGTACTACGGCGACAAGGCGCTGGCCGGGCTGCGCGAGCTGGGCGAACTGCGCCTGAACGAGCGCGAAGACATACCCGCCCAGGCCGAACTGATCGACGCCGCGCACGACTGCCAGGTGCTGATCAGCGACCGCCGCGTCACCGCCGACGCTGCGCTCTTTGCAGCGCTGCCGCAGCTGGCGGTGTTGATGCGCTGCGCGATGGACATCCGCAACATCGACGTGGCCGCGGCCAGCGCCGCCGGCGTGCTGGTCACGCGCGCCAGCGCCGGCTTCGGCAACTCGGTGGCCGAATGGGTGCTGGGCGTGATGATCGACGGCGCCCGCGGCATCAGCCGCAGCGTGCAGGCCTACCGCAGCGGCGCCACGCCGGCCATCGCCATGGGCCGCGAGCTGCGCGGTTCGCGCGTTGGCATCATCGGCTACGGCCACATCGGCCGGCGCCTGGGCGAGCTGGCGCTGGCCCTGGGCATGCACGTGGCCATCAGCGACCCGCGCTCGCGCCCCGACGATGCGCGCATCGAAGCGCTGCCGCTGGACACGCTGCTGGCACAAAGCGACTTCGTCGTCTGCCTGGCACCGGCCGTGGCCGAGACCGAGAACCTGATGAACGCCGCGGCCTATGCACGCATGCCGCCCGGTGCGTTCTTCGTCAACGCCTCGCGCGGCAACCTGGTCGACGAGCCCGCGCTGTTGGCGGCGCTCGATACCGGCCACCTGGTTGGCTGCGCGCTGGACGTCGGCCGCGCCGCCGACCAGATGCCCTCGGCCGAGTTGGCGGCGCACCCGAAGGTGATTGCCACGCCGCACATCGGCGGGCTGACGCCGCCGGCCGCCGAACACCAGGCGCTGGAAACCGTGGCCCAGTTGGCCGCGCTGCTGCGCGGCGAGATGCCCGCAGGCGCCGTGAACGAAGCGCAGGCCACGCGGCTGGCGGCCTGGCGCGCACTGCACACATGAAGGGACAGTCATGACCACGACGATGGGCAGCGAAGTGCGCGTGCCGTTCCAGCCCAGCACGCGCTACCCCGACCCGGCCATCGAGGTGCTGGACCCGGCCTTCCTGAAGCTGCGGCTGTTCAGCGCCGGCGTCGAACAGCTGGCCAGCGGCTGCCGCTGGGCCGAAGGGCCGCAGTGGTTCGGCGACGGGCGTTTCCTGCTGTTCAGCGACATCCCCAACAACCGCATCCTGCGCTGGGACGAATGCAGCGGCAGCACCGCCGTGTTCCGCGCGCCCTCCAACAACGCCAACGGCCTGGCGCGCGACCGGCAGGGGCGGCTGCTGGCCTGCGAGCACCTGACGCGGCGCGTGACGCGCACCGAGTACGACGGCTCCATTACCGTGCTGGCCGACCACTACCAGGGCAAGCGGCTGAATTCGCCCAACGACATCGTCTGCGCGCGCGACGGCAGCATCTGGTTCACCGACCCGCTGTTCGGCATCGCCGGCCACTGGGAAGGCGCACCGGCCGACAGCGAAACGCCGTGGGCGGTGTACCGCATCGCCCCGGAGGGCGGCGCGCTGCAAAAGATGATCGACGACATGGCCGCGCCCAACGGCCTGGCCTTCACGCCCGACGAGCGCGGCCTGTACGTGGTGGAAAGCCGCGCCGAGCCGCACCGCAGGATCTGGCTCTACGACCATGCGGCCGATGGTCGCCTGTCGAACAAGCGGCTGTACGTCGATGCGCAAGGGCCGGGCGCCTACGACGGCATCGCGGTGGACGCACTGGGCAACGTCTGGTGCGGCTTCGGCAGCAGCGGTGGCGCGCAGGCGGCCGAACTGGACGGCGTGCGCGTCTACGACCCGTCGGGCAAGGCCATCGGCCACATCCACCTGCCCGAGCGCTGCGCCAACCTGTGCTTCGGCGGCGCGAAGAACAACCGCCTGTTCATGGCGGCGAGCCATTCGCTCTATGCGTTGTTCGTGAACGTGCGAGGGGCGGTGTGAGGAACAGGGCTCTCAGGTGGCACCCCTGTCAGGCAACGAGTACGAGACTTTCTCACCTTCAACGCCCACGAAGTTCTGCGCGCGGAGCTCGCCAAGCAATGTGTCAGCCTCGCTTTCGGGCTCACCGAGGCTTGTCATATGGCTCTTGATCGTATTCAGCAGCTTCTCCACCGTTCCTGGCTTGGCGTTGCCGCGCTTTTGAAGGTCAGCCAAAACGAGGCCGAAGCGCTCAGCATGCGTGCGACTCTTCTTCGCGCACGGTTTGGACGAAGGAGCAGTTGAGCTCGCCGACGTTGCGGCCGCGGACGCCGGGCACATGAAGTTGCCCCGCTGATTCAGAACGATCTGCAGCTTTTCCTTGAGGGACATTCGGCCGAAGAGACTGTTCAGGGACTTGCAGCACGCCACACAGTTTTCGTCGTTGTCCCTGCCACCGTGGGTGAGCGCGACAAGGTGTTCAACGCTTGCCTCCGCCTTACCGAGCTTCTTCCGGCAGAAGAAGCAGTCACCTCCTTGGGCAAAGAGCAACCGTTGCAGCGGGGTGGTGGGCATTGCTACTCCTGCGAAATTGCACCAGACCCGGTCCTTCTATCCCGAAAACGGGCAATCGAGCGTCGTGGTGTGTGCCAAACGTCCTAAATCCGGCTGGCGTGCGTGAACTTGCAGCTGCTCGTATAGGCTTCGCCCATTGCCACCCAAGCAACTGTCTTGAAAGTCAACCCAGATGAAGCGCCGCGTTGAACGGTTTGCCGCTTCTGGCCATCGCGTTGAGGATGGTCAGCAGCTTGCGAGCACAAGCCGTGATGGCCAGCTTCTTGGGCTTGCCTGCGGCCAACAGCCGTTCGTAGAAGGTCTTGATCACGGGGTTCCAGCGCGTGGCCACAAGGGCGGCCATGAACAGTACCTTGCGTACCTGGGGACGGCCGCCGAAGATGGTGCGCTTGCCGCGCATCTCGCCGGAATCACGATTGATCGGAGCCAGGCCCACCAGAGCGCTGATCTCGCGGCCGTTGAA
>JAGTRL010000041.1 GCA_018261815.1 Pseudomonadota bacterium
GGCATCGACCCGGTGGACCTGCACATGTCGATCAGCGCGTTGAGCTTCTTCAACACCGCCAACCGCCACACCTTCGCGCTGATCTTCAAGCGCGACATGGACTCGCCCGCCGCCATCGTCGCGCGGCGCGACAGCATCATCGAGATGGTCGTGCGCTTCGTGCGCAAGTGATCCGCGGCGCGGCGCGCCACCTGGTCAAACCCCCTTGCCGGCACGACCGGAGGCTATGAGGGTTTGTACCCAGTATAAAACTAACTAGTTCGTACATAATTTCATCACGGCCTCGAAGCCGTGGCCCCGACGCCCAGGCCCTGCGCCCGAAGGGCGTAGCAGGAGACAAGCCTTGAACACGCTGCTCGACCGTTTCTGCCGTGCCATCGACGCCGTGACGGCGCTGCTGCTGGCCATCATGGTGGTGCTGGTGTTCGGCAACGTGGTGCTGCGCTATGCCTTCAACTCGGGCATCACGGTCAGCGAGGAAATGTCGCGCTGGCTGTTCGTGTGGCTCACCTTCCTGGGCGCCACCGTCGCGCTCAAGGAGCATGGTCATCTGGGCACCGACATGCTGGTCGCGCGGCTGCCGGTGTGGGGCAAGAAGGTCTGCCTGGTGATCGGCCAGGGGCTGATGCTCTACGTGTGCTGGCTGCTGTTCAGCGGCAGCCTGACGCAGGCGCGCATCAACTGGGACGTCGAGGCGCCGGTCAGCGGCGCGTCGATGGCCATCTTCTATTCGTCCGGCGTGTTCTTCGCCGTCGTGGCCGCGCTGTTGCTGCTGCGCGAACTGTTGCGCACCCTCAGCGGCCGAGTGCGCGACGCCGAACTGGTGATGGTGCAGGAGTCGGAAGACCTGGCGCAGGTGCACGACCTGCACCTCGACGAGACGCCGGGCGCCGGCAAGCGCTGATCAGGGGCCGACATGACCATCTTCATCTTCCTCGGCTCGCTGCTCGGCGCCATGGCGCTGGGCATCCCGATCGCGTTTTCGCTGCTGCTGTCGGGCGTGGCGCTGATGTGGCACCTGGACCTGTTCGACGCGCAGATCCTGGCGCAGAACGTCATCAACGGCGCCGACAGCTTCCCGCTTCTGGCGGTGCCGTTTTTCATGCTGGCCGGCGAGATCATGAACGTCGGCGGCCTGAGCAAGCGCATCGTCAACCTGGCGTTGACACTGGTCGGCCACGTGCGCGGCGGCCTGGGCTTCGTCGCCATCCTGGCCGCCTGCCTGCTGGCCGCGCTGTCCGGCTCGGCGGTGGCCGACACCGCGGCGCTGGCGGCGCTGCTGCTGCCGATGATGGTCAAGGCCGGCCACGACAAGGCGCGCTCGGGCGGGCTGATTGCCGCGGCCGGCATCATCGCGCCGATCATCCCGCCGTCGATCGGCTTCGTCATCTTCGGCGTGGCCGCCAACGTGTCGATCAGCAAGCTGTTCATGGCCGGCATCGTGCCGGGACTGATGATGGGCGCGGCCATCGCCATCGCCTGGTACTTCGTGGCCAAGCGCGAGAACGTCACGCCGCCGAAGAAGGCCAGCACGGCCGAGAAGCTGGCAGCGCTGCGTTCGTCGCTGTGGGCGCTGTTCCTGCCGGTGATCGTGCTGGTCGGCCTGAAGTTCGGCGTCTTCACGCCCACCGAGGCGGCCGTGGTGGCCGCGGTCTACGCGCTGTTCGTCGCCACGGTGGTGTACCGCGAGATGCGGCTGAGCCAGCTGTACGAGGTCTTCGTCAGCGCCGCCAAGACCACCGCGGTGATCATGTTCCTGGTGGCCGCGGCGATGGTCTCGGCCTGGCTCATCACCGTGGCGCAGATCCCGGCGCAGATGATCGCGCTGCTCGAGCCCTTCATGGACAACCAGACGCTGCTGCTGATCGCCATCATGCTGCTGGTCATTGCCGTCGGCACGGCGATGGACATGACGCCGACGATCCTGATCATGACGCCGGTGCTGATGCCGGTGGTCAAGGCCGCGGGCATCGACCCGGTGTACTTCGGCGTGCTCTTCATCATGAACAACGCCATCGGCCTGATCACGCCGCCGGTGGGCACCGTGCTCAACGTCGTTGCCGGCGTCGGCCGCATGAAGATGGACCAGGTCACGCGCGGCGTGCTGCCCTTCATGTTTGCGCAGTTCGCGGTGATGTTCCTGCTGGTGCTGTTCCCCTCGCTCGTGCTGGTGCCGATGCGCTGGTTCATCGGCTGAATCCCGAGCTTTCCTTCCTGATCTTCTTTCACGACCCCTGACCTGGAGACACGACCCATGAAGACCCTGACCCGAGCCCTGGCCATCGGCCTGGCCGCGCTGCTGCCGCTGAGCGCCGCGCTGGCCCAAGACATCAAGGAGCGCACCTTCAAGTTCGCGCTGCAGAACCCGAAGGGCCACCCGCTGGAGCAGGGAGCCGCCAAGTTTGCTGAGCTCGTTGCGGCCAAGAGCGGCGGCAAGATCAAGGTCAACGTCTTCCCCGGTGGCACGCTCGGTGGCGACGCGCCCAACGTGTCGGCGCTGCAGGGCGGCACGATCGAGTTCGTGATGCTGAACTCGGGCATCCTGGCCTCGCAGGTCAAGGACTTCGAGGTCTACGACTTCCCCTTCATGTTTGCCAACGCCAAGGAGGCCGACGCGGTGGTCGACGGCCCCTTCGGCCAGAAGCTGCACGCCAAGCTGGCCGACAAGGGCATCGTCGGCCTGGCCTATGCCGAGCTGGGCTTCCGCCAGCTGACGAACAGCAAGCGCGCGGTCACTACGGTGGAGGACATCGCCGGGCTGAAGCTGCGCGTGATCCCCAACGCGATCAACGTCGACTGGGTCAAGGCGCTGGGCGCGAACCCCACGCCGCTGGCCTTCCCCGAGCTGTACGCGGCGCTGGAGCAGAGGGCCATCGACGGCCAGGAGAACCCGCTGTCGGTGATCCAGGCGAACAAGTTCTTCGAGGTGCAGAAATTCCTGACGCTGACCAACCACCAGTACAACCCGCAGTCGCTGATCTTCAGCAAGAAGGTGTGGGACACGCTGTCGCCGGCCGAGCAGAAGATCCTGAGCGACGCCGCCGCCGAGGCCTCGAAGTTCCAGCGCCAGGTCAACCGCGATGCCGCCGCCGGCCAGCTGGACGCGCTGAAAAAGGGCGGCATGCAGGTCAGCGAGTTCTCGCCGGCCGAGCAGGCCAAGCTGCGCGACAAGCTCAAGCCGGTGATCGACAAGCACGGCGCCGCCATCCCGGCCACCGTGGCCGAACTGCAGGCCGAGCTGGCCAAGCTGCGCAAGTGAGCAAAATGCTCGTCGGCCTGATCGGCGCCGGTATCCAGCGCTCGCTGACGCCGGCGATGCACGAGGAGGAGGCGCGCTGCCAGGGCCTGGCGCTGCACTACCAGCTGATCGACCTGGACGCGGCCGGCGTCGGCGTCGGCGCGCTGCCGACGCTGATCGAGGCCGCCCGCATCATGGGCTTCGCCGGGCTGAACATCACCTACCCGTGCAAGCAGGCGGTGATCCCGCTGCTGGACGAGCTGTCCGACGAGGCCCGGGCCATGGGCGCGGTCAACACCGTGGTCTTCCGCGGTGGCCGCGCCGTCGGCCACAACACCGACGGCAGCGGCTGGGCCTGGGGTTTTCGCCGCACGCTGCCGCAGGCCGACCTGTCGCGAGTGGTGCTGCTCGGCGCCGGCGGTGCCGGCTCGGCCATTGCGCATGCGGTGCTGCGGCTGGGCGCGGCGCATCTGGTGGTCGTCGACCGCGAGGCCAGCCGCGCCGCCGAGGCGGCGGCGGCCTTGAGCGCACGCTACGGTGCCGCTCGGGTCAGCGCCAGCGCCGACGTGGCCGCCGCGCTGCACGGCGCCAGCGGGTTGATCCATGCCACGCCCACCGGCATGGACAAGCTGCCGGGCCTGCCGCTGCCGCCCGGACTGCTGCGCTCCGAACTCTGGGTGGCCGAGATCGTCTACTTCCCGCTGGACACCGAGCTGCTGCGCGCCGCGCGCGCCAAGGGCTGCGCCACCGTCGACGGCGGCACGATGGCCGTGGGGCAGGCGATCGGAGCCTTCGAACTCTTCACCGGGCGGCCGGCCGATGCGGTGCGGGTGGAGACGCATTTCCGCCGCCTGCTGGCCGAGCGCCGCTCGACCTGAACCTCGAGGACATGCCCATGCCGCTGACCGTCGACCGTGAAGCCATCGCCGAACTGCCCAACCCGCTGGGCCTGGCCGGCATCGAGTTCGTCGAATACGCCACCAGCCGGCCGCAGGCGCTGGGCCAGGTGCTGGAGACGATCGGGTTCCGCCCCGTGGCACGGCATCGCTCGCGCGAGGTGCTGCTGTACCGGCAGGGCGCGATGAACATCGTCATCAACGCGCACGATGGCGCGCGGCCGCGCGGTGCACAGCCGAGCGAGACGCCGGTGATCACCGCGGTGGGTTTGCGCGTGCGCGATGCCGCCACGGCCTACCGGCGCGCGCTGGATCGCGGTGCCTGGGCGGTGCCGGTGCAGGTGGAGGTGATGGAGCTGCACATTCCGGCCATCCACGGCGTCGGTGCCAGCCGCCTGTACTTCATCGATCGGGCCGACGCGTTTTCGATCTGGGACGTGGACTTCGTGCCGATCCCCACCGTCGACAAACATCCGCCGGCACTCGTCGGGCTGCACTGGTTCGGCCTGGTGCAGTACATCGGCAACGATCGCATGGAGGACTGGTGCGAGTTCTACCGCGAGCTGTTCGGCTTCGAGCGGCTGGCCGACACGCAGCGCTTCGGCATCCTGCCCAAGGGCCGCATCCTGCGCAGCCCCTGTGGCAGCTTCTACTGGCAGCTGATCGAGCCCGAGCCGGGCCAGCTCGATGTCGAGGGCGAGGAGTCGCTGCAGCGCATCGGCCTGGGCACGCCCGACGTGCCGGCGGCGGTGGCTGCCTTGCGCGCACGCGGCGTGGCCTTCGTCGAGGCCGGCGAGTTGCACACCGGCGCGCGCGGTGCGCTCACGGTGGCACAGCTCGGCGGGCTGATGTTCGAGCTGGTCAAGTACCCCTGAGGAGCCGGCGATGACCCAGGCCACCGGCTTCATCGACGACTTCGGCATGGACACGATCACGCTGGCCGGTGAGCTGTCCGCCAAGCTCGCGGCCATGCGCGAGGCCGGCTTCTCGCAGGTGATGCTCAAGGCCAACGACATCGTCGGCCACCCGGGCGGCGTCGCGGCCGCCGTACAGGTGGTGCGTGCCAGCGGCCTGCGCGTCACCGGCTTCCAGGTGCTGCGCGACTTCGAAGGACTGACCGGCCACCTGCACGACTACAAGGTGGACATCGCCAAGGGCATGCTCGAGATGGCGCACGCGCTGGTCGCGCCGCTGCTGCTGGTGTGCTCGTCGACCAGCCAGCACGCGAGCAGCGACCTGGAGGCGATCGCGCGCGACCTGCGCAAGCTGGCCATGCTGGCGGTGCCGCTGGGCATCAGGATCGCCTACGAGGGCCTGTCCTGGGGCCGCACCATCAACGAATTCACCACCGCCTGGCAGGTGGTGCAGCGTGCCGATGCGCCGAACCTCGGCCTCGGCTTCGATTCGTACCATGCTCTGGCGACGAAGACGGCGCTGGACGGCATCGAACTCGTCGACCCGAAGAAGATCTTCCTGGTGCAGCTGGCCGACTTCATGTGGCAGGAGACCCGCACCGTCGAGGAGCGCATCAGCACCGCGCGCACCTTCCGCGTCTTCCCCGGCGAAGGCGTGCACAGCGCGACGGTCGCGGAACTGGTGCAGCGCCTGGATGCGATGGGCTACCGCGGCGACTACAGTTTCGAGGTCTTCAACGACGACTACCAGCAGCTGCCGCTGCCGCTGGTGGCCGCGCGCGCGCGGCGCTCGGCTGAATGGCTGGGCGAGCAGGTGCTGCGCCGCGCGGTGCCGCTGCCCGGCCGGCTGCGGCTGCGGCGCTGAAGCAGCGATACTGAGGCCCCGTGCTGCGAGTTGCGAACATGTCCTCGATCCTCGTCCTCAACGGCCCGAACCTGAACCTGCTGGGCACGCGCGAGCCGGCGGTGTACGGCTCGGCCACGCTCGACGACGTGCGCGCGCTGTGCGAGGCCGCCGGCCAGCGCCTGGCCTTGGGCGTCGACTTCCGCCAGAGCAACCACGAAGGCGTGCTCATCGACTGGATCCACGAGGCCGGCCTCGCGCACCGCGCCGGCAGCCTGCTGGGTGTGGTCTTCAACGCCGGTGCCTACACCCACACCAGCGTGGCGCTGCACGACGCGGTCAAGGGGGCCGGCGTGCCGATGGTCGAGGTGCACATCAGCAACGTGCACGCACGCGAGCCCTTCCGCCACCATTCGTACCTGTCGCCGGCTGCGGCCGGCATCGTCGTCGGCTTCGGCATCGACGGCTACGCGCTGGCGATGGAAGGGCTGGCACGGCGCGCCGCGGCGGCAAAGGGTGCCTGAGGCCGCACTGTTCGGGCAGTCGCTGCTGATCGGACTGGCGATTGCCGCGCCGGTGGGTCCGATCGGGCTGCTGGTGATCCAGCGCACGCTGCAGCGCGGCGGCCTCGTCGGCCTGGCCACCGGCCTGGGTGCGGCGGTGGCCGATGCCTTGTATGGCGCGGTCGGCGCCTTCGGCGTGACCTGGGTCATCGATGCGCTGGTCGGCGCGCGCGTGCCGCTGGCCTTGGGCGGCGGTGCCTTCCTTCTCTGGTTGGCCTGGCGCATCTGGCATTCGAAGCCGGCCGATAGGACGGCGCAGGCCGGCGGTGGCGCCGGCCTGCTGCAGTGTTTTGCCGGGACCTTCGTGCTGACGCTGTCGAATCCGGCGACGATCTTCTCCTTCATCGCGGTGTTCGGCACGCTCGGCGCGCGCATGCAGGTGAGCTCGCCCTGGAGCATGGTCGCCGGTGTGCTGGTCGGCTCGGGCCTGTGGTGGCTGCTGCTCAGCGCTGGGGTCGGCCGGTTGCGATCACGTTTCGATGCGCGCGCCCAGGGCTGGGTGAACCGTGGCTCGGCGCTGCTGCTGGCCGGCTTTGCACTGTGGCAGTTGGCTGCGCTGCGCCACTGAGGCCGATCCGCGATCGGACAAGCCGATGATGGCGATAGGCGCGCTTTGCAGTCGTTCCACCAACGCGGCGAGAGCGGGTGTTCGGCAAACCTGCGGTGCCGGCCGCCGATGCCACCGCAGCAGCTGAATTGCCGCAGTTCGTCAAGCACGAGTTCGATGCGGTCCTCGAGCCTCGTGGCGCGCCGCCGGACCATGTCGGGGCGCCGTCCGACAGACGCCTGCGCGGGCAGTGCCTATGCTCTGCGAGATCAGGACCGGCCCCGGTCGTCACCGGGGCGGCTGAGACTGCCCACCCTGTTGTTCAGCCGCTGCGGCCGCTGCGCACGTTCCCTGCCAGGCGCACCATGACCTCGACCCCGCACGAATCAGTTCCCCGCTCGCTCCCGCTGGACGCCCTGGAAGCGGCACTGGAGCAGAGTCACGACGTCAAGGCCAAGGTGGAAGCCTGTGCCGACGACCTGGCCTCGGCGAACGATGTCGCGAAGGACCGCATGGCCGAAGGCGCGACCACGCTGCCAGCCGCCCAGGTGCTGCAGTCCGGCCTGGCGGTCGAGCTGGCAGTGCAGGAATGTGCCGACGACCTGCAGCAGGTGACACGCAACCTGGCCGATGGCGTCGACGAGGTCAAGGCGGTGGAGCAGGTGTTGAGCCGGTCTCGCGAGGCGCTGGCCGAGTCGGAGACGGCGCTGGCCGCGTCGCGCCACGCCGAGCGCATCGCCAGCCACCGGGCCATGCACGACCAGAAGACCGGCCTGCCCAACCGCGCGCTGTTCGACGACCGGCTGGCGCAGGCGATTGCCGGTGCCGAGCGTCACGGTTGGATGCTGGCCGTGATGTTTCTGGACCTCGATCGTTTCAAGCACGTCAACGACACCCATGGCCATGCCGCGGGCGATGCCTTGCTGGCGGCCGTGGCGCAGCGCCTGATGAGCCATGCGCGCGACGAGGACACGGTCTGCCGCAACGGTGGCGATGAGTTCCTGTACCTGCTCATCAACCCGAGCAGCCGCGAAGACGTCGCGCGCATCGCCGGCCTGGTGCGGGCGGCGATCGCCGAGCCGATCGGCCTGGATGCGCTGCAGTTCGCGATCACGCCGAGCATTGGCATCGCGCTGTACCCCGACCACGGCCGCAGCGCAGACCTGCTGATCGCCCATGCCGACGCGGCGATGTACCGGGCCAAGCAGCTGCATAGTCCTTGCGAGTTCTTCGAGGCGGCTGCGGCACCGGACGCCGTCGCGCAGACGCTGCAGGCCTGAATCGGGCGCGGGCGCGGCTCGCAGGACAAGGTGCCGATCGTGGCGGCGGTGCAGACCGTCGCGTCGGGTCATCCGCTGTTCGCGTTTCGGCGCCAACCGCCGCACACCACCGAACAGGTGGCGGTGTTCGCCGCGCAACACATCGCCCCGTCGACCCTCACGTCTTCGACTACGCTTCGCATGCACCTACCGGTCGCGAGTCGGAGAACGAACATGGTCGCGAAGAACACGATCTGTCTGTGGTGCGACGGCACGGCACTGGACGCCGCGAAGTTCTACGCCGAGTCGTTCCCGGACAGCGCGGTGGGAGCGGTCCTCCGCGCGCCCGGCGACTGTCCCGCGGGCAAGCAGGGCGATGTCTTGACGGTCGGGTTCACCGTGCTCGGCATCCCTTGTCTTGGCCTGAACGGTGGCCCGGCGTTCAAGCACACCGAGGCTTTTTCTTTCCAGGTCGCAAGCGACGACCAGGCCGAAACCGATCGCTTGTGGAACGCGGTGGTGGGCAACGGCGGGCAGGAGAGTGCCTGCGGCTGGTGCAAGGACCGGTGGGGCCTGTCGTGGCAGATCACGCCGCGCGCCCTGACTGCCGCCATCGTCGATCCCGATCGCGCCGCGGCCTAACGCGCTTTCGCGGCGATGATGCAGATGGGAAAGATCGACATCGCGGCGATCGAAGCCGCCCCCCGCGGCTGACGCATCAAGCTACCGCCGGCACGCCCGTGTCGGCCGGCTCGTCCTCGCCGTGCCACTCGGCATCCAGGCGCTGCATGTTTTCCAGCATCTTCAGCAGGTAGTGCAGCGTGTGCGTGACGTCATTGACCGAGAAGTCGGCCAGGATCTGCTCGTAGTACGCGTGGATCTTCGGCAGCGCCAGCACCTGCCAGACATGACGGCCTGAGTCGGTCATGCGCACGACGCGCGAGCGGCGATCCTGCTTGTCTGCGGCCACCACCACATGCCCGTCGCGCTCCATCCGGCCGATCAGCCCCGACAGGTTCTGCCGGCTGACCATCAGGTAGCGCGCCAGGTCGCCGATGCTCATGCCGCCTTGCGCCTTGTCGCGCGACAGCGCGCCCAGCACCGCCCACTGCTGCGTCGTCAGGCCTTCTTCCTCCACCGCGCGCGACCCGGTTTTATGCAACATGTTTGCGCATTGGTAGAGCCTGAAGAACAACCTGTTGGCAAGTTCAAGCTTGGCGGGCGTGCTGGATGTTATAGCGTTTACCACTATGTATTCCTCTATGAATGGTACTTGCATGTTATCGCATGGAAGACTACACTTACGTCAACATATTGACATATCAAGAGCGGCGATCCAAGCGATCTTGATGCATCCCCGGCCTACTTTGCAAGCGAGAGGACACATGATGAAGCGATTTCACAACCAGACCGTAGTGATCACCGGCGGTGGCGGTGGCATCGGCGGCGCGACCTGCCGCCGTTTCGGCAACGAAGGCGCGCGCGTCGCGGTCTTCGACCTGAACCTGGAGGCGGCCGAAAAGGTCGCCAGCGCCATCCGCGCCGAAGGCGGCACGGCCGAGGCCTTCAAGTGCGACATCACCGATCGCGCCAGCGTGAATGCAGCAGTCGCGGCGGCCGAGGCCAATCTGGGCCCGATCGACGTACTGATCAACAACGCCGGCTGGGACGTGTTCAAGCCATTCACCAAGACCGAACCGGCGCAGTGGGACAAGCTGATCGCCATCAACCTGACGGGTGCGCTGCACATGCACCACGCGGTGCTGCCGGGCATGGCGGCACGCAAGAAGGGCCGCATCGTCAACATCTCGTCGGATGCGGCGCGGGTCGGCTCTTCCGGCGAGGCGGTCTACGCCGCCTGCAAGGGCGGGCTGGTGGCCTTCTCCAAGACCATCGCCCGCGAACATGCGCGCCACGGCATCACCGTCAACGTGGTCTGCCCCGGCCCCACCGACACGGCGCTGTTCGCCGACTACAAGGAAGGCGCCGGCAACCCCGAGAAACTGATGGAGGCCTTCACGCGCTCGATCCCGCTGGGTCGCATCGGCCAGCCCGACGACCTGCCCGGCGCGGTGCTGTTCTTCGCCAGCAGCGATGCCGCCTTCGTCACCGGCCAGGTGCTGAGCGTGTCTGGCGGCCTGACGATGAATGGCTGAGCTCCAACCCACACACAAGGACACTGCAATGAACTTCGAAGACATCCTGTACGAGGTGCGCAACGGCGTGGCCTGGATCACCATCAACCGCGCGGACAAGATGAACGCGTTTCGCGGCACCACCTGCGACGAGATCATCAAGGCGCTGAACAAGGCCGGCTACGACCGCAACGTCGGCTGCATCGTGCTCGCCGGCGCCGGCGAGAAGGCCTTCTGCACCGGCGGCGACCAGTCGGCGCACGACGGCAACTACGACGGCCGCGGCACCATTGGCTTGCCGATGGAAGAGCTGCACACTGCCATCCGCGACGTGCCCAAGCCGGTGATCGCCCGCGTGCAAGGCTTCGCCATCGGCGGCGGCAACGTGCTGTGCACGATCTGCGACCTGACCATCTGCTCCGACAAGGCGATCTTCGGCCAGGTCGGCCCGAAGATGGGCTCGGTCGATCCCGGCTACGGCACCGCCTTCCTGGCGCGTGTGGTCGGCGAGAAGAAGGCGCGCGAGATCTGGTACCTGAACAAGCGCTACTCGGGGCAGGAAGCCGTGGCCATGGGCTTGGCCAATGTCTGTGTGCCGCACGAGCAGCTGGATGCCACCGTGCAGGAGTGGGCCGAGACGATCTGCGAACGCAGCCCGACCGCCATCGCCATCGCCAAGCGCAGCTTCAACATGGACACCGCGCACCAGGCGGGCATCGCCGGCCTGGGCATGTACGCGCTGAAGCTGTACTACGACACCGAGGAGTCGCGCGAGGGCGTCAATGCGCTCAAAGAGAAGCGCAAGCCCGACTTCCGCAAGTACGCCAAGTAAGGCCCGCGCGATCCACCCCAAGACGCTCCAAGCGCGCCCGTTTCGAGGTGCGCCGGGGCGCAGCCTTCCCAGGAGACAAATCATGAACCCGTATCTCGACGAAGACCTGGTCACGCTCGGCGATCACGTGCGCCGCTTTGCGACGGACCGCATTGCCCCCGGTTTCCAGGAACGGGACAGGACGCGAGTGCTCGAGCGCCAGCTGATGCGCGAGATGGGCGAGATGGGTTTCATCGCGCCGGAGCTGCCGGAGAAGTTCGGCGGCCAGGGCCTGGGCTGCCTGGCGGCCGGCGTTATCCACGAAGAGATCGCCCGCGCCGACCTGAGCATCAGCTACATCAACCTGCTGGCCTCGCTCAATTCGCAGATCCTGTCGGAGCATGGCCAGCCGGAAGTCGTGGCGCCGTGGCTCGAGAAGCTGGTGGCCGGCGAGGCGCTGTGCGCGATCGCGCTGACCGAGCCGCGCGGCGGCTCGGATGCCGGCAACCTGCGGCTCAAGGTCGAGCGCATCGGCGACCACTACCTCATCAACGGCGAGAAGACCTCGATCTCGGCCGCCGACCAGGCCGACATCTCGGTGGTCTTCGGCCGCACCGGCACGGTCGAATCGGCGGCGCACGGCGTGACCGCGCTGCTGGTGCCGATGGACCTGCCCGGCGTGACCACCAGCCGCTTCGACTGTCACGGCCAGCGCGCCATCGGCCGCGGCTCGATCTTCTTCGAGAACGTTCGCGTGCCGGTCGACCACCGCCTCGGCGACGAGAACAAGGGCTTCGTGCAAGTGATGCAGGGCTTCGACTTCAGCCGCGCGCTGATCGGGCTGCAGGTGCTGGCCGTGGCCCGCGTGTCTCTGGAAGAAACCTGGGAGTACGTGGCCCAGCGCGAGGCCTTCGGCAAGCCGCTGTCGGCTTTCCAGGGCGTGTCGCATCCGCTGGCCGACTTCGACACCCAGGTCGAAGCGGCGCGGCTGCTGTGCCTGCAGGCGCTGTGGCTCAAGGACAAGGGCCTGCCCCACAGTGCCGAGGCGGCGATGTGCAAGTGGTGGGCGCCGAAGCTGGCCTACGACACGGTGCACCAGTGCCTGCTGATGTTCGGCCACGGCGGCTACGACCGCGGCCTGATGGAACAGCGCTTGCGCGACGTGCTCGGCTTCCAGATCGGCGACGGCACGGCCCAGATCATGAAAACCATCATCGCGCGCACGCGGGCCGGCCGGTCGGCCGTGCCCGCCTGAGACGCGCCAAACCCCCAAGGAGACGAACATGGACTTCGACGCCATCCTGCTGCCACCCCGCCGTGCCGAGAGCATCGCCAAGGGCTGGTGGTTCGACCGCACCATCAACCACGAGCTGGACGCCTGCGTGGCCGCCTACCCGGACAAGGTCGCGCTGACAGCGGTGCGTTCGGACTCGGGTGAGCTGCGGCGCTTCACCTACCGCGAACTGAGCCAACTGGCCGACCGCATCGCCGTCGGGCTGGCGAGATTGGGCGTTGGCCGCAACGACGTGGTCTCGATGCAGCTGCCCAACTGGTGGCAGTTCAGCGTGCTGTACCTGGCCTGCTCGCGCATCGGTGCGGTGCTCAACCCGTTGATGCACATCTTCCGCGAGCGCGAGCTGTCGTTTATGCTGAAGCACGGGCAGGCCAAGCTGCTGATCGTGCCGAAGGTCTTCCGCGGCTTCGACCACGAGGCGATGGCGCGTGCGCTGCAGCCCAGCCTGCCATCGCTGCAACGCATCGTCGTGGTGGGCGGCGATGGCCCCGACGCTTTCGACGCGCTGTTGACAACTCCTGAATGGGAGAAGGCGCCCGACGCGCGCGAGATCCTGTCGCGCCATCGCCCCGGCCCGGACGACATCACGCAGCTGATCTACACCTCGGGCACCACCGGCGAGCCCAAGGGCGTGATGCATTCGGCCAACACGGTGATGGCCAACATCGTGCCTTACGCCGAGCGCCTGCACCTGAACCAGGACGACGTGGTGCTGATGGCCTCGCCGATGGCGCACCAGACCGGTTTCATGTACGGGCTGATGATGCCGATCATGCTGCGCGCCAGCGTCGTGCTGCTCGACGTGTGGGAGCCGAAAAAGGCGGTCGAGCTGATCCGCGAGCACGGCGTCAGCTTCACGATGGCCTCGACGCCCTTCCTGACCGACCTGACGAAGACCGTGCAGGAAGCCGGCACGCCGGTGCCCAGCCTGAAGACCTTCCTCTGTGCCGGTGCGCCCATTCCCGGCGCCCTGGTCGAGCAGGCGCGCAAGGTGCTGGGCACGAAGATCGTTTCGGCCTGGGGCATGACCGAAAACGGCGCCGTCACGCTGATCAAGCTCGACGACGACGACGAGCGCGCCTTCTCCACCGACGGCTGCCCGCTGCCGGGCGTGGAGCTGAAGGTCGTCGATTTCGACGGCACGATGCTGCCGGCGGGCGAGCCGGGCCGGTTGCTGGTGCGCGCGTGTTCCAACTTTGGCGGCTACCTACAGCGCCCGCACCTGAACGCCACCGACGCCGAAGGCTGGTTCGACACCGGCGACCTGGCGCACATTGATGCGCATGGCTACATCCGCATCAGCGGTCGCAGCAAGGACGTGATCATCCGCGGCGGCGAGAACATTCCGGTGTTCGAGATCGAATCGCTGCTCTACCGGCACCCGGCCGTGGCGCAGGCCGCGATCGTCGCCTATGCCGACGAGCGCCTGGGTGAGCGCGCCTGCGCGGTGGTCGTGCCCAAGCCCGGCCTCGGGCTGGACCTCGCCTCCATGGTCGACTTCCTCAAGTCGCAGAAGGTGGCGCTGCAGTACATCCCCGAGCGCCTGATCGTGCGCGAGGCGATGCCGGCCACACCCTCCGGAAAGATCCAGAAATACAAGCTGCGCGAGATGCTGCGCGACGGCACGCTGTGAACCCCATTTCTTCAACCTGCCCATCGGGAGACAACGACATGACCACCCCATCACCCCGCGCGGTCCGCCGCACCCTGATCGCTGCCGCCGCCTCGCTCGGCCTGCTGAGTGCCAGCGCGTCCAGCTTTGCACAGGCCACCTGGCCGTCGAAGACCGTGCGCGTCGTCGTCGGTTTCGCCCCCGGCGGTACCACCGACGTGATGGCCCGGGTTCTCGCCCAAAGTCTGACCGAGGCACTGGGCCAGAGCGTGATCGTCGACAACAAGCCCGGCGCCAGCGGCAACATTGCCGCCGGCGAAGTGATCAAGGCCGCGCCTGACGGCTACACCTTGCTGGTCGCGCCGACCTCGGTGGAGACGGCCAACCCGTCGCTGTTCAAGTCCACCATCCTGCCCTCGCGCGACCTGACGCCGGTGATGGGCATCGGCCGCACGCAGATGTACGTGATCACGCGCCCGGGCCTGGAGGTCAAGGACCTGAAGCAGCTGATCACGATGGCCAAGGCCCAGCCGGGCAAACTGTCCTACGCGTCCTCGGGCACCGGCACGCCGCCGCAGCTGGCGGGCGAGCTCTTCAAGCAGAGCACCGGCACCTTCATCACCCATGTGCCCTACCGCGGCGCCGCGCCCGCGCTGCAGGACGTGATGGCCAGCCAGGCCGACATGGCCTTCGACCCGGGCATCGCCTTCCCGCACATCAAGGCCGGCAAGGTCAAGTTGCTGGCCGTGGCCAGCGACAAGAAGTCGCCGTTCTTCCCCAACGTGCCGACCTACGCCGACCTGGGTATCAAGGACGCCAGCCTGGACATCTGGTTTGGCCTTTGGGTGCCCAACAACACGCCGGCCGAGGTCAGCGCACGATTGACCCGCGAGGTCACCAAGATCCTGGCGAGTCCCGCGGTGAAGCAGCGCTTCGGCGACCTGGGCGCCGAGCCGGTGGCGCTGGAGGCGGCCGAGTTCAAGAAGCTGCTGGCGCAGGAGGGCAAGACGCTGTCCGCGCTGATCAAGGACCGCAAGATCATCGTCGAGTGACCGCGATGAGCACCGACGCTCCCATCCTGACCGAGACGCGCGGCCGCGTCGGCCTGATCACGCTGAACCGGCCGCAGCAGCTGAACGCGCTGAACGATGCGCTGATGGACGCGTTGGGCCAGGCCCTGCTGGTCTTCGATGCCGACGAGGCCATCGGTGCGATCGTCATCACCGGCAGCGCCAAGGCCTTCGCCGCCGGCGCCGACATCGCCGCGATGGCCGACTGGAGCTACATGGACGTCTACCGCAGCGACTTCATCACGCGCAACTGGGAGACGATCCGCCGCGTGCGCAAGCCGGTGCTCGCGGCGGTGGCCGGCTTTGCGATGGGCGGAGGCTGCGAGCTGGCGCTGGCCTGCGACATCATCATCGCCGCCGAGAGCGCGAAGTTCGCGCTGCCGGAAGTGAAGCTGGCGATGCTGCCCGGCGCCGGCGGCACGCAGCGCCTGCCGCGCGCCATCGGCAAGGCCAAGGCGATGGACCTGTGTCTTTCGGGCCGCGTGCTCGACGCGGCCGAGGCCGACCGCCATGGCCTGGTGTCGCGAATCGTGCCCGACGCTCGGCTGATCGACGAGACGCTGGCGCTCGCCGCGACACTCGCCGGCTACTCGCTGCCCGCGTTGATGGCCATCAAGGAGTCGGTCAACCGCGCCTACGAGTCGCCGCTGAGCGAGGGCATCGGCTACGAACGCCGCCAACTGCACGCGCGCTTTGCCAGCGAAGACGCGCACGAAGGCATGCGGGCCTTCCTCGAGAAACGCAAACCCGTGTTCATGCACCGCTGAAAGGACTTTCAACATGGCCATCGACAACGAATCGTTCGAGATATTGCTCACCAGCGTGCAGCGCTTCGTGCGCGAGCGGCTGGTGCCCGCCGAAAACCTGGTGGAAGAGCACGACGAGGTGCCGGCCGACATCGTCGAGGACATGAAGGCGATGGGCCTGTTCGGCCTGTCGATCCCCGAGGAATACGACGGCATCGGCCTGTCGATGAGTCAGGAATGCCGCGTGGCCTACGAGGTCGGCCAGACTTCGCTGGCCTTTCGCTCGGTGTTCGGCACCAACGTCGGCATCGGCTCGCAGGGCATCCTGATGGACGGCACCGCGGAACAGAAGCGCGAGTACCTGCCGAAGGTCGCGACCGGCGAGCTGATCATGTCCTTCGCGCTGACCGAGCCCGACGCGGGCAGCGACTCGGCGGCGATCAAGACACGTGGGGAGCTCGACGGCGACCACTACGTGCTCAACGGCAGCAAGCGATTCATCACCAACGCCCCGCGCGCTGGCGCGTTCACGCTGATGGCGCGCACCGAGGGGCCGGGCGCGGGCGGCATCTCGGCCTTCATCGTGCCCGCCGGCTTGGCCGGCCTGAGCCTGGGCAAGCCGGACAAGAAGATGGGCCAGCGCGGCACCAAGACCTGTGACGTGGTGATGGACAACGTGCGCGTGCCGGCCGCCAACCTCATCGGCGGCAAGCCGGGGCGCGGCTTCAAGACGGCGATGAAGGTGCTCGACCGCGGCCGGCTGCACATCTCGGCCGTGGCCTGCGGCATGGCGCAGCGCATCCTGAACGAATCGGTGACTTTCGCGCGCGAGCGCAAGCAGTTCGGCAAGCGCATCGGCGACTTCCAGCTGGTGCAGGCGATGCTGGCCGATGCCCAGGCCGAGCTGTACGCCGGCTGGAGCATGGTGCAGGACTGTGCGCTGCGCTATGACGCCAAGGGCGCGCCCAGCGTCAGCGACCCGCAGGTCAGCATGCTGGCCTCGTGCTGCAAGCTCTTCTGCACCGAGATGGTCGGCCGCGTCGCCGACCGTGGCGTGCAGGTGCATGGCGGCTCGGGCTACATCAACGAGTACCCGGTCGAGCGCTTCTACCGCGACGTGCGGCTGCTGCGCCTGTACGAGGGCACCACGCAGATCCAGCAGCTGATCATCGGCCGCGAGCTGATGGGGCGTGACTGAAGGACCATGCGATGAGCCCGCAAGAAATCCTCGCCGCCCACGGCCCGCGCGAGGCCATGGAGTACGACGTGGTCGTGGTCGGCGCCGGCCCGGCGGGGCTGTCGGCGGCGATCCGGCTGAAGCAGCTGGCGGCCGAGAAGGATGTCGAGCTGTCGGTGGTGGTGCTGGAAAAGGGTTCCGAACCGGGCGCGCACATTTTGAGCGGCGCGGTCATGGACCCGCGCGCGATGGCCGAGCTCTTCCCCGATTGGAAGGAGCGCGGCGCGCCACTGAACCAGCCGGTCAGCGGCGACGACGTGCTCATCTTGCGCGAGGCGAGCAGCACGCGCACGCCGGACTTCTTCGTGCCCGAGTGCATGCACAACGAAGGCAACTACGTCATCAGCCTGGGCGCGGTGACGAAGTGGCTGGGCGAGCAGGCCGAAGCGTTGGGCGTGGAGATCTTCCCCGGTTTCAGCGCCGCCGAAGTGCTGTACGACGAACGTGGCGCGGTGCGCGGCGTGGCCACTGGCAACTTGGGGCTGGGCAAGGATGGCGAGCCGATGGATTCGTTCCAGCTCGGCATGGAACTGCTGGGCAAATACACGCTGTTCGCCGAAGGCGCACGTGGCCACTTGGGCAAGCAGCTGATCGCCAGGTACCGGCTCGACACCGGCCGCGACCCGCAGAGCTACGCCATCGGCATCAAGGAGCTGTGGGAGATCGACCCGGCCAAAGCCAAACCCGGCCGCGTCGTGCATACCGCCGGCTGGCCGATGGACAACGATACCTACGGCGGCGGCTTCCTCTACCACCTGGAAGGCCACAAGGTCACGCTCGGCTTCGTCGTCGGCCTGGACTACCAGAACCCGTACCTGAGCCCCTTCGAAGAGATGCAGCGCTGGAAGACGCACCCCAGCATCCGCGCGCACATCGAAGGCGGCAAGCGCATCGGCTACGGCGCCCGGGCCATTACCGCCGGCGGCATCCTCAGCCTGCCCAAGACCGTGTTCCCCGGCGGCGCGCTGATCGGCTGCGATGCCGGCTTCCTCAATGCCAGCCGCATCAAGGGCAGCCATGCGGCGATGAAGACCGGCATGCTCTGTGCCGAGGCCGCCTTCGAGGCGCTGCAAAGCGGGCGCAGCCACGATGAACTGGCCGACTTTCCCGACGCCTTCCAGCGCAGCTGGCTGCACGAGGAGTTGCAGCGCTCACGCAACTTCAAGCAGTGGTTCAAGAAGGGCTTCGTCATCGGCAGCCTGATGACCGGCATCGAGCAGTGGCTGCTGCCCAAGCTGGGCATCAAGACGCCACCGTGGACCCTCCACCGCGACAAGGCCGACCACCTCAACCTGAAACCGGCAGCGGAGTGCACGCCGATCGACTACCCCAAGCCCGACGGCAAGCTGAGCTTCGACAAGCTCAGCAGCGTGTTCATCAGCAACACCAACCACGAAGAACAGCAGCCGGCGCACCTGACGCTGAAGGACGCGGGCGTGCCGGTGGCCATCAACCTGGCGAAGTACGCCGGGCCGGAATCGCGCTACTGCCCGGCCGGGGTCTACGAATTCGTGAAGAACGACGACCACTCCGACCGCCTGGTCATCAACGCGCAGAACTGCGTGCACTGCAAGACCTGCGACATCAAGGACCCGACGCAGAACATCGTCTGGGTCACCCCCGAGGGCGGCGGCGGGCCGAACTACGCGGGCATGTGAGCGCCGCCCTTCATCCACCTTCAACCGACCGAGGAGACTGTCATGAGCAAGACCACCTTCCACTGGGACGACCCGCTGCTGCTGGACCAGCAGCTCAGCGACGACGAACGCGCGGTGCGCGATGCCGCGCAGGCCTACTGCCAGGAAAAGCTGTTGCCGCGCGTGCAGCAGGCCTTCCGCCACGAGCAGACCGACCCGGCGATCTTCCGCGAGATGGGCGAGCTCGGCCTGCTCGGGCCGACGATCTCCGAGGCCTACGGCGGCTCGGGTCTCAACTACGTCTGCTACGGCCTGATCGCGCGCGAGGTCGAGCGCGTGGACTCCGGCTACCGCTCGATGATGAGCGTGCAATCGTCGCTGGTGATGGTGCCGATCGAGACCTTCGGCAACGAAGCGACGAAGAAGAAGTACCTGCCCAAGCTGGCCACCGGTGAATGGATCGGCTGCTTCGGCCTGACCGAGCCTAACCACGGCTCCGACCCCGGCAGCATGATCACGCGGGCGAAGAAGGTCGACGGCGGCTATGCCTTGAGCGGCTCGAAGATGTGGATCAGCAACTCGCCGATCGCCGACGTCTTCGTCGTCTGGGCCAAGGACGACGGCGGGCAGATCCGCGGCTTCGTGCTCGAGAAGGGCTGGAAGGGTCTGAGCGCCCCGGCCATCCATGGCAAGGTGGGCCTGCGCGCCAGCATCACCGGCGAGATCGTCATGGACGAGGTGTTCTGCCCCGCGGAGAACGCCTTCCCCGAGGTGCGCGGCCTGAAGGGGCCCTTCACCTGCCTGAACAGCGCCCGCTACGGCATCGCCTGGGGCGTGATGGGGGCCGCGGAGGACTGTTTCCAGCGCGCGCGGCAATACGTGCTCGACCGCAGGCAGTTCGGCCGGCCGCTGGCGGCGAACCAGCTGATCCAGAAGAAGCTGGCCGACATGCTGACCGAGATCACGCTCGGGCTGCAGGGCTGCCTGGCCTTCGGCCGAATGAAGGATGCCGGCACGGCGAGCGTGGAAGCGACCAGCCTGCTCAAGCGCAACAACTGCGGCAAGGCGCTGGACATCTCCCGGGTCGCGCGCGACATGATGGGCGGCAACGGCATCAGCGACGAGTTCGGCGTGGCGCGCCACCTGGTCAACCTGGAAGTCGTCAACACCTACGAGGGCACGCACGACATCCATGCGCTGATCCTGGGGCGCGCGATCACCGGCATCGCGGCGTTCAGCTGATGCCAATCCGCTGTCGATGTTCTTGAAGCCGGAGTCTGTTCACGGCGCATTGCTGCCGCTCGTGAGGTCTTCTGTTCTCCCAGGCCGGCGTGCCGAGTCGGCTGCGGTAGCGCGCTGGCGTCACCCGCGTTCTCCGGCCCACGCTCGCGGGCCAACGGCTTTTGTTCATCTGCGCTACCTCGTCG
>JAGTRL010000356.1 GCA_018261815.1 Pseudomonadota bacterium
CTGCCGTCTGCCGTCTGCCGTCTGCCGTCCAGCATGCGGGTACGCCGCAGGTTGCGACGTGGCCGGGCTGTGCGCATCATCGCCTGACTGTTCAGCCCGCAGCGCGCGCAGCACTGCACGGGCCCCCATCCGACCCCTGCAAGGAGACAAGCCATGCCCACCACGCAATCGCCCACGCGTCCCGCGCGCCCCTTCCGTCGCGCCACAGGTCTGCTTGGCGCGGCGCTGCTGGCCCTGTGCGCCGGCGCCCAGGCGCAGGACATCAAGCTGCCGCAGTCGCTGACGATGACCGCCTACGACACCGGTTCGTCCGGCTTCAACATGGCCGTCGCGATCGGCAAGATGATGAAGGAGCGCCACGGCAGCGAGTTGCGCGTGCTGCCCGGCGGCAACGACATCGCCCGCCTGTCACCGTTGAAGGCCGGGCGCGCGCAGGCCTCGGCGATGGGCGTTGGCGGCTACTTCGCGCAGGAAGGTGTGTTCGAGTTCGGCGTCAAGGAGTGGGGCCCGCAGGCGCTGCAGCTAATGTTGGCGTCGACCTCGTGCAACGGCCTGTCGCTGGGCGTGACCAAGGATGCCGGCGTCAAGGAGGTGAAGGACCTGCGCGGCAAGCGCATCGGCTTCGTCGTCGGCTCGCCGGCACTGAACCAGAACGCGCTGGCGGTCATCGCCTTCGGCGGCCTGACGCGCGAGGACGTGCGCATCGTCGAGTTCTCCAGCTACGGCGCGATGTGGAAGGGCCTGGTCAACAACGAGGCCGATGCCGCCTTCGCGTCGACCATCTCGGGCCAGGCGCGCGAGGTCGATTCGTCGCCGCGCGGGCTGATGTGGCCGTCCACGCCGGCCGAGGACAAGGCCGGCTGGGCGCGCGTCAACAAGGTCGGCCCGTACTTCTATCCGCACAAGGCCGAGTGCGGTGCCGGCGGCATCAGCAAGGAGAACCCGGTGGTGATGCCGGCCTATCCGTACCCGATCTTCATGGCCTACAACACGCAGCCGGCCGAGCTGATCCACGGCATCACCAAGTCGATGATCGTCAACTATGCCGACTACAAGGACGGCGCACCCGGCGCCGACGGGCTGGAGCTGAAGCGGCAGAACCTGAGCTGGGTGCTGCCGTACCACGAAGGCGCGGTGCGCGCGCTCAAGGAAGCCGGTGTCTGGACGCCAGCGGCACAGGCGCACAACGACGCGCTGCTCAAGCGCCAGGCCACGCTGCAGGCCGCCTGGGCCGACTACACCAAAGCCTCGCCGCCTGAGGACAAGGATGCCTTCTACAAGGGCTGGATGGCCAAGCGCAAGGATGCGCTGAGCAAGGCCGGCATGGACCCGGTGTTCTAGTGAGCGACGCCACGCCCACGCCGGCCGATCTGGAGGCCGGCGAAGGCTCGGCGCGCACCCGGCGACTGGGGCCGGGCTGGCAGTTCGTGCTGCTGGCCTGGACGCTGCTGGTGATGCTGCTGTGCCTGAACCAGCAGTTCACGCTGCGCTTCTTCGCCGACGTCACGCTGCTCGACACCGAGTACTTCTGGCTGCTGCTGGCGCTGCTGCTGCCGCTGGCCTTCGTGATCTATCCGGCGCGTGCTGGGCGTGGGCTCGACCACGTGGCCTGGTACGACGCGCTGCTCTTCCTGCTGTCCACCGGCCTGGCGCTGTGCTGGGCCTGGACCGCGCGCGACTCCGCTGCCAGCGGCTGGGAGTACAGCGCGCCCGACGTGGCGCCGAAGTGGATGGTGTGGGCTGCCGTGCTCACCTGGGCGCTGGTGCTGGAGGCGCTGCGCCGCGCTGGCGGCATGGCGCTGCTGATCATCATGGGCGTGTTCTCGCTGTTCCCGGTGTTTGCCGGCTCGATGCCGGCGCCGCTGACGGCGTCGTCGGTGAGCCTGTTCGAAGCCGCCTCGTATCACGTGTTCTCGCGCGAGAGCATCCTGGGCATCCCGATGCGCGCCTTTGCCGAGCTGGTCATCGGCTTCCTGGTCTTCGGCACTGCGCTGCAGTACACGGGGGCAGGCACCTTCTTCATCAATTTCGCCTTCGCCATCTGCGGCCACTACCGCGGCGGCGCGGCCAAGGTGGCGATCTTCTCGTCGGGGCTGCTGGGCTCGATGAGCGGCAGCGTCATCTCCAACGTGCTGACAACCGGCACGATGACCATCCCGGCGATGAAGCGCACCGGCATGAAGCCGGCCACCGCCGGCGCGGTGGAAGCCTGCGCCTCCACCGGCGCGGTGCTGGCGCCGCCGGTGATGGGCGCCACCGCCTTCATCATGGCCGAGTTCCTGGACATCGGCTATGCGCAGGTGGCGCTGGCGGCCGCGGTGCCGGCGGTGCTGTACTACTTCGCGCTGTTCATGCAGATCGACGCGCACGCCGCGCGCCATGGCCTGGTGGGCCTGCCGCGCAGTGAGCTGCCCAAGCTCGGGCCGGTGTTCCGCGAGGGCTGGTACTTCGTCTTCGTCATCATCCTGCTGGTGGTGCTGCTGCTGGTGATGAAGCGCGAGAACTGGGCGCCCTGGCTGGCCACCGCGCTGCTGCTGGTGCTGAACCAGCTGTTCTCGCCGCAGCGCTGGGGCAAGCGCGAGCTGGTCCTGTTTCTCGAAGGCAACGGCCGCGTCTTCGTCGAGCTGGTGGCCATCCTGGCGGGTGTCGGGCTGCTGGTCGGCGCCTTCTCGCTCACCGGGCTGACCGGCACGCTGACCACCGAGCTGCTGTTCATTGCCGGCGATTCGGCGCTGCTGCTGATGCTGATGGGCGCGCTCACCAGCTTCATCCTCGGCATGGGCATGACCATCACCGCCTGCTACATCTTCCTGGCGGTGCTGCTGGCGCCGAGCCTGATCAAGGTGGGCCTGGACCCGCTGGCGGTGCACATGTTCATCATGTACTGGGGCATGGTGTCTTTCATCACCCCGCCGGTGGCGCTGGCGGCGTTTGCTGCCGCGTCGATTGCCAGGGCCGGGCCGATGGAAACCGGTCTGCAGGCGATGAAGATCGGCAGCATCATCTACTTCGTGCCCTTCTTCTTCCTGATGAACCCGTCGCTGGTGCTTCAAGGCAACCTGAGCGACTTCGCCATGCATTTCTCCACTGCCGTGCTGGGCGTGGCGCTGGTGTGCTGCGGGCTGCAGGGCTATCTGATCGGCGTGGGCGACCTGCGGCGCTGCAAGGCGCTGGAATGGCCGCTGCGTGCGGCGCTGGTCGTCGGTGGGCTGATGTTCGTCGCGCCTGGTGGTGGGCTGATGCCGCTGACGCCGTGGCAGATGACGGCCGCAGCGATCGCCGTCACATTGCCTGCAGTGCTGCTGGTGCGGCTGTTGGTGGCGCGCGCGCGCTGAGCCGGGCTTCGGCACGCCAACGTTCGTTCGGGCGACGAGAGTCCAGCGGCTGTCCACGGCGCATGGCCGTCGTTCAATGCGCGCTGTTGAGGCACACGCTGTCCGCCAGCGGGGTGGCCAACTCCGTTCAGCCAAACTTTTATTCACTCCGTTGGCCACCCCGCTGTCGGCCAGATTCCGTGGTCCGCAAAGTCCGCTGAGCGCACCGGCGTGCGAAGGCCGTGTTCCTGCTGCCGAAGCGCGCTGCGGGTGCCGGCAAAGCCGGCGAGGGGGTGGCCGGCGGAGTGAATTTGGGCTGAACGCAG
>JAGTRL010000357.1 GCA_018261815.1 Pseudomonadota bacterium
CGACCTGTCGCTGCACGTGGTGGACCGCGAAGGCGTGCTCAAACGCTCGCAGTGGTTCCAGGCGCCCTACCCGAGCATGGTGCACGACTTCGTGGTCACGCGCGACTGGATCATCCTGCCGATCTTCCCGCTCACCGGATCGATGGACCGGGCCATGAACGGCCTGCCGCCCTTTGCCTGGGAGCCAGACAAGGGCACGCACGTGGCCCTGGTGCCGCGCCACGGTTCGGTGGATCAGGTGCGCTGGTTCAGCGCCGACCCCTGCTACGTGTTCCACCCGATGAACGCCTTCGACACGCCCGACGGCAAGGTGGTGTGCGACATGATGAAGTACCCGGTGGCGCCGTTGTTCCCGGCTCCTGACGGCCGGCCCGCCAGCGGCGCGTCGCCGGTGGCCACGCTGGTGCGCTGGACCTTCGATCCCCAGGGCCACACCGACAGCTTCACCGAGCAGGCGCTGGACGACCGCCGTGGCGAGTTCCCCCGGCTGGACGAACGCTTCACCGCCATGCCCTACCGCCACGGCTGGTTCCTGGCCGGTGAGGTCACTGATCCCGGGCGCGGCCGCGATGCGCGCGACGGCCTGGCGCACATCGACCATGCGTCGGGCCAGGTCAGCACCTGGCAGCCCGCCGAGGGCGACTTCTGCGGCGAGCCGGTGTTCGTGCCGCGCAGCGCCACGGCCGATGAAGGCGACGGCTTCGTGCTCAGCGTGATCTTTCGCGGCGCCACGCATTGCAGCGACCTGGCGGTGTTCGACGCGCAGAACCTGAAGGACGGCCCGCTGGCCCTGGCCCACCTGTCGCACCGCGTGCCGGCGGGCTTCCACGGCAACTGGCGCGGCGCGGCAGGCTGAACCCAGCCCGGTGGCTGGTATCGCGACCGGGCCTTCGCCAGGCGTGCGCGCCGTCCCGGGCTCACACGTCCGGGCTCAGCGCGCTGCCGGCGGCTCCTGGTCGGTGGGGATGCCGGCCACGTGCCGATAGAAGGCCACCGAGCGGTTGATGTAGGACGCCTCGCTGCCGGTGGGCAGCAGGCTCGAGGCCATGCGCGTGCGCGTCAGGCTGTAGAAGTTCCACTGCCCGGGCGCGCGGCGCTCGATGACGTACAGCGTCTGCAGATCCCCCGGCGAGTACAGCGTGACCATCATCTTCTTGATCGGCGTCAGGTTCTCCGACTCGATCAGCACGCGTTCGAGGTCGCCGGCGAGCACGCGCTCGCGGTAGACGCAGTGGCCGGCGCTGCGGTTGTCGCTCTGCGCATAGTGAATGGTCTGGCCCTTGGCCAGCTCCGCCGGCTTGAAGTCGGCACGGCGCAGCGCCGCGTCGGGGCCGCTGAGCGCAAAGGCGTCGGTGACCAGCATCTGCCAGTTCTTCTCGGTGGTGGACCAGTAGCGCACGCCCTTCTTCGTCGAGATGGCGCCGATACGCGCGAGCAGGCCGTCGATCTCGCCGTCATAGCGGAAGCTCCCGGCCAGCCCGACCAGCATGTCGGCATCGGTCGCCTGCCAGGTGGAACACGACGGCGGCCGCCAGCCGCGCGCGGCCTTGCCGCTCCAGGCGCGCACGTTCGGCGGCAAGCCCGGCTCGGCATAGGCCGGCAGCGGCGCCACGCCGCAGGGCAGGCGTGGCCCGTCGTCTGCGGCGCGGGCCGGCACGACGAGCAGGCCGACCAGGCCGAGGGCAAGAACGAAGGAATGCAGTGGCGTCATCGCAAAGTCCAGTGGGTCGTCTCGCCCATTCTCGCGTTAGCGGCGCAGTCGCACTTGCTGCAGCGCAGCAAGCCGGGCCCAACAAGGCATCGATGCGCGCCGCGTCCAGCCCCAGTTCGGCCAGCAGCTCGCGGCCGTGTTCGCCGAGCTGCGGCGCCGGCCGCAGCGCAGGCTCTTCGGCACCGATGAAACGCGCTGCGGACCGCGCCAGCCGCACTGTGCCGAGCGCCCCGTGGTCCACCTGCTGCAGCGAGCGGTTGTGCCGCACCTGCGGATCCTCAGGCACCTGTGCGCGTGCATTGACGCGGCCGATCGGCACGCCCTCGGCGCGCAGCCGCGCCACCAGCGCGTCGGTGTCGTCGTCTGCGATCAGCCCATCCAGCAAGCTCAGCAGCTCGGCCGCGTTGCGGCGACGCGCCTCGATGTGCGCAAAGCGCGCGTCGCCGGCCAGGTCGGGCCGGCCCAGGCCGCGGCACAGCGCGGCAAACTCGTCCGGCTGCGGCGTCATGGCCGCGACGTGGCCGTTGCGCGTGCGGTAGGCCCGCTGCTGCACGCCGAACTCCGGTGACGGCGGCGGCGGGTCGCTGAGGAAGACATGGTTGTACATCGCGTCCGGCCACTGGAAGGCCAGCGCGGCATCCAGCATCGCCAGCTCGAGCTTCATGCCGCGGCCGCTGCGCTCGCGCGCGAACAGCGCGGCGCTGATGGCCTGCGCCGCCGTCAGCGCGCTGAGCTTGTCGCACACTGTGGTGGCCAGCAGCGTCGGCTCCCCGCTGGCCTGGCTGGGGTGCGAGGCGCTGATGCCCGACACCGCCTGGATCACCGCGTCGTAGACCCGGCCGTCGGCATAGGGGCCGCTCTGCCCGAAGCCGGTGATCGACGCATAGATCAGCCGCGGGTTGGCCGCGGCCAGCGTGGCATGGTCCAGGCCCAGCCGGGCCATCGCGCCGGGGCGGAAGTTCTCCACCAGCACGTCGGCACGGCGCGCCAGCTCATGCAGCACCTGCAGATGCTCGGCGCGCTTCAGGTCGAGCACGATCGAACGCTTGCCGCGGTTGGCGGTGATGAACATGGCCGACATGTCGCCCTTGGCCGGGCCGATGCGCCGGCTCAGGTCACCGCCCGGCGGCTCGACCTTGATGACCTCGGCACCCTGGTCAGCCAGCAGCGCGGTGCACATCGGGCCGGACAGCACGGCGGACAGGTCGAGCACGCGGATGCCATGCAGCGGCGGATGCGGGACGGGGTCGGTCATAGGCGGATCTTTCGGCGCCGCGTCGATGTCGTGGCGGCTGGCGCCATGCTATGCGCAGCCACGCCACAACCGCTACAGTCGTTTGACCGCCCACAAGAAGGAGACGAAGCCATGTACCAAGCCGATCTGATGAAGGGCCAGCGCCTCCTGGTCACCGGCGGCGGCACCGGACTCGGCCAGGCCATGGCCGAGCGCTTCCTGCAGCTGGGTGCCGACGTCGCCATCTGCGGCCGGCGCAAGGCGGTGTGCGACGCCACCGCCGAGGCCTGGCGCGAGAAGTTCCCGCAAGCGCGCATCGACACCTTCGGCGTCGACATCCGCATCGCGCAGGCGGTGGAGGAGATGGTCGAGGCACTGTTCGCCAGCGGCGGCCTGAGCGGGCTGGTGAACAACGCGGCCGGCAACTTCATCTCGCCGACCGAGGCGCTGTCGCCGCGCGGCTTCGACGCCATTGCCGGCATCGTCTTCCACGGCAGCTTCTACGTCACGCAGGCCATCGGCAAGCGCTGGGTGGCGATGGCCAAGGCCGGCACATGGAAGCCGGGCCAGCCCTACCGCAGCGTGATGAGCATCATCACCACCTGGGTCGACAACGGCAGCCCCTACGTGGTGCCGTCGGCGATGAGCAAGGCCGGCATCGACATCATGAGCAAGTCGCTGGCGGTGGA
>JAGTRL010000358.1 GCA_018261815.1 Pseudomonadota bacterium
CCGGACCGAGCAGCACAGTGCAGTCGGCCTGCAAGGCCGACCGCCGCACCATGAGCCCGTGGCGGGTGCCGCACGGCGCGATGCGCTGAACGAGGGAAGGAAAACAGCCTCTCGCGAATAGCAGCAAAGCGCCGAGACCCGCCTCTTGGTATTCGATCTTCGAACACAGTTTCGCATCAGACCTCGTCGATCGAGATGGCGATGGCGCGGCGCGCGGTCTCGCGCAGCCTGACAGCCGCTGCGAAGACATCGGGCTCGTCCGCGAGCACCGGGATCGGCTCGCCGATGTCGACCTCGAGACGGGTCCGCCGCGGCCACCAGCGCTGGGCCGGCAGCAGTTCCCGGGCGCCGCGGATCGCCAGCGGCACCACCGGCACACCCGCGCGCGCCGCGGCCAGGAAGGCGCCCAGGTGAAAAGGCAGCAGCCCCGGTGGCGCGACGAACGTGCCCTCGGGAAACACCAGCAGCGAGCGGCCGCGTTGCACCGCATCGGCCATATGCTCGGCGTCGGCCACGCTCTTGCGCAGGTCGAAGCGTTCGACGAACTCCACGCCCAATCTCTGCAGCGGCGGGCCCAGCAGGGCCTGCGCCTGCAGTTCGCGCTTGGCGACGAAGGCATACGCGCGCGGCAGTGCCGCCACCAGGATCACGCCGTCGAGGTAGCTCGCGTGGTTGCTGACGAGCACGCAGGCGCCGTCGGGCAGATGCTCGACACCGCGCACGCTCAGCGGCACGCCCGCCAGCCGCAGCAGCAGCCGCGCGGCCGCACCCCCGCGGCGCCACGCTGCGGCTGGGTCGGGCGCGAGCCTGATCAGCAGCCAGGCCGGCGGCGCGAGCAAGGCCAGCCAGAGCATCGCCCAGAGGGCCCACAGCACCGCAGCCGATTGCGCCAGTACGCGCCCCAGCCACAGCCCGCCGCTGCCCAGCGCCAGCCGCAGCAGTTGTCGGCGCGCCGTCAGCGGCGCCGCGCCGATGCCGCCGGCCTCGAACAGCTCGCGGCAGGCCGACCGGCGCACCTTGCCGCTGGAGGTCTTCAGCACCGTGTGCGGCGGCGCCAGCAGCACCACGTCCGGCGGCTCGCCGATGGCATCGATCACGGCCCGCGACACCGCATCGCGTAGTGCTGAATCGGCAGCGCCCGCGCGCACCTCGGCCAGCACCACCAGCCGTTCGGTGCCCGCTGCCGGGTCGGCGCTGCCGAACACGGCGACGCAGCCCTTGCGCACACCCTCCACCTGGCCCACGGCCTCTTCGATCTCCTGGGGGTAGAGGTTGCGCCCGCCGCGGATGACGATGTCCTTCACGCGGCCGGTGATGTAGACCTCGCCGTCGGCGATGTAGGCGCGGTCGCCGCTGTCGAGCCAGCCCTCGTGAAACAGCTTGGCCGTTTGCGCCGGGTTGCGGTAGTAGCCATGGGTGGCCGACGGGCCCTTGAATTCGAGCCGCCCTTCGACGCGCTCGGCCACTTCCTGCCCCGCCTCGTCGAGGATGCGTATCGCATGACCGGCCAGCGCACGGCCGCAACCGACGAAGCGCAGCGCGCCGGTGTCGCCCGTGCCGGCCGGCAAGGCCCGCCGCTCGCGCACGAAGGGCTCGCGCTGCACCGCGTCGATGGGCGCCACGCGCCCGAGCGGGGGAAAGAGCAGTCCGACCGCGGCCTCGGCCAGGCCGTAGACCGGTGCCATGGCCTCGGCCCTCAAGCCACAGGCGGCAAAACGCGCGCCAAAGCGCCGCACCGTGTCGGGGCTCACAGCCTCGGCGCCGTTGAAGGCGAGGCGCCATGAACTCAGGTCGAGCCCGGCGAGCGCCGTATCGTCGATGCGCTTGAGACAAAGCTCGTAGGCGAAGTTGGGCCCGGCCGACAGCGTGCCGCGGTAGCGGTCGATCGCCTGCAGCCAGCGCAGCGGCCGCGACAGGAAGGCCAAGGGTGACATCACCACCAGCGGAAAGCCGACGTAGAGGCTGCCCAGCCAGGCGCCGATCAGTCCCATGTCGTGGTACAGCGGCAACCAGCTGACGAACACGTCGCGCGGCGTGGCCTGGATGGCCTGTGCCATCGCGCGGATGTTGGCCAGCAGGTTGTCATGCGTCAGCGCCACGCCCTTTGGGGCGCCGGTACTGCCCGAGGTGTACTGGATGAACGCGATGTCGTCGCCGCGCAGCGGCACCGGGGCGGGTGGGCCTGCCGCCGCCGCCAACTCCTGCGCCGAGGCCACCCGGCGCAGGCTGCCGACACGGGCCTGCAGCAAGCGCGCCACACCCATCGCCTCGGGCACGGTGACCAGCAGCACGGCCTGTGCGTTGTCCAGGATGCCGGCGTGGCGCAGCACATGGTCTTCGAGCTGCGAGGCGCGCGCGGGCGGGTAGATCGGCACCGGTATCGCCCCGGCCATCAGGATGCCGAGGTAGCTGCTGAAATAGTCAGCCGACGTCGGCAGCATGATAGCCACGCACTGGCGCGGCCTGACCCCGGCATGCTGCAGCCCGGCGGCGAATGCCGAGGACGCGTCGGCGAGTTGGCGATAGCTGAGGCTCTGCTCGACCTCGTCTTGCAGCAGCACGATCTGCGTCTGCTCGGGGTGGGCGCGCAGGTGCCAGTCGAGTACGCCGGTCAGCGTGTCCGCAGCGGCGAGGTCGGGGCCGACGACTGCCCCGACCTCGGCCGATGGCGCGATGTTCAGCCGCTGCGGCGTGGCACGCAGCGCGCGACTCGGCTGACCCGCCGATGCAGTGGCCTTCAGCACCGCCTGCAGCAGGTCGCCGACGGTTTCGGCGCGCTGCAGCGTGTCCTGCGGCAACTCCACACCGAGTTCGCGTTCGGTGCGCAGCACCAGTTCCATGCGGGCCAGGCTGTCGAGCCCGAGGTCGCGGTCGAACTGGCTGTCGAGCGTCACCGACGGCACGCCCGGAGCGCCGGCGCTCAGCTCGCGCAGCGCAGCATCGACCAGGCCCAGCAACGCTTCGGCGGTGCGGGCGGTTGCGGAGGTGTCGGTTTTCGTGGCGTCGACCATGCAGGAGCTTGCTCGTGCGGGCCAGGCGTGCGGCCTGCACGCAGCGATGATGACAGCCAGGCGCATGCCGTCGCGCATCGCCCAGCACCGTCACTGATCCGCGTCAAGGGCCTGGCAGCCCGATCGGCGAGTCCCCGGCCGCTACGGTCGATGCGCCAGCCGCGGCGGGGAAGCACCGGTGTGTCGGCTCGCAAGTTCGGTGGCTGTTTCGATCGCGCGGCGAAGCAGGCCCCCGACGCGCGCCGTATCGATGGGTCGGAGGGTGGGCAGGACAACGAAGCGGCGTTGGGGAAACCGCTGGTTCTGCAGGTCTGGCGGAAGCGGTGTCCTCCGAATCACAAGCATTCATGCGGCTCGTACCGGCATCACTCGCAAAACCCATCATGCAACCCATCAATTCGAGTGCATACAGTAGGCATGCGAAAGCCATCTCTTGAGCGGATTTGAGGCGAACCGCGAGAGTCTCACTGCCGATAAAACCGGAGTTCTTGGTCGAAACCGAACACCCGAATTTACCGCTGTCCCACTGCTGCCGCTGGTAGAACGCGCCACAAAGGGCAGCAATGTGCCCCATTGCGGTCATCCGACCCGCGGGCTTGAGCGACAGCAATGCAGCG
>JAGTRL010000042.1 GCA_018261815.1 Pseudomonadota bacterium
CGATTCCTCGAGCGCCGCGCTTTCATTGGCCGGGCTGCGCTGCCAGGCGTTCGGGCCCAGTCGATCCATCATCACCCAGCGGATCCGTGTGCCGTGCGCGGCCATCGCGTCGATGCGCTGGGCCACGAGCTCGGCCGCCTGGGGATCGCCGGAGTGGTGGTGGGGCACCAGCGGCACATGGCGAACGCCGTCACCAAGCAGGGCGTGATTGACGGCAGTATGTCGTCGGTGATCCACACACCCTGCAGCGTCAGGGCCACCAGGTGCGTGCGGCGGCGTGGAGCCAAGGCCGTGATGTCGCCGCTCAGGCGCCCAACTGCACCAGCGCCATGTAGGTGGCGGTACCGGCCAGCAGTCCCCAAAGCGTGTGCCGCGTCAGCCGGATCACGGCGGCAAGCACCAGCGCCGCTACCAGCCGCGCATCGCTGGCGAGGGCCCAGGCCGGCGCAACCTGCTGCAGCGCGGCGGGCAGCTGTTTCACGACCTCGGGCACGGTGATGGCCAGCAGCGCTGCCAGCGGCGCATAGCGCAGCGCCTGCTCCACCCGGCCGCGCGGCTGCCAGCGCCGCGGCAGCAGCACGAAGAAGCTGCGCGACACCAGTGTCAGCAGCGCCAGCAGCGCGATCAGCAGCCACAGTTCAAGCGGGCTGTACTGCATGGCCCTCAGTCCTTGCGCGGCTGCGGCGATGCCCACAGCGCGGCGGCCACGCCGGCCAGCACCGCGGCAAAGGTGCCCAGCTTGTGCGGCCAGCTCGCGCCCAGCAGCGTCACCGCGATGCTGGCCGCGGCGGCGGCCCAGGCCGGCCGGCCCACCAGCATCGGCACGGTGAAGGCCAGCAGCGCCAGCACGGCCAGGTAGCTCAATTCGGCGCCCAGCGGCAGCAGCGCGGCCAGCGCGATGCCCAGCACCGAGCTGCCGAACCACACCAGCGCCGTGACGATGTTGGCGCCGTTGAGCAGCGTCACGCGCTGCACCAGCGGCCCGCGTGCCTGCGCCTGCGTCAGCACCGCCAGCGGCCCGTCGATGGTGAGGAAGCAGGTGCCCAGGCGCAGCGGCAGCGGCACGCGCGACAGGTGGCGCGACAGCACCGCGCTGTAGACCACGAAGCGCAGCCCGGCCAGCGCCGCGGCCAGCACCAGGGTCAGCACCGCGGTGGAGCCGGCCATCAGCGGCAGCACGGTCAGCTGCGATGTGCCGGAATAGACGATGAAGGTCATGCCCAGCGCAGGCGCCAGTGCCAGGCCCAGCTTCATCATCGCCACGCCGGTGACCACGCCCCACACCGCCATGGCCGGCAGGCTGGGCACCACCGCGCGCGCACCGGCGATGAAGGCGGCGCGCCGCGCTGGGTGCAGCCTCAGGCCGCGGCCCTTCACCACGCCGCGCCGAACTGGCGGCGCAGCTCGTCGATGTGCGCCTCGCTCAGCGGTTGCGGCCGCGGCTGGCACAGCAGCCACAGCCTGGCGGTCTCTTCCAGTTCTTCCAGCACGGCGCTGGCCTCGGCCGGGCTGCGGTGCCATACGTTGGGGCCCAGGCGATCGAGCATCACCGCGCGGATCGGTGTGCCGCGCGCGGCCATCGCCGCGATGCGCTGTGCCACCAACTCGGCCACCTGCGGGTCGCCGGGGCGGTGGTAGGGGATCAGCGGCACGTGGCCAACCTTCATCACGAAGTAGGGCGTGATCGGCGGCAGCACGTCATCTTCGCGCCACACGCCGTGCAGCGTCAGCGCCACCAGGTGCGTGCTGTGCGTGTGGATCACGCAGCGCGCCTCGGGCGCGCTGTCGTAGATGCGCCGGTGCAGCGCCAGCGTCTTGCTGGCACGGTCGCCGCCGGTCTGTTGGCCCGCGCCGTCCAAACGCGCCAGCCGCGCCGGCTGCAGCGTGCCCAGGCAGGCATCGGTGGGTGTGATCAGGAATCCATCGTCAAGCCGCACGCTGATGTTGCCGGCGCTGGCATGCACATAACCGCGCTCGAAGAGCGAGCGGCCGACGCGGCAGATCTCCTCGCGGGCTTCGTTCTCGTCGCTCACAGCAGCTCGAAGGCGCGGTGGAAGAAGTCCGGCCCGCCGAAGTTGCCCGACTTCAGCGCCAGGTGCAGCCCGGCCGCGCGCGCCGGTGTGGCCGCATGGCACCAGGGCACGCCCGGGTCGATCTGCGGCCCGATGCGCAGCTGCGTGATACCCAGGGCCTGCACGCAGGCGCCCGAGGTCTCGCCGCCGGCGACGATCAGCTGGCCGACACCGGCTGCGACGAGTCCCTTGGCGATGCGCGACAGCGTCTGCTCCACCAGCGCGCCGGCCTGCTCGGCGCCCAGCTGCTGCTGCACCGCGCGCACGGCCGCAGGCTCGGCCGTGGCATAGACCAGCACCGGCGCAGCACCGAGCCGCGGCCGCGCCCAGGCCAGCGCCTCGGCCGCCAGGTCGCGGCCTGTCGCCAGCTGCAATGGATCGATGGCGAAGCCCTCTCCGCCGGCCGCCAGGAAGGCGGCCACCTGCGCATTGGTGGCGGCCGAGCAGCTGCCCGAGACCACCGCGCGCGCACCGCCGGCCGGCGGCAGCTGCGCCGCGCGCGCATCGGGCTGCAGACCGTGCAGCGCCGGGATGCCGATGGCCAGCCCCGAGCCGGCCACCACCAGCGGCAGCTCCACGGCGGCGCGGGCCAGCACGCGCAGGTCGTCGTCGTTCAATCCATCGACGACGGCCATGGCTGCACCTTCGGCGCGCAGCGCCTCGATGCGTCGGCCGATGGCCTCGGGCCCCTGCGCGACGACGCGGTAGTCGACCAGGCCGACGCGGCGGCCGCGCGCCGGATCCAGCTGCGCCTGCATCACCCGCACCAGGTTGGCATCGGTCATCGGCGTCAGCGGGTGGTGCTTCATCGGGCTGTCGGACAGCAGCAGGTCACCGACGAACAGATGACCCTTGAAGACGGTGCGTGCGTTCTCGGGGAAGGCCGGCGTGACGACGGTGAAGTCGGCGCCCAGCGCGTCCATCAGCGCCTCGGTCACCGGGCCGATGTTGCCCTGGGGCGTGGAATCGAAGGTGGAGCAGACCTTGAAGTAGATCTGCGTGGCGCCTTGCGCGCGCAGCCAGCGTGCCGCGGCCAGCGACTGCGCCACCGCTTCGGCCACCGGCGCGGTGCGCGACTTCAGCGCCACCACCACCGCGTCGCAGTCGGGAGCGTCGCCTGGGTTTTCGTGGTTCGGCACGCCAATGACCTGCACCGTGCGCATGCCGGCGCGCACCAGGTTGTTGGCCAGGTCGGTACCGCCGGTGAAGTCGTCGGCGATGCAGCCCAGATTCATGTCGGCCCCCCGTCCGCGGCGTACCGCGGCCGGCCCCCCGAGGGGGCCGCCGCTTGCTTGGGGCGGCCCGGCGCGGCGCGGCTCATGGCTTCGGCAGTTCGATGCCGGGGAAGATCTTGATCACGGCGCTGTCGTCCTCCTTGGCGTAACCGGCGGTCGAGGCCTGCATGAACATCTGGTGCGCGGTGCTCGACAGCGGCAGCGGGAATTTGCTGGCCCGCGCCAGGTCGAGCACCAGGCCCAGGTCCTTGACGAAGATGTCCACCGCCGACAGCGGCGTGTAGTCGGCCGCCAGCACATGGGCCATGCGATTTTCGAACATCCAGCTGTTGCCGGCGCTGTGCGTGATGACCTCGTACAGCGCCGCCGGGTCCACGCCTTCGCGCAGGCCCAGCGCCATGGCCTCGGCCGCGGCAGCGATGTGCACACCGGCCAGCAGCTGGTTGATGATCTTCACCTTGCTGCCGGCGCCAGCGCGGTCGCCCAGGCGATAGACCTTGGCGGCCATCGCGTCCAGCACCGGCCCGGCCTTGGCATACGCCGCCGGCGTGCCCGAAGTCATCATCGTCATTTGCCCACTGGCGGCCTTGGCTGCGCCGCCGGAGATCGGCGCGTCCAAGTAGAGCAGGCTCCGCTCGGCCAGGCGCCCTTCGAGCGCGGCCGACCAGTTGGGGTCGACGGTGGAACACATCACGAACACGCTGCCCGCGCGCAGCGCCGCGGCCGCGCCGCCTTGGCCGAACAGCAGGTCTTCGGTCTGCGCGGCATTCACCACCACCGACACGAGCACGTCGCAGCCGGCGGCCAGCTCGGCGGCGCTGGCACAGGCGGTGCCGCCGTCGCGCGCAAAGGCTTCGGCCGCGCCGGCGCGCACATCGAAGACCTTCAGCTCGAAACCGGCGCGGCGCAACGACTGGGCCATGCCGCTGCCCATGGCGCCCAGACCGACCACGCCGACGACTGCTTTCATGGCTCGCCCTCCTTGGCGTGCCACGGTATCACGGCGGCGTGCGGCGCAGCTTGCGCACCACCTTGCTGTCGACCCAGCCGGCGGTGGCGGCATCCACCTGCAGGAAGTGCGGCGATCGCAGGTGCGCCTGGATGGCAGCCTCGTCGTCGTACAGCTCGTACAGGAAGAACAGCGCCGGATCGGCCGGGTCGCGGCAGACGTCGAACTGCCGGCAGCCGGGCTCGGTGTCCAGCGAGGCCTGCGCATTGGCGCGGATGGCGGCATCGAAGGCCTCGATGTGTGCGGCCTGGATGCGGAATTCGACGACGAGTGCGAGCATGGGAGTCACCAGGATTGAATCAGCCGCGGCAGCCACAGCGACAGCTGCGGCAGGTAGGTGACGAGCAGCACCACGGTGAAGGTGGCGGCCATCAGTGGCCACAGATGGCGAGTGATCTCGCCGATGCCCACCTTGGCCAGCCGCGCGGCCACGAACAGCGTGCCGCCCACCGGCGGTGTGTACAGCGCGATCGCCAGGTTGGCCGTCATCATCACGCCGATGTGCACCATGTCCATGCCGAAATGCTTGGCCAGGGGCAGGAACAGCGGCGCGCTCAGCAGCATCGCCGGCAGCGGCTCGATGAAGATGCCCAGCAGCAGCAGGCACACGTTGAACAGCAGCAGGAACATCCATGGCTCGGTGGCCACCAGCTGGATCCATTCGGCCATCTGCACCGCCACCTGCTCCACCGTGATCAGCCAGGCCATCGCGCCGGTGGCGCCGATGACCAGCATCACCGTGGCGCTGGTGACGAAGGCATTCAGCAGCAGCTGCGGAATGCGCCGCCAGGACAGGTCCTTGTAATAGAACAGCGACACCGCCAGGCCGTAGAACACGGCGATGGCCGCCGACTCGCTGGGCGTGAACAGCCCGCTCCAGATGCCGCCGATGATGATCAGCGGCATCAGCAGCGCCGGCCCGGCGTCGCGCGTGGCAGCCCAGATCTGCGCCGGCGTGGACCGGTCGTCGCCGTTGTCCACGCCGCTGCGCTTGCCGTGCCACATGCACACCACGATCAGCGCCAGTGCGGTGGCCAGCGCCGGCAGCAGCCCGGCCATCGACAGCGTACGCATCGACACGCCGGAGATGAAGGCATAGATCAGGAAGGGGATCGACAGCGGCATCAGCAGCGCGATGGTGCCGGCCACGGCGAGCAGTGCCGCCGCGAAGCCGCGCGAGTAGCCGCGCGCCACCATCGCCGGGATGACCAGCGAGCCGATGGCCGCGGTGTCGGCGATGGCCGAGCCCGACACGCCGCCGAACAGCGTGCAGCTGATCACCGTGACCACGCCCAGCCCGCCGGGCAGCCAGCCGAAGAGCACGCGCGCGAACTCGACGATGCGCTTGCCCACGCCGCCTTGTGCCAGCAGTTCGCCGGCAAAGATGAACAGCGGCACGGCCAGCAGGATGAAGGGCTCGACCCCGCCGATGAAGGACAGGAAGATGGTCTCCAGCGGATGCCCCAGCCCCTGCACGCCGATGATGCCGACGGTGGTGATGAGGATGGCAAACAGCAGCGGCACGCCGGCCAGCGCCACCAGGAAGAACACGCCGAAGAGGGTCAGCGCCAGCATCTCAGTGTCGCCCGGCCGTTCCGAAGACACTGAGCGCCCCCTTGGGGGGCAGGGAACGAAGTGAGCGTGGGGGCTTCATTTCACTCGGCCACCGCGTAGCGCCGCTCGCGCGGCACCCCGCGCAGGATGGACCACAGGTCGAAGGCGACGAACACCGCCATCAGCGTGCAGCCCACGGCCATGCCCATGTACTGGATGGCCATCGGCCATTCCAGCACCGTCAGCTGGTTGCCCCAGTTGCCCTGCACCAGCGCCCAGCCGAAGCGCACCAGCACCAGCAGCATGGCCAGGCAGGCGGCCTGCACCGCGGCGTCGGCCCAGCGGCGCCGCGCCGGCGGCAGCTTGTCGATGAATTCGGTGATGGTCATGTGAGAGCCGCGTTGCGCGGCGCAGGCGCCGCCGAGGAAGGTGACCCAGACCATCAACAGCTCCCCGAACTCGGTGACCCAGGCCAGGTCGTGGTGGAACAGGTGCAGGCAGACGTTGACGAAGACCATGGTCGCCATTGCCGCGCCGATGGCGATGACCGCCCAGTCGACCAATCGGCCGAGCAGTCGGATCGGCAGCGGCGCCGGCGCCACCGGCGACAGCAGCGGTACCGAGGCCATCGACTACTTGACGGCCTTGCGCACGGCGTCGGCATCCTTGAGGATCGCGTCGACGTCGGCACCGTACTTCTCCTTGGCCTTGGCATAGGCCGGCTGCACCGATGCGCGGAAGGCCGCCAGGTCCGGCTTGGCATTGATCTTCGCGCCGCGCGAGGCCATCTCCTTGAGCTGGTTCTCGTCGTTGCCGGCGATCATCTGGCGGCTGAACTTCGCAGCCACCTGGGCCGCTTCGGTGACGGCCTTCTGGTCGGCCGGTGACAGCTTCGCCCAGGTCTTCTCGCTGATGGCCAGCGGGATCGGGCTGTAGACGTGGTTGGTCAGCGTGATGTGGGGCGCAACCTCGTAGAACTTGTTCGAGTAGATCGTGTCGATCGGATTCTCCTGCCCCTGCACGGCGCCTTGCTGGATGGCCAGGTAGACCTCGGGCAGCGGCATGATCTGGATGGTGAAACCCATCGATTCCAGCGTCCAGCGCATCATCTCGTTCGGGAAGGTGCGCAGCTTCATGCCCTTGGCGTCGGCGGGCGAATTCAGCGCGGTCTTCGTCGTCATGCTGCGAAAGCCCGCCTCCCAGGTGGACAGGAAGCGGAAGCCCTTGGCCGGCGCCTTGTCGAACTGCGCCGCAAGCCACTTCGACTCGTCGTACAGCTTCCAGCCCTGCTGGTAGTTCTCCACCAGGTAGGGCAGGGCGGTCAGGTTGAGCGTGGCCACGTGCGGCGCATAGGAGCCGGTGCCCGAGACGGTGAAGTCGATACCGCCCAGCGCCAGCTGCTCGATGTTCTTCGGGTCGTTGCCGAGCTGGCTGCAGCAGAAGATCTGAACCTTGTAGCGCCCTTGGGTTAGCTCTTCGACCTTCTTCGCGAAGACGGTGGCGGCCGCCTGGCGCGCGCCGGCCTGCTGGTCGGTGTGGCTGAACTTCAGCGTCGTCTGCGCGGCAGCGGGCAGGGCGAGGGCCGTGGCAAGCGCCAGCAGCGTCATGGCGAATGGCTTGTTCATGCGTGTCTCCTTCAGGGGTTGTGGGGGTCGAACGCCGCCATCGGCACCCTGCGGCCGCTGGCATGCGAGTGGTAGACGGCAGCCTGCACGCGCAGGTTGGCCAGGTAGTCGCGGGCACCGTTCTCCAGTCGTGCGCCGCCGCGCAAATGCGCCAGCACATGGGCCTGCAGCGCGGTACACGCGCCGCCGAAGGCGCCGCTGCCGCCGCGGGCGTACGCATGCTCGGCTTCGGCGCCGTGATGCGGCTTCCACCACAGCCGCGCGTCGCCGTCCAGGCGCAGCACGCCGCGCTCGCCTTCGAGCCACATCTCGCCCATCGTGCGGCGCGGGTTGGCGGCCACGTGGTCGTTGAGGCGGTTGCCGTCGAACAGCCCGGTGCGCGCATCGTCGAATTCGAAGAGGATCAACCCGGCGTCCTCGCCGGCGATGGCCGGGTTCAGCCGGCGCAGCCGCGCGCTCACCGCCACCACCTCGCCCATCAGGTAGCGGAAGGTGTCGATGAAGTGCACCGCGGTCTCGCGCACCAGCAACTGCGGCATGGCCTGGAAGTAGGGCTGGCGGTCGAGGTAGGCGCGCGGGCCCTGGCCGTCGCCCGGGCGCAGCCGGAAGCTGATGCCGTGCAGGCGGCCGAAATGGCCGCTGTCGATCAGGCGCCGGCATTCGCGGAACCAGGGCGTGAAGCGGAAGTTCTCGTGCACCACCAGCGGCACGCGCTGCGCTTCGGCCAGCGCCGTCATGGCTTCGGCCTGGCGCAGGTCGGTGCCGAAGGGCTTCTGGCAGATGGTGGCGATGCCGCGCTCCAGCGCGGCGCGCACCACACCCGCCTGCGAGGCGGGCGGCAGTACCACGTCGGCCAGCGTCGGTTCGACGGCGTCGAACAGGGTTTGCGCATCGCTGTAGCAGCGCGGGATGCCGAAGCGCTCGGCCAGCGACTCGGCACGTGCGATGTCGGTGTCGCACAGCGCGTCCACCGCCACGCCGGCATCGCGCCAGCCTTCGAGCTGGAACTGCGCGAAGTAGCCGGCGCCGACCATGACGATGCGCTCTGCCATGGCGTGGCCTACAGCCGGCCCAGCACGGCGCGCACGATGTCGGCGGTGCCGCTGTGGCCGCCGAACTCGCGCGGACGCACCTCGCCGCCGGCAAAGGCGCTGGCCAATGCGGCTTCGATGGCACGCGCACCGTCGGCCAGCGCCGCATCGGCGTCGCGCTCGGCCAGCCAGTCGAGCATCATCGCCGTGGACAGCAGCATCGCGCTGGGGTTGGCCAGGCCCTGGCCGGCGATGTCGGGCGCGGTGCCATGCGCCGGCTGGAACAGCGCCCAGCGGTCGCCGATGTCGGCCGACGGCGCCATGCCCATGCCGCCGGCCAGCGCGGCGATCAGGTCGGACAGGATGTCGCCGAACATGTTCTCGGTGACCAGCACGTCGTAGTCCCAGGGTTTCATCACGAGGTTCAGCGCCATCGCGTCGACGTAGGCGTGCGCCACCGGCACGTCCGGGAAGGCGGCGGCGCGCTCGTCGAACACCTGGCGCCAGAAGGCCATCGAGGTGAAGACGTTGGCCTTGTCGACGTTGGTGACGTGGCCCGGTTTGCCTTGGGCTTTGCGCTGCCGCGCCAGCCGCAGCGCGAAGTCGCAGATGCGGGCGGTGCCGCGGTGCGTGATCTTCATCGTGTCCAGCGCGGCAGCGTCCTCGCCGCTGCCTTCTATGCGGCCGCGGCCGCGCGCATGGAACAGGCCTTCGGTGCTTTCGCGCACCAGCACCAGGTCGATGTGCGCGGCACGCGGATCGGCCAGCGGTCCTGGCAGGCCGGCGAAGCTGCGGATCGGCCGCACGCCGGCGTACAGGTCGAGCGCGAAGCGGATGTCCAACTGCGGAATGATCTCGGTGCCGTCGGCCCCGCGCACGTGCGGCAGGCCCATCGCGCCGAACAGGATCGCGTCGGCCGCGCGGCAGGCGTCGAGCGTGGACTCGGGCAGCGCCACGCCGCTGTCCAGGTAGTGCTGGGCGCCTGCCGGGTGCGTGACGGTGTCGAAGCGCCGGCCGATGCGCGGCGCCACAGCGCGCAGCACCTCGAGCGCGGCGGCCATCACCTCGGGGCCGATGCCGTCGCCCGGCAGCACCGCGATGGCGTAGGAAGTCTTGTTCATCGTGCCCTTACATCTGTGCGAGCCGGAAGTGCTCGAAGATCGCCACCAGCTCGCGGTTGGCGCGTTCGCGGTGGGCGCGCGTGACGGCCGCAGCGCCGGCGGCGTCGCCGGCCAGCAGCCGCTCGACCATCTGCATGTGCTCCTTGGTGGAGTTGACCGGCTTGGGCCGCAGCCGCAGTGTGAACATGCGCGCGCGGTGCGCGCGGTCCCAGTAGTTCAGCACCGTGGCCTGCAGCTGGCGGTTGCCGGCCAGCTCGACCAGGTGGGCATGGAAGCGTTCGTCGGCCGCCGCCCAGGCGTCCAGATCCTCGGCCTTGAGCGCCTTGTCCATGGCCTTGGTGGCATCGACCAGCGGCTTCAGCTCCCTGTCGCCGGGCAAGCGCTGCGCCAGCAGCTCGGCCGCCATGCATTCCAGCGCGGTCAGGATCTGGTAGATCTCGCGCATGTCGGTGGGCGACACCGGCAGCACGCGCATGCCGTGGCGCGGAATCACCTCCACCAGGCCTTCGTTCTGCAGCCGCATCAGCGCCTCGCGCACCGGCGTTCGGCTCATGCCCAGCGCCAGCGCCACCTCCTGCTCCAGCGCGCGGTGGCCGGGTGGCCACAGGTTGTCGAGGATGCGGCGGCGGATCTGCTCGTAGGCTTCATCCACCAGCGAAGTCGAGGCGCTGCGTTTCGGTGCGTTCATGCGTAGTGCCAGTGGGTGGGTGCGACGCCTGCCACCGGCAGGCGCATGGTGGCCAACCGGTCGCCGAGCAGGCAGCCGAGCACGGCGGTGCGGCGGTCGGCGCCGGCGAAGGCGATGCTGGAGATGTTGCGCAGCACCCGGCTGGGCGCGCCGTCCAGGTGCGGCCGGCCCATCGTGCCGGCCTCGAAGGCCGCCTCGACCCAGGCCAGGTGCGTGGCGTCGCCTTCTTCCAGCCAGACGGTGGGCCGGCCATCCGGCGCCACGCGGATCAGGCGGTTGCTGACGATGCTGACCACCCAGGCATGACCTTGCTCGTCGAAGGCCAGCCCGTCGGGGAAGGTGCCGGCGCCGAACTCGGTGACCACTTCCTTGGCACCGAGCGAACCATCGGGGCGCAGCGCGAAGCGCGACAGCCGGCGTGCGAAGGTCTCGTTGACATAGAGCCACTGCCCGCCGGGGTGCACGGCCACTTCGTTGGTGTAGCCCAGGCCGTCGGCGACGATGGCGGCGCCGCGCGCATCGACGCGCACGATGAAGCCGTCGTCGCAGTTGCGCCGGTAGCCCAGCGCGCGCGGCTTGCGCCGCGTGCTGACGGTGACCCAGAAACGACCGGCGCCGTCTTCGACGACGAAGTTGGTGGGCGGCAAGTCAAGGCCCTCCACCTGCCGCAGCCACGGCCGCACCTGGCCGTTGCGCTGCAGATGGAACACGCCGCCGTCGTCATCGCCCAGGTGGGTGAGCAGGAAACTGCCGTCGCGCAGCAGCGCGATGCCGTTGGGCTTGAGCCTCTGCCCGTCCGGCCCTGGAGCTGCGTAAAGCACCTGACTGCCGTCGGGCCGCAGGTGCGCCACGCCGCCGCGCCAGTCGGCCGTGAACAGATCACCCTCGGCGTTGGCCAGCACGCACTCGGGCCGCACCAGGCCTTCGCCAATGAAGCCCAGCGACGCCAGCGGCAGCGTCGCTGCCGCATCGCCTTGGGTCGTGAACGGCCCTTGTGAATGGCTAAGCGAATGCATTAATGCATACGTTAATGGATCCGCCAAGAGCTGTCATCCGGGGCAACCCTGGGGCGTAGGGCGGGTGGGTGCGCGGCCGGGTTGCGGCGCGCGCGGGTGTCAGCTCGGCGTGTAGGCGAGCCGCACGTAGATCGGCGCAAAGGCCTCGGCCTGCGTCACCTCGAGCAGGCTCTCGCGCGACAGCTCGAGCAGCGCGATGAAGGTGACGACCAGCACCCCGATGCCGCGGGCGGGGTCGAAGAGGTCCTGAAACTCGACGAAGCGCCGGCCCTGCAGCCGCTTGAGCACGATGCTCATGTGTTCGCGCACCGACAGCTGCTCGCGCGTGATGTGGTGGTGCTGGTTCAGCTTGGCGCGCTTCAGGATGGCCAGCCAGGCCTCGCGCAGGTCTTCGGCATGGACGTCGGGGAAGCGCGGCTCGATCGACTGCTCGATCGTCACCTGCGCGCGCAGGAAGTCCCGGCCCAGCAGCGGCAGCGCCTCCAGCTTGGCGGCGGCCAGCTTCATCTGCTCGTATTCGAGCAGCCGGCGCACCAGCTCGGCGCGCGGGTCGGCCACCTCGGCGCCGTCGGCCGTCTTCTTGGGCGGCAGCAGCATGCGTGACTTGATCTCGATCAGCATCGCCGCCATCAGCAGGTATTCGCTGGCCAGTTCCAGGTTGCGGCGCCGAATCTGCTCGACATAGTCCAGGTACTGGCGCGTCACGTCGGCCAGCGGGATGTCGAGGATGTTGAAGTTCTGCCGCCGGATCAGGTACAGCAGCAGGTCCAGCGGGCCTTCAAAGGCCTCGAGGAAAACCTCCAGGGCGTCGGGAGGGATGTACAGGTCGTGCGGCAGCTTGAACAGCGGCTCGCCGTAAAGCCGCGCCAGCGCCACCTGGTCCACCACCACGGGCAGCGGCGCCTCGGCCGGCTCGTCCAAAGCGATCGCTTCGTCAATGGCCGCCCGCGCGACCCGGTTGTCGGGGCTCACCGGCGGTCAGGAGCTCTTCGTCTGGTAGACGTAGGGCTGCTGCGGCACGCGCGCCTTGTCCCAGGCTTGCAGCGCCTGGCGGTCCAGCGAACGGTCCCACAACAACTCGCGCCCGGCGCGTTGCTCGCTCTCCAGGCTGGGCTTCCTGGCCTTGAGCTCGTCGATGAACATCGACACCTCGGACTTGTAGGGCGCACGGGCGAAGAAGGACATGGCGGCATCTGCTGCAAAATGGGATTGCACCCATTTTAGCGGCGCGCCTCCGGCGCACCGTGGCGGCCGCCAAGTCAAACTCCTGCGCATGACCGAGATCGAACTCAAGTTCCAGGTGCCGGCGGCGCGGAGCCAGGCCCTGGCCAAGGCCGTGGCCACGGCCACGGCGACGCAGGTGCCGCTGCGCGCCCGCTACTTCGACACGCCCGACCGCCGCCTCGGCCAAGCCGGTCTGGCACTGCGCGTGCGCAAGGAAGGGCGGCGCTGGGTGCAGACGCTCAAGGGCGCCGGCGACGGCATCTGGCAGCGGCTGGAGCACGAGGTGCCGCTGCGCGTGGCCGCGGGCGTGCAGCCGCTGGCCGACCCGGCGCTGCACGACGGCACGCCGGCGGGCGACGCGTTGCGCCAGGCCCTGGGTGATGGTGAGCTGCAGCCGATCTACGGCACCGAGGTGACGCGCACCCAGCGCCTGGTGCGCGCGCCGGGTTGCGTGGTCGAACTGGCCTTCGACCAGGGCGCCCTGGTCGCCGGCGACCGGCGCTGGCCGCTGTGCGAGCTGGAATTCGAACTCAAGTCCGGTGCCCCGGCCGCGCTGGTGGCGCTGGCCTCGCGCTGGGTCGAGCGCTTCGGCCTGACGCTGGACGTGCGCACCAAGGCCGAGCGCGGCGAGCGCCTGGCGCGCGGCGTGCGCCTGGGCGCACCTGCGAAGGCCCAGCCGCTGAAGTTGCCCGAGGCAGTGGACAGCCACACCGCGTTGCGCCAGGTGCTCGGCAACTGCCTGGCGCAGGTGCTGGCCAATGCCAGCGACATTGCCCACGAGGCCGACACCGAGCCTGAGCAGCTGCACCAACTGCGCGTCGGTTTGCGGCGGCTGCGCACCGCGCTGCGCGAGCTGGGCCCGCTGTCGGACGGGGTGCGGGCGGACTGGGGCGAGGCGCTCGGCCAGTTGTTCGGCCGCCTGGGCTCGGCCCGCGACCGCGACGCGCTGGCGCAGACGCTGCTGCCGGCCCTGCACAAGGCCGGCGCCAGCGGCCTGGAACTGCCGGTGATCGAGCCCGAGCCCGCAGCGCAGGCGGCGTTGCGCGAGACCGCGACCACCCAGTTGTGGCTGCAGCTGCTGGCCTTTGCCGCCGAAGGGGCGGCTTCGGGCGAGGCCTTCGCCCCGGCAGCGCGGCAGCGCCTGGCGCGGCTGTTCAAGCAGGTCCGGCGCGGCGCCGCGCAGTTCGGCGCGCTGGACGACACCGCGCGCCACCGGCTGCGCAAGCGCGTCAAGCGGCTGCGTTACCTGAGCGAGTTTGCGGCGAGTGCGTTCCGCGGCAAGCGCGTGGCCGCCTTCCTGAAGCGGCTGGCGCCGGCGCAGGAGGCGCTGGGCGCCTTCAACGACGTGTGCGTGGCGCGCGCGCTGTTCGAGCATGCCGCGCCGGACGATCCAATGGCGATGTTCGCACTGGGCTGGCTGGCCCACGAGCGCGACGACGCCATCGCCCGGTGCCTGCGCGTGCTGGCGCCGCTGGGCAAGGCGCGGCCGTTCTGGTAGCTCGGGTGGCTCAGCTGGGCCGCGTGCCGAACTGGCCCATCGCCTCGGCCACGTTCGGCACGATGGCGTCGGCGCCGATCACCGCTTCGAAGCCCGAGCGGCGGATCAGCGACAGCGGCTGCTCGTTGACGTTGGCCAGAACCAACCCGATTTCGCGGCGCTTGAGCACGCGGTGCAACTGTTCCAAGGCCTCCAGGCCCGAGGTGTCCATCGAGATCAGCAGGTGCATCTCCAGCACCACCGCGCGCGTGCCGGCCGGCAACTGCGCCGGCAGCGCCTCGATCTTGCCGACGGCGCCGAAGAACAGAGAGCCGAACAGTTCGAACACCATCACGCCCGGTGGCATGTCATCGGCGGTATGCGCGCGCACGCTGAACAGCGTGCTCATGCGGTAGATGAAGAACACGCAGGCCAGCACCAGACCGACCTCGACCGCCACGGTCAAGTCGAAGACCACCGTCAGCACGAAGGTGCCGACCAGGATGGTGCGGTACTGCACGCTGAACCTGCGCAGCCGCGCGAACTCGTGCCACTCGCCCATGTTCCAGGCCACGAACATCAGGATGCCGGCCAGCGCGGCCAGCGGCACGTGCACCGCCAGCGGCGCGGCCAGCAGCACCACCGCCAGCAGCGTCAGCGCATGCACGATGCCGGCGACCGGCGACGCCGCGCCGGCCCGCACGTTGGTCACGGTGCGTGCGATCGTGCCGGTGGCCGGGATGCCGCCGAAGAAGGGCGCGACGAAGTTGGCCACGCCCTGGCCCATCAGCTCCTGGTTCGGGTCGTGGCGGGGGAATTCGGTGGCGTTGTCGGCGACGCGCGCGCACAGCAGCGACTCGATGGCGCCGAGAAGCGCGATGGTGATCGTCGGGATGAACAGCTGCTTGGCGCTGGCCCAGCTCAGTTCCGGCAGCGCAAAGGCCGGCAGCGACTGCGGGATGCCGCCGAAGCGCGAGCCGATGGTCTCCACCGGCAGCTTCAGCACGACCACGACCAGCGTGGCCGCGACCAGCGCGATGATCGTGCCCGGCAGGTGCGCACTCAGGCGCTTGAGCTTGCCCCACAGGCCTTTCGGCGCCTGCGGCATGGTGTAGGACTTGGGCCACAGCACCACCAGCGCCAGGCAGGCCAGGCCGATGGCCAGCGCCGCCAGATTGATCGAACCCAGGTGCTGCCACAGCACCTGGATCTGCGTAAAGAAGTCGGACGGCATCTTCTCGATGCGCAGGCCCAGCAGGTCCTTCACCTGCGACAGCGCGATCAGCACCGCGATGCCGTTGGTGAAGCCGATGATGATCGGCACCGGAACGTAGCGCACCAGTGCGCCCAGCTTGAACAGCCCCAGCAGGAACAGCAGCACGCCGGCCAGCGAGGTGGCGATCAGCAGGTTGGCCAGGCCGTAGCGCTCGACGATGCCGTAGACGATGACGATGAATGCGCCCGCCGGGCCGCCGATCTGCACCGTCGAGCCGCCCAGCGCGCTGATCAGGAAGCCGGCGATGATGGCGGTGAAGATGCCGGCTTCGGGCTTGACACCCGAGGCGATGGCGAAGGCCATCGCCAGTGGCAGCGCGACGATGCCGACGGTGAGGCCGGCACCCAGGTCGCGCCCGAACTGCGCGCCGTCGTAGGTCTTCAGGGCATCAAGCAGGCGGGGTCGGAAGCGGTGCAGTGGCATGGGCCGGGATTGTCGTGGATGGCTTGCGGCCGCGTTGCACCGCGCGCAGGATGCCGCGCAGCAGTTCGACGGGCTCGGGCGGGCAGCCGGTTATCTCGACGTCGACCGGCAGCACGTTGGCGACGCGGCCGCAGCTGGCATAGTTCTCGCCGAAGACGCCACCGCTGCAGGCGCAATCGCCCACCGCCACCACCAGCCGCGGCTCGGGCGTGGCCTCGTAGGTGCGCAGCAGCGCCTCGCGCATGTGGCGCGACACCGGCCCGGTGACGAGCAGCAGGTCGGCGTGGCGCGGGCTGGCGACGAAGCGGATGCCCAGGCCTTCGAGGTTGTAGTAGGGGTTGCCCAGCGCGTGGATCTCCAGCTCGCAGCCGTTGCACGAGCCGGCGTCGACCTGGCGGATCGCCAGCGCCTGGCCGAGGATGTCGAGCAGCTCGCGCTGGATGCGCTGCAGCGGCGCGTCGTCCGCGGCCGGCGCTTGCGGCGGCGGCTCGGTGACGATGCCGGTGCGGGCAATCTGGCGCAGGATCTTCAGCATCTACAGGTCGTGTCCGGAATAGCTGAGATTGAAGGACTTGTTGATCAGCGGGAAGTCGGGGACGATGTTGCCGATCACCGCATGTTCCAGTACCGGCCAGTTGTGCCACGACGGGTCGTGCGCATGGCAGCGGCGGATGCGGCCCGCGGCGTCGAGTTCGAGCGCGACGAAGATCTCGCCGCGCCAGCCCTCGACCCAGCCGGCACCGATGGCCTCGCGCGACGGCAATCGCAGGTCGGCGCGCACGGCGCCGCTGGGCAGGCCGGTGCACAGCCGTCGGATCAGGCGCAGCGATTCCAGCACCTCGTCGAAGCGCACGGCCACGCGTGCGGCGACGTCGCCATTGCGCTGCGTGGCCATCGTCACCTGCAGTTGGTCGAAGGGTGCCCACGGGTAGTCGCAGCGCAGATCGGCGCATAACGCGCTGGCGCGGCCGGCCAGGCCGGTCAGGCCAAGCTGCGCGGCCAGCGCCGGTGTCACCCGGCCGGTGCCGATGAAGCGGTCCTGCAGGCCGGCATGTTCGTCGAACACTGCACGCAGCGTGCGCAGCTCGGTCTCGATCGCGTCGCACTGGCGCGCGAGCGCGTCGAGCACAGCGGCGTCGGGATCGACGGCGACACCGCCGGGCACGACGCCATCCATCATCAAGCGGTGGCCGAAGGCCGTTTTCGAGGCGCGCTGCCAGTCCTCGCGCAGGCGCGAGAACTGCGCCAGCGCGAAGGCCAGTGCCGCGTCGTTGCCGAGTGCGCCGAGGTCGCCCAGGTGGTTGGCGATGCGCTCGCGTTCGAGCATCAGCGCGCGCATCCAGCGCGCGCGCGCGGGAACCTGGCAGCCGCCAGCCGACTCCAGCGCCATGCAGTAGGCCCAGGCATAGGCCACGGTGCTGTCGCCCGACACCCGGCCGGCCAGGCGAAACGCCTCGAGCGCCGGCAGCTCGGTGAAGCGCCGCTCGATGCCCTTGTGGACATAGCCGAGATGCTCTTCGAGGCGCAGCACCTTCTCGCCGACGACCGAGAAGCGGAAATGTCCCGGCTCGATGATGCCGGCGTGCACCGGGCCGACGGCGATCTCGTGCACGCCGTCGCCGTCGACGCGCACGAAGGGGTAGTCGTCGGGCAGCTTGTCGGGCGCGGCCGGCGCGGGTACGGCATCGTGGCGCAGCGGGTGCCAGCCCGCCGGCCACAGGCCGTGATCGAGCCAGGGGCGCGTGTCGCGCGCACCGCGCGCCGCGATGCCGAGCAGGTCGGCGGTCGCGCGTTGCAGTCGCGCGGCGTTCGGGAAGGTGCCGGCGAGGTCGGGCCAGCCGGCGTCTTCGTCGAGCACGAGTTCGACCCAGGCCAGCCCGTCGAGCAGCGCGTATGCGGCGTGGGCGACGAAGCCGCTGCCGGCATCGTGCCGGTCGCTGCCCCACATCGACACCAGCCGGCCGCCGGCGGCGGCGACGGCACGGGCGCAGGCCGACCATGACCCGGCATCGACGCAGGCGCGCCCGATCGGCAGCTCGGCCGGCAGCGCGTCCAAGTCGAGGTCCAGGCCGGAAAAGCGCATTGCCATCAGCCCCCGATCATCCGGGCCGCCTCGCGGTACCAGGCGTCGAGGTACGGCGGAATGTACAGGCCCAGCATCAGCCCGAGCGCGAGATGCACGAACACCGGGATCAGCGCCGGCGGATGTGCCAGCGGTTTCAGCGTGGTCTCGCCGAAGACCATCGGCTGCACCCGTGCGAACACCGACGCGAAGGCCACGCCCAGCGCCAGCAGCAGGAAGGGCGTGGCCCAGGGCTGCTGGCGCATCGCGGTGGTGAGGATCAGGAACTCGCTGGCGAAGACGCCGAAGGGCGGCATGCCGAGGATCGCCAGCGCCCCGAGCATCAGCCCCCAGGCGACGGGCGGGTTGACCTTGATCAGCCCGCGGATCTCGTCCATCAGCTGCGTACCGGCCTTCTGCGTGGCATGGCCGACGGTGAAGAAGATCGCCGACTTGATCAGCGAATGCACCGTCATGTGCAGCAGCCCGGCGAAGTTGGCCACCGGCCCGCCGAGTCCAAAGGCGAAGGTCATCAGTCCCATGTGCTCGATCGACGAGTAGGCGAACATGCGCTTGACGTCCTTCTGCCGCGTCAGCAGGAAGGCCGCGGCGACCACCGAGAGCAGGCCGAAGCCGATCATCATGCGTCCGGCCAGCGGGCTGTCGAGTGCGCCGTCTGTCAGCACTTTGCAGCGCAGGATCGCGTACAGCGCGACGTTCAGCAGCAGACCGGACAGCACCGCCGACACCGGCGTCGGCCCCTCGGCATGCGCATCGGGCAGCCAGTTGTGCACTGGCACCAGCCCGACCTTGGTGCCGTAACCGATGAACAGGAAGGCGAAGGCGAGCGTGATGATGTTCGGGTCGAGCTGCGTCTTGACCGCGTCGAGGTGGGTCCACAGCAGCGCGCCGCCTGACGAGCCGATGACCTTCTCGGCCGCCATGTACAGCAGCACCGTGCCGAACAGCGCCTGTGCGATGCCGACGCCGCACAGGATGAAGTACTTCCACGCCGCTTCCAGGCTGGCGGCGGTGCGGTACACGCTGACCAGCAGCACGGTGGTCAGCGTGGCCGCCTCCATCGCCACCCAGAGGATGCCCAGGTTGTTGGTCATCAGCGCCAGCAGCATCGTGAAGTTGAACAGCTGGTACATGCTGTGATACAGGCGCAGCCGCGGCGGGGTCATCTTGCCGTGGTCGCGCTCGATGCGCATGTACGGGCGCGAGAACATCGACGTCGTCAGGCCGACGAAGGCGGTCAGCGCGACCAGGAAGACATTGAGTGCGTCGATGTAGAACTCTTCGTCCCAGGCGAACTGCGGCCCGTGCTCGATGACCTGCGCGGTGAGCACGCAGGCGGCGAGGAACGTGCCTGCACTGAAAGCCACGTTCAGCTCCATCGCCCGGTCGCGGTGGCCGAACAGCGCCAGCACGGCGCCGCCGAGCAGCGGAACACCGAGCACGAAGCTGAAGGGGCTGAGCAGTTCAGACATCCTTGAGGCGCTCCAGATGGTGGATGTCCAGGCTGTCGAACTGCTCGCGGATCTGGAACATGAACACGCCGAGGATCAGCACCCCGATCAGCACGTCGAGCGCGATGCCCAGTTCGACCACCATCGGCATGCCATAGGTCGCCGCGGTGGCGGCGAAGAACAAGCCGTTCTCCATCGACAGGAAGCCGATCACCTGCGGCACTGCCTTCGAGCGCGTGATCATCATCAGGAACGACAGCAGCACGCAGGCCAGCGCGATGCCGAGCGAGCCGCGGGCGATGGAGCTCGACAACTGCGCGATCGGCAGCGCCAGGTTGAAGGCGAAGATCACCAGCAGGATGCCGATGAGCATCGTCGTCGGGATGTTGATCAGCGTCTCCACGTCCCAGCGCACGTCCAGGCGTTCGATCACCCGGTGCAGCAGGTAAGGGATGAGCAGCACCTTGAGCACGAAGGTGATCGCCGCCGACAGGTACAGGTGCGGCTGCTGCGTGACGTAGCCGACCGTCGCCGTGGCCACGACCAGCGCCGCGCCCTGCAGCGTGAACAGATGGATCAGCGACAGGATGCGGCGCTGCGAGATCATCGCGAAGGCCAGCAACAGCAGCAGCGCGCCGAGCAGGTTGACGGACTGGGTCAGCAGCAGGCTCATCTCAGTGCCCGCCCGGCCGCCCGAAGGGCACTGACGCCCCCTCGGGGGGCAGAGAACGAAGTGAGCGTGGGGGTCGTTTCATCCCTATTGCCCCAACAGGATGTGCACCAGCAGCCCGATCACCGCCAGCAGGAAGGCGGTGGCCAGGAACTCGGGCACGCGGAAGATGCGCATCTTGGCGCT
>JAGTRL010000359.1 GCA_018261815.1 Pseudomonadota bacterium
TGGATCGCCACCAGCCAGTGCCTGCAGGTCTTCGGCGGCCATGGCTACATCAAGGAATGGGGCATGGAGCAGTTCGTGCGCGATTCGCGCATCAACATGATCTACGAGGGAACCAACACCATCCAATCGCTGGACTTCCTGGGCCGCAAGGTGCTGGGCGACAACGGCGCGAAGATGCGCAAGTTCGGCAAGCTGGTCAGCGACTTCGTCGAAGAGGAAGGCACCGACGAGGCGATGCAGGAGTTCGTCAACCCGCTGGCCGAGTTGGGCGAGAAGGTCACCAAGCTCAGCATGGAGCTGGGCATGAAGGCGATGGCCAATGCCGACGAGGTGGGCGCCGCCGCCACCGACTACCTGCGCATCTGCGGCCACCTGGTGTTTGCATACTTCTGGGCGCGCATGGCCAAGTTGGCGCTGGCCAAGAAGGATTCCGGCGACCCGTTCTACGTGGCCAAGCTGCACACGGCGCGCTTCTACTTCGCCAAGCTGCTGCCCGAGACGGCGGGCCTGATCCGCAGCGCCCGTGCCGGTATGGCGCCGCTGATGGACATGGAAGAGGCGCTGTTCTGAGGGCCGCTCCGGCCACCCAACCCAACCAGGAGACAACGCATGAAGACACTGTTCGCTGCCCTGCTGCTGAGCGTCGCCGCCGGCACCGCGCTGGCCCAGGCCACGCCGGCCGGCCTGTGGAAGACCATCGATGACGAGACCAAGGCAGAGAAGTCGCTGGTGCGCATCACCGACAACGGCGGCGTGCTCACCGGCAAGGTGGAGAAGATCCTCACCGACAAGGCCGACGCCAAGTGCGTGGAATGCACCGACGAGCGCAAGGACCAGCCGGTGCAGGGCATGACCATCCTGCGCGGCATCAAGCCCGATGCCGGCGACAAGGGCACCTGGGTCGGCGGCGACATTCTCGACCCCAACAACGGCAAGATCTACAAGGTGCTGATCAAGCTGGCCGATGGCGGCAAGAAGCTCGACGTGCGCGGCTACATCGGCATGCCGATGCTGGGCCGCACGCAGACCTGGCTGCGCGTGGAATGAATTCAAGGAGAGTGAACGTGAATCGATTCAATGTCCGCAAGGTCGCCGTGCTCGGCGCAGGGGTGATGGGCGCGCAGATCGCCGCCCATCTGGTCAACTGCGGCGTGCCCGTCGTTCTCTTCGACCTGCCGGCCAAGGAGGGCCCGAAGAACGGCATCGTCAGCAAGGCGGTCGAGGGCTTGAAGAAGCTCAAGCCCGCACCGCTGGGCGTGCCCGAAAGCGCCGCGCTGATCGGCCAGGCCAACTACGAGGAACACCTCGACCAGCTGGCCGGCTGCGACCTGGTGATCGAGGCCATTGCCGAGCGCATGGACTGGAAGCTCGACCTGTACCGCAAGATCGCGCCGCACGTGGCGCCGCATGCCACCCTGGCGAGCAACACCTCGGGCCTGTCGATCACCCAGTTGAGCGAAGCCATCCCCGAAGAGATGCGCGCGCGCTTCTGCGGCATCCACTTCTTCAACCCGCCGCGCTACATGGCGCTGGTGGAGCTGATCCCCACGCCGAGCACGAAGCCCGAGGTGCTGGACCAGCTGGAGGCCTTCGTCACCAGCGGCCTGGGCAAGAACGTGGTGCGCGCCAAGGACACGCCCAACTTCATCGCCAACCGCGTCGGCATCGCCGGCATGCTGGCGACCATGGTCGAGGCCGCGAAGTACGGCCTGAGCTACGACGTCGTCGACGACCTCACCGGCAAGAAGCTCGGCCGCGCCAGCAGCGGCACCTTCCGCACTGCCGACGTGGTGGGCCTGGACACGATGGCGCACGTCATCAAGACGCTGCAGGACACGCTGTCGGCCGACACCGACCCGTTCTACGCGAGCTTCGCCACGCCCACCGATTTGGCCAAGCTGCTCGCTGCCGGTGCACTGGGCCAGAAGACCGGCGCGGGTTTCTACAAGAAGGTGGGCAAGGAGATCCAGCGCTTCGACCCGGCCACCGGCGGCTACGTGACCGCAGGCGGCAAGGCCGATGCCATCGTCGAGCGCATGCTGAAGAAGCCTGCCGCCGAGCGGCTGAAGCTGCTGCGCGAATCGAGCAACCCGCAGGCCCAGTTCCTGTGGGCGCTGCATCGCAACAGCTTCCACTACGCCGCGGTGCATCTGGGCACCATTGCCAACAGCGCGCGCGACGTGGACTTCGCCATGCGCTGGGGCTTCGGCGTCAAGCAGGGCCCCTTCGAGCTGTGGCAGCAGGCCGGCTGGAAGCAGGTGGCGCAATGGGTCAAGGACGACATCGATGCCGGCAAGGGACTGAGCAAGGCGCCGCTGCCCGACTGGGTGTTCGACGGACCGGTTGCTGAAAATGCGGGCGTGCACACGGCCGAAGGCTCGTGGAACCCGACGCGCAAGCAGTACCAGCCGCTGTCGTCGCTGCCGGTGTACCAGCGCCAGTTCTTCCGTGAGAACGTCGCCGGCGCCAGCGTGCTCGACCCGGCCAGCGCCGGCAAGACCGTGCACGAGGACGCCTCGATGCGCCTGTGGACGCTGGACGACGAGGTGCTGATCGCCAGCATCAAGACCAAGGTGCACGCCATCGACCAGGGCGTGATCGAAGGTCTGCAGCGCGGCATCGCGCTGGCCGAAGGCGGCTACAAAGGCCTAGTCATCTGGTCGGGTGACGACCCCTTCTCCTACGGCGCCGACCTGCAGGCCATGCTGCCCGAGTTCATGAAGGGCGGCTCCAAGGCCATCGCGCCGGCCATCAAGATGATGCAGGACGCCATGCTCGCCTTGCGCTACGCGAACGTGCCGACGGTGGCTGCCGTGCGCGGCATGGCCCTCGGTGGTGGCTGCGAGATCGCGGTGGCGTGCGCGAAGCGCGTGGCGGCGATGGAAAGTTACATCGGCCTGGTCGAAGTGGGCGTGGGCCTGATCCCCGGCGGCGGCGGCCTCGCCTACATCGCGCGCCGCGCCGCCGAGATGGCGGCGGCCGGCAATGCCAATGCCGATGTCTTCCCCTTCATCCGCGAAGGCTTCACCGCCGCGGCCATGGCCAAGGTGGGCACCAGCGCGATCGAGAGCCGCAAGCTCGGCTACCTGCTGGACAGCGACATCATCGTGCCGCACAAGGACGAGTTGCTGTACGTGGCCATCGCCCAGGCCAAGGCGATGTTCGACTCGGGCTACCGTGCCCCGGCGCGCGCCATGATCCCGGCGGCCGGGCGCTCGGCAACAGCCACCATCAAGGGCCAGCTGGCCAACATGCGCGACGGCGGCTTCATCAGCAAGCACGACTTCCACATCAGCGCGCTGATCGCCGACGTGATCTGCGGCGGCGATGTCGATGCCGGATCGCTGGTCAACGAGGAATACCTGATGACGCTGGAGCGCAAGCACTTCTGCTCGCTGCTGGACCACCCCAAGACGCAGGAGCGCATCATGGGAATGATGCAGACCGGCAAGCCCGTCAGGAATTGACCCACCCCCGCAGCGCCTGCGGCGCTCCCCCACAAGGGGGCGCCGCTGGCGGCCCGGCAAAGCCGGTTCCGCGGCGGCCACTCGACACTGAATTCGGAGCACTCGACATGAGCATCAAGCAAGTTCAAGACGCCTACATCGT
>JAGTRL010000043.1 GCA_018261815.1 Pseudomonadota bacterium
AAGCATCTAAGCGGGAAACTCGTCTCAAGATGAGTCTTGCCGGGGCCTTGAGCCCCCTGAAGAGTCGTTCGAGACCAGGACGTTGATAGGTCGGGTGTGGAAGCGCAGTAATGCGTTGAGCTAACCGATACTAATTGCTCGTGAGGCTTGACCCTATAACTTTGACATGTAGTCAATGCGGGTTATGCCAGTTGACGCAATCTGTTGATTTGACTCTATGAATTGGTTGCCACGCTAGATTGGCGGGGCAACATCCAGTCAAGCCTGATGACCATAGCGAGGTGGTCCCACTCCTTCCCATCCCGAACAGGACAGTGAAACGCCTCAGCGCCGATGATAGTGCGGGTTCCCGTGTGAAAGTAGGACATCGTCAGGCTAATAATAGGCGAGGGCCCGGTTCAGCGATGAGCCGGGCCCTATTGCCATTTAAGGCTCTGTTCGACTACATACTGCGTCGATACTGCCCGCCGACCTCAAACAGCGAGTTGGTAATCTGCCCGAGCGAGCAGCAGCGCACCGCATCCACCAGCACTTCGAACACATTGCGGTTGTCGATCGCGGCCGCCTGCAAACGCTTCAGCATCGCCGGCGCCTCGGCCGCATGGCGTGCGTGGAAGTCTGCCAGCCGTTTCAACTGCGACTGCTTTTCCTCTTCGGTCGAGCGCGCCAGCTCCAGGCTTTGACCCGCCGGTTCGCCATGCGGATTGCGGAAAGTGTTGACCCCAACGATGGGGTACTCGCCGGTGTGCTTGAGCATCTCGTAGTGCATGCTTTCTTCCTGGATCTTTCCCCGCTGGTAGCCGGTTTCCATCGCCCCGAGTACCCCGCCGCGTTCGGCGATCTTCTCGAACTCGGCCAGCACCGCCTCTTCCACCAACTCAGTCAGTTCGTCGATGATGAAGGCGCCCTGATTCGGGTTCTCGTTCTTCGCCAGGCCCCACTCACGGTTGATGATCATCTGGATCGCCATAGCCCTGCGCACGCTGTCCTCGGTCGGCGTGGTGATCGCCTCGTCGAAGGCATTGGTGTGCAGGCTGTTGCAGTTGTCGTAGATCGCGATCAACGCCTGCAGCGTGGTGCGGATGTCGTTGAACTGAATCTCCTGCGCGTGCAGTGAGCGGCCACTTGTCTGTACGTGGTACTTCAGTTTTTGGCTGCGTTCGTTGGCGCCGTAGCGGTCGCGCATCGCCGTGGCCCAGATGCGCCGCGCCACCCGACCCATCACCGTGTACTCCGGGTCCATGCCATTGCTGAAGAAGAAGCTCAGATTAGGCGCGAAGTCGTCGATGTGCATGCCACGGGCCAGGTAGGCTTCGACGAAGGTGAAGCCGTTGGACAGCGTGAAGGCCAGCTGGCTGATCGGATTGGCTCCGGCTTCAGCGATGTGATAGCCCGAGATGCTCACCGAGTAGAAGTTGCGCACCCGGTGGTGCACGAAGTACTCGGCGATGTCGCCCATTACCTTCAGGCTGAACTCGGTAGAAAAGATGCAGGTGTTCTGGCCCTGGTCTTCTTTCAAGATGTCCGCCTGCACCGTGCCGCGCACGTTCTCCTTGACCCAGGCGGCGATCTTGGCTGCCTCGTCGTCGGTCGGTTCGCGGCCGTTGTCGACGCGGAACTTGTCGATCTTCTGGTCGATGGCGGTGTTCATGAACATCGCCAGGATGGTCGGTGCCGGGCCGTTGATGGTCATGCTCACGGAGGTCGCCGGGTTCGTCAGGTCGAAGCCCGAATACAGCACCTTCATGTCGTCCAGCGTGGCGATGGACACGCCGGAATTGCCCACCTTGCCGTAGATGTCCGGGCGCCGATCCGGGTCGTTGCCGTACAGCGTCACGGAGTCAAAGGCGGTGGACAGTCGCTTGGCCGGCATGCCTTCGCTCAGCAGCTTGAAGCGCCGGTTGGTGCGGAAGGCGTCGCCTTCGCCTGCGAACATGCGTGTGGGGTCCTCGTTCTCGCGCTTGAAGGCGAAGGTGCCGGCCGTGTAGGGGAAACTGCCGGGCACGTTGTCCAGCAGCAGCCACTTCAGGATCTCGCCGTGGCATTCATAGCCCGGCAGCGCTACCTTGCGGATCTTGTTGCCCGACAGCGTGGTGTGGGTGAGCTGGGTGCGGATTTCCTTGTCGCGAATCTTCACCACGTACTCGTCGCCTGCGTAGGCCTTCTGCATGTCCGGCCACATTGCCAGCAACTTGCGCGAATGTGCGTCCAGACGTGCCTCTCGCGCCTGCGCCAAGTCGAGCACCGCCTCGACGGCACGATGACGTTCGGGTTTGTCGGTCTGCAACATGACGGCACTGGCCTTGAGCTGCTGCAGCTCGCGCGCCAGGCGGGCCTGCTCGCGCGCATGGCGCTTGTAGCCGCGAACGGTGTCGGCGATGTCGGCCAAGTAGCGCACGCGTGCGCCAGGCACGATGGGCACCTGGTGAGTGCTGTGGCGCGTGGTCACCAGGCCCAGCCTGCCTTCGCCCAGCTTCAGGCCCAGCGCAGCCAGCCGCGGCTTGAGCGCTTGGTACAGCGCGGTGACGCCGTCGTCGTTGAAGCGGCTGGCCATGGTGCCGAACACCGGCATGGCCTCGGTCGGCTGCTTGAAGGCTTCGCGGTTGCGCTGCACCTGCTTGGCCACGTCGCGCAAGGCGTCGGCGGCGCCTTTGCGGTCGAACTTGTTGATGGCCACGAACTCGGCGAAGTCGAGCATGTCGATCTTCTCCAGCTGGCTGGCCGCGCCAAACTCCGGCGTCATCACATACATCGGTACGTCCACCAGCGGCACGATGGCGGCATCGCCCTGGCCAATGCCGGACGTTTCGACGACGATGAGATCGAATCCCGCCACCTTGCAGGCCGCCAGCACGCCGGGCAGGGCCTGGCTGATCTCGCTGCCGAAGTCGCGCGTGGCCAGACTGCGCATGAACACACGCGCGCCGTCGTCTTCGGCGCTGGCAGTGCGCCAGGGGCCGATGGCGTTCATGCGAATACGATCGCCCAGCAGCGCGCCGCCGCTCTTGCGTCGGCTGGGATCGATGCTGATGACTGCGATCTGCAGCCGATCGTCCTGGTCCAGCCGCAGCCGGCGGATGAGTTCGTCGGTCAAGCTGCTCTTGCCGGCGCCGCCGGTGCCGGTGATGCCGACCACGGGGGTCTGGGTCTTGGCGGCCGTGGCTTTCAGTTCAGCCAAGAGTCCCTCGGCGACTTGGCCGTTTTCCAGCGCGGTGATGAGTTGGGCCAGCGCGCGGCGGGCCGCCGCGCCAGCGCCACAGACCGCGGCCAGGTTCTTGGGAGCGTGAACCGACAGGTCGGTGTCGCTCATCATCAGCATCTCGCCGATCATGCCGCCCAGGCCCATGCGCTGGCCATCTTCGGGGCTGTAGATGCGGGTCACGCCCGAGGACTGCAGTTCCTGGATCTCGGCCGGCACGATGACGCCGCCGCCGCCACCGAAGACCTTGATTTGTGCGCCGCCGCGCTCGCGCAGAAGCTCGACCATGTACTTGAAGTACTCGACATGGCCGCCCTGGTAGCTGCTGATGGCGATGCCTTGCACGTCTTCCTGCAAGGCGGCGGTGACGACTTCTTCGACCGAGCGGTTGTGGCCCAGGTGGATGACCTCCGCACCCATGCCCTGCAGAATGCGCCGCATGATGTTGATCGCCGCATCGTGTCCGTCGAACAGCGACGCGGCCGTCACGAAGCGTACCTTGTGCTTCGGGCGGTAGTCGGCGAGAGCCTTGTATTCGGCGGACAGGTCGGTCATGGTGGTATCGGTCTGGGTTGGGGGCGGGCGGTGCAGGGGCACCTGGACGGATTGTCGATCCCCGATCATGGCATTGCACGCCACCACCAGACTGAATGCGCCGGCCTGTCAGCTTATGGTTTACCCGAGTCTCGATGTCATCGGCGGCCTGGTGACGCACATCGCGCCCCTGTGCCTGATAGGCTCGCGCCACTCGAATCCCCGGCCGGCGGCCGTCCAGCATGAGCTTTCTTGCCATCGACATCGGCAACACGCGCCTGAAGTGGGCGCTGTACGCGGCGCCTATGCCGGGTGCGGCAATGCTGGCCCACGGTGCCATCTTCCTCGAAACCATCGACACCCTCGCCGAGACGGACTGGAAGCACCTGGCTGCCCCCACCAGCATGCTCGGTTGCGTGGTCGCCGGCGATGCCGTGCGGCGCCGCGTGGAAGAGCAGATGGAAATCTGGGACACCGAGGCTCACTGGGTCGTGTCCTCCGAGCGCGAGGCTGGCCTGGTGAACGGCTATGACCATCCCAACCGGCTCGGTGCCGACCGCTGGGTGGCTTTGATCGGGGCGCGTGCGCGCCTGCTGACCTCCGGGCCGCCGCGGCCGGCGCTGGTGGTGATGATCGGCACTGCAGCCACGGTAGACGCCATCGATGCCGAAGGCCGCTTTCTCGGCGGTCTGATCCTGCCGGGCTTCGGGCTGATGCTCAAGGCGCTGGAAATGGGTACCGCCGGCTTGAAGTTCCCCACGGGCGAGGTGGTGGACTTCCCGACCAACACCAGCGACGCGCTGATGAGCGGCGGCGCCAACGCGATCGCTGGCGCCATCGAACGCCAGCATCGCAAGCTGCTGGAACGCACCGGCCAGCAACCGGCGCTGTTCATGACCGGCGGTGCGGCGGTGAAACTGGCACCCATCACCGACCTGGCCTTCGAAACCGTCGATTCGCTGATCTTCGACGGATTGCTGCAGATCCAGGCGCGGCGCTCGGACGCCTGAGGCGCTGAGCTGCAGCTACAGGATGTAGCGCGACAGGTCCTCGTTCTTCGCCAGGTCGGACAGGCGGGCGTTGACCAGCGCCTCGTCCACCAGCACCGTCTGGCCGTGGCGGTTGGGCGCGTCGAAGCTGATCTCGTCGAGCAGCCGTTCCATCACCGTGGCCAGGCGGCGCGCGCCGATGTTCTCAGTGCTCTCGTTCACGTCGAATGCAATCTGCGCCAGGCGACGGACGCCTTCGGCCGTGATCTCCAGCGTCACGCCCTCGGTGGCTAGCAGCGCCTGGTACTGTTTCACCAGGCTGGCATGCGTGCTGGTCAGGATGGCCTCGAAATCGGCCACGCTCAGCGAACCCAATTCCACGCGGATCGGAAAGCGTCCCTGCAGCTCTGGAATCAGGTCGCTCGGCTTGGCCAGGTGGAAGGCGCCGGAGGCAACGAACAGGATGTGGTCGGTCTTGACCATGCCGTACTTGGTGTTCACCGAAGTGCCCTCGACCAGCGGCAACAAGTCGCGCTGCACGCCCTGGCGCGACACTTCCGGCCCGCCGTGCTCGCTGCGCGAAGCCACCTTGTCGATCTCGTCGATGAAGACGATGCCGTTGTTCTCGGCATTGGCAACCGCCGCGGTCTTGATCTCCTCGTCGTTGACCAGCTTGCCGGCCTCTTCGTCGACCAGCAGCTTCAGCGCATCTCCGATCTTCAGCTTTCGCGTCCTGCGCTTGCCCTGGCCGAGGTTGGAGAACAGGCCCTTCAACTGCTCTGCCATTTCCTCCATGCCCTGCGGGCCCATGATCTCCAGCGAGGGCCGCGCCTCGGCCAGGTCGACCTCGATCTCGCGGTCATTCAGCGCACCTTCGCGCAGCCGCTTGCGCATCACCTGTCGCGCGGTGTTGTCGGGGCTGGGGGAGGAGGCGGTGACGCCGAATTCGGCGCGCGGCGGCGGCACCAGGATGTCGAGCACCCGCTCCTCGGCCGCGTCCTCGGCCTGGGCGCGCTTGCGCTTCATTTGCAGGTCGCGCTCCTGCTTGACCGCCACCTCCAGCAGGTCACGGATGATGCTGTCCACGTCCTTGCCGACATAGCCCACCTCGGTGAACTTGGTGGCTTCCACCTTGATGAAGGGGGCATCCGCCAGGCGCGCCAGGCGGCGTGCGATCTCGGTCTTGCCCACGCCCGTGGGCCCGATCATCAAGATGTTCTTCGGCGTGATCTCGCCGCGCATCGGCTCGGCCACCTGCTGGCGGCGCCAGCGGTTGCGCAGCGCGATGGCCACGGCACGCTTGGCCGCGGCCTGGCCAACGATGTGGCGGTCGAGCTCGGAGACGATCTCCTGCGGCGTCATCTGGCTCATTCCAAGGTCTCGATGGTGTGGCTCTGGTTGGTGTAAATGCAGATGTCGCCGGCAATCTCGAGCGACTTCTTCACCATCTCGGCCGGAGGCATCTCGGTGTGCGCCAGCAGCGCGCGGGCCGCGGCCTGCGCATAGGCGCCGCCCGAACCGATGGCGACGATGCCGTGCTCCGGTTCCAGCACGTCGCCGTTGCCGGTGATGATCAGCGAGGCAGTGCGGTCGGCCACGGCCAGCATCGCCTCCAGCCGGCGCAGCACCCGGTCGGTGCGCCAGTCCTTGGTCAGGTCGATGGCCGCGCGCACCAGGTGGCCCTGGTGCTTTTCCAGCTTGGACTCGAAGCGCTCGAACAGCGTGAAGGCATCGGCCGTGGCGCCGGCAAAGCCGGCCAGCACCTGGTCCCGATAGAGCTTGCGCACCTTGCGCGCGCTCGACTTGACGACGATGTTGCCCAGCGTCACCTGACCGTCGCCGCCGAGGGCCACGGCGGCACCGCGCCGCACACTGACGATGGTGGTGCCGTGGAACACGGCCGGTTCTGAAGCCTGCATGGCGATGAGCTTGGGTCGCTTCGGCAAAGGACAAGCCCGATTGTCGCCCGCCGCGCCGCGGCGTCGGGTCAGACCTTGCGCACCTGCACCTTGGCGTGCTCGTTGATGCCCATGGCGCCGAAGAACAGCGCCACCAGGCGGTGCGCATCGACGAACTGCACCATCCGGTTTTCGCTGCGCTTGACCAGCACCCAGTTGAGCAGGTCGCCGGCCGCGATGAAGTCCACGCGGATCAGCTTGGCGCAGGATACCGTGACCACCTGCGACTTACCCAGTTGCGAATTCAGTCGCTCCAGCGTGCCGCTGATGTCGCTGACCAATTGACCCGAAAGCTCGATGCTCGCCACCTGGGTGCCACTGATGGTGTCGTCAACGAGCCCGGACTCCATGAACCCGGTGGACACCTCGCTGACCATCGACAGCGGCGGAGTGTGGGTGTTGAGGGTGGAGCCGCCGATGCGCACGTTGCAGCGTGTGCGCTCCCATGACGGAGGCGAGACCTCGTAGGTCACGCAGTAGTCGATGGCGGCTTCGTCGAATTGATCGGCTCGATTGGCCAGGCGCAGCGCATCCAGACGCGCCTGCCAAAAGGCCGGGTCGGCATCGCGCACGCCAGTCGGCGCGGCTTCCTGCAGCCTGGCGAAGAGGTTCTCGCCGGACATCCAACGCATTTCCAACTGCTGCTTGCTCCAGTGTCGGAACAGCGATGACAGTTGTGTCGCCGCTTCGGCATCGATGCTGCGAAGCGCGGCCCAATCAAACACCCAGGGCAGCGGCATCTGCAACGTCTGCGAACGCAGCCGCGCGACCGCGTCGATGTCCAGCAACTCCGGGCAGACCCAGCCGACGTCGCCGCCTGTCGGGCCGTTGCTGCTGATGCGTTCGGCGTTGGCGGAGTCGGCCACCGCATCAGACACCAGCTTGGGCAGCGAGAACCATTGCGGCGCCGACCAGCCAAACTGGTGAGCGTAGTCACTCGCCAGCGCCTCGAAGCGCTGCTGCTGGCCGGTGGCGCGGTACAGGTCGAACAGCACCAGCCAGGTTTCGGCATGCTGAGCCCGCGCACCGCCGGCACTGGTGAGCTGCGACAGCGACTGCTCGCACTGATTGAAGTCCGCGTTGGCGAACGCGATCACCGCCTCGTCCAGGTCGGGGTCGTGCACCACCTCGCTGATCTCGACACCGAAGCGGTGCTCGAACTCGCCGGTGTCGCCCGAAGTGGCCAACGACAGCGGTGCCAGCGGCGGCAGTCCCGGTGCTGCAAAAACCGGCGCCTGTACTTCGACCGGCGCTACATCCAAATCCGGCAGGAGCGGCAGCGCCGGCAGCTCTTCGCGCTGCGCATCCAGTGGCACGTCTGCCGACGGAGGCGGTAAACCCGAACGGGCCAACACCGCCGGCTCGGTGGGCGCATTGAAGAAACCTGAATTCCGGCGCCCCGATGGCGAAAAGCTGCCGCCGACCATCTGCTGCTCGATCTCGTCGATCTTGGCCTTGACGCCGCCTTCGGGGCGGGCGCTTGCGCTCTCGGACTGCCGCGCCTCGGAATCGTCGAGCCGCGACGAACTGCCCAGCGTTGCCAATTGCTCAGGAGAAAGCCCTTCGCGGCGCACCTTGCGCAGCATGTCGAACTCGCGCTTGCGCACGAAATCGTTGCGCCGCTTGCGTTCGACCATCGCCTTGAGCTCGGACTTCTCGAGGTCCAGCTCGCGCGTGTCGTCCACCCGGGTGCCCAAGTCGGCCCAATCCGTGGCCGGATTGGCCACGAAGCGGACCACCTTGCGGAAGAAGCTTTCGCCGTCCTTGTTGTCGGCCATCAAAGCGCCCAGTGCGGTCTTGCGGAAATGAGCAGGCGGTCAGTCACCAAACATCTTCTGCTTCATCTCGCGCCGCTGCTGGGCCTCGAGTGAGAGCGTGGCTGTCGGCCGGGCCAGCAACCGGGCCAGGCCGATCGGCTCGCCAGTCTCGTCGCAATAGCCATAGTCGCCGGCTTCGACGCGCGCCAGCGACTGGCCGATCTTCTTCAGCAGCTTGCGTTCGCGGTCGCGCGTGCGCAGCTCCAGCGCGTGTTCTTCCTCGATGGTGGCGCGGTCGGCCGGGTCGGGCACGATCGAGGTGTCCTCGCGAAGGTGCTCGGTGGTCTCGCCGGCATTGGACAGCAGATCATCCTTCTGCGCCTGCAGGCGCAGCCGGAAGAACTCGCGCTGCTTCTCGTTCATGTACTCGCTGTCCGGCATGGCCAGAAGTTCGGCTTCGGTCAGGTCGCGGGCCGACTTGGTCTTCCAGGCGTTGGCCAGCTTCGGGTCGGGTTTCGCCAGCGGCTTGAACACGTCGAGTTCGTCATGGCCGCGCACCGGCGCACGCGCCGGGGCAAAGCGGTCGGTAAAGCGGTTGGTGATTGGGGCGGGCGCCGGTTCGGGCATCGCATGCGCCTTGGAGGAGCGCCCGGCAGGCTTGCTGGCAGCAGCCGCGGCGGGCTTCAGGCCCGCCTTGGCCGGCGGCGGCGCCTCGGCGGGTTTTGCAGGCGCGACCTTGGCGGGGACCTTCTTTGCGGGGGTCGCGGCGCTCTTGGCCAGCGTCTTGTTCAATTGGGGTCTCCTTGCCGGAACTCTAGGGAAAACAGGCTCTTCTATCCCAGTGGGAGCACCGCCGGAGCGGCCCGGCCACCGGGTTCGAGCGCGCGGATTGTAGCCATCATGATGCGCCAGCTTGTGGCCCCGCCGACGGCGCCGTTGCGGAGCCTGTCATGGCGTCGTGAAATGCTGCTCAGGACACGCATTGCTCCAGGCCCTGCAGCAGGATGTCTCGGGGCAGATCGATGCCGATGAAGACCATCTTGCTGGCTTTTTTCTCGCCCGGCGCCCACTTCGGGCCGAGGTCGCTGCCCATCAACTGGTGCACGCCCTGGAAGATGACCTTGCGCTCGCTGCCCTGCATGTGCAGCACGCCCTTGTAGCGCAGCATCTTCGGGCCGTAGACCTGCACGATCGCGCCCAGGAAGTCCTCCAGCTTGGCCGGGTTCAGCGGCCGGTCGGCATGGAAGACGAAGGACTTGACGTCGTCGTCATGGTGATGGTGATGCGGGTGGTCGCAGTGCTCGCCATGCTCATGATCATCGTCGTCGTCGTGATGTTCGTGCCCGCCGTCGGGCTTCAGGAACTCCGGGTCGATGTCCAGCTTGGCATTCAGGTTGAAGCCGCGCAGGTCGAAGACCTCGGCGATCGGCACTTCGCCGAAATGCACCTGGCGCTGCGGCGCGCGCGGGTTCATGTGCTTGAGCCGGTGCACCAGCGCCTGGACCTCGCCTTCAGCCACCAGGTCGGTCTTGCTGATGAAGATCTGGTCGGCGAAGCCCACCTGGCGACGTGCCTCCTGCCGCGTGTCGAGCTGGCCATCGGCATGCTTGGCGTCGACCAGCGTCAGGATCGAGTCGAGCAGGTACACCTCGGCAATCTCGTCGTCCATGAAGAAGGTCTGTGCCACCGGTCCGGGGTCGGCCAGGCCGGTGGTTTCGATGACGACGCGGTCGAAGTCGAGATCGCCCTTGCGCTTCTTCTCGGCCAACTCGGACAGCGTGGTGCGCAGATCCTCGCGGATGGAGCAGCACACGCAGCCGTTGTTCAGCTGGATGATCTCCTCGCGGCTGTCCTGCACCAGGATGTCGTTGTCGATGTTCTCCGAGCCGAACTCGTTCTCGATCACGGCGATCTTCTGCCCGTGCGATTCGCTGAGCACGCGCTTGAGCAAGGTGGTCTTGCCCGAGCCAAGGAAGCCGGTGAGGATGGTGGCGGGAATCAGGCCTTGGGACATGAGGGTACCTTGCTGCTGTCGTACATGAGAGTAACGAATAGAAATGCGGCCATTGTGTCCAAATTCAAGTGCAGGCACCGGGCAGTGGGCCGGGGGCGCCGTGACCTGGGCCTTTGGCCACTGCGTTATTCTTCGTGCAGCGCCACTTCGCTGCCTCCAAGTTGTCAGACCCCCAGCCTTCGCGGCACCTGCGTCCCCCCGCGGACAAGCGCTCCTTGTTCGACCGGCTGGTCGAATTCATCTCGCCGGGCCCCGATTCGCGGGCGGAGCTGATCGCCACGCTGGCCGATGCCGAGCAGCGCGAGCTGATCGAGCCCGAATCGCGGCAGATGCTCGAAGGCGTGCTGCGCATGGCCGACATGAGCGCCGGCGACGTGATGGTGGCCGCCCCGCGCATGGACCTGCTGGACATCGACGCGCCCTATGACGAGTTGCTTGGGGTGGTGATCGAAACCGCGCACTCGCGCTTTCCGGTGTACGAAGGTCGCCGCGACAACGTCATCGGCATCCTGATGGCCAAGGACCTGCTCAAGCTGCAGCGTGCGCCCGAGCTGAACCTGCGTACCCTGTTGCGTCCGGCCGTGTTCGTGCCCGAATCGAAGCGGCTCAACGAACTGCTGCGCGACTTTCGCTCCAACCGCAACCACCTGGCCATCGTCATCGACGAATTCGGCCAGACGGCCGGGCTGATCACGATCGAGGACGTGCTCGAGGAAATCGTCGGCGAGATCGAGGACGAGTTCGACGACCACGACGAGGAAAGCGGCGTCTACACCCTGGCCGACGGTACGCACCGCGTGGCTGGCGACACCTCCATCGCCTCGGTCAACGAAGCCTTCGGCCTGCACCTGCCCGAGACCGACTTCGAAACTATCGGCGGCCTGGTCGCCCATGAGCTGGGCCGGGTGCCGCGCCGCGGCGAGACGGTCGATCTCGGCGGTCTGCGTTTTGCGGTGATGCTGGCGCGCGGCGGCGCCGTGCGCTGGTTCCGCGTGGCACGCCTGCCCGCCAAGCGGCCATCGAGCGACGGCGCTTGAACCCTCGCGCGGGGCTGCTGCCGCAGGGTCTGGCCGCGGCGTCTCTGGGCGCGCTGCAGACCCTGGCCTTCGTCCATTCCGCGCTGTGGTGGCTGCCGCTGCTGTGCACCGCCGCGCTGGCGGCGCTGCTCTGGCGTGAAGCGCCGCGCCGCGCCGCGCTGCTGGGCTGGTTGTACGGCAGCGCCTGGCTGGGCGCGGGCGTGTGGTGGCTGTTCATCAGCCTGCACCGCTACGGCGACCTGCCCGCCTGGCTGGCGGTGCTGGCGGTGGCACTGCTGTGCATGGGCCTGGCGCTGTACCTGGCCCTGGCGCTGGGCCTGTTCGCGCATTGGCGCCGTGGCCGCGTGGCGCTCGACGTGGCCCTGTTCGCCGCACTGTGGTTGCTGGCCGAACTGGCACGCACGGTCATCTTCACCGGATTTCCCTGGCTGGCCAGCGGCTATTCACAGGTCGACGGCCCGCTGGCTGCGTGGGCACCCTGGATCGGCGTCAGCGGCATCGGCACGCTCGGTGCAGCAATGGCCGCGCTGCTCGCGGCCGCCTGGCACGGGCGTGCGAAGCCGCCTCAGGCGCTGGCGGCGCTGGCGGTGGCCTTGGCCGTCCCGGCGCTGTCGGCAGCGGTCGGCACCCGTGACTTCAGCCGACCCAGCGGCGAGCTGAGCGTCAGCCTGCTGCAGGGCAACGTGCCGCAGGACGAGAAGTTCTCGATGCAGCACGTGCCGCAGACGCTGGCCTGGGTGGCGCAGGCGCTGCAGGGCGCACGCGGCCAGCTGGTGGTGGCGCCGGAGACGGCCGTGCCGCTGCTGCCCGAGCAGCTGACCGAACTGGTGCCCGACTACTGGCCGGCGCTGCGCGCGCGCTTCGAGAAATCGGGCCAGTCGGCGTTGATCGGCGTGCCGCTGGGCGACTACCACAGCGGTTACACCAATTCCGTGGTCGGCCTGTCGGCCGCCAGCCGCGGCGGCGTGCCCTACCGCTACGACAAGGTGCACCTGGTGCCCTTCGGCGAGTTCATCCCCACGGGCTTTCGCTGGTTCACGCAGCTGATGGACATCCCGCTGGGCGACTTCGCGCGCGGTCCGCTGAACGCGCCGTCCTTCAGCGTCGGCGGCGAGCGCATCGCGCCGAACATCTGCTACGAGGACCTTTTCGGCGCCGAACTGGCGCGGCGCTTCATTGACCCGGCGCGCGCGCCGACGATCTTCGCCAACGTCAGCAACATCGGCTGGTTCGGCGACACCATCGCGGTCCAGCAGCACCTGAACATCTCGCGCATGCGCACGCTGGAGTTCCAGCGCCCGATGCTGCGCGCCACCAACACCGGCGCCACGGCCATCATCGACCACCGCGCCCAGGTGCTGGCGCAGTTGCCGCCCTTCACCCAGGGCGTGCTCGACGCGCGGGTGCAGGGGCGAGAGGGGCTGACACCCTTTGCCTGGTGGAGTGCGCGCCTCGGCCTGTGGCCGTGGCTGGTGCTGGCTGCCGCGCTGATCGCGGGGGTGCTCAGCGTGCCGAAGCTTGACCCATGCGCACCAGGCGACCGGGCCGCGCGGCGCTGAGCTCGCCATTGCGCTGCACGCATTGGCCGGCCACCCAGGTGCCCAGGTAGCCCTCGCCCTTCTGCAGGAAGCGACGACCTCCGGCAGGCAGGTCGCGCACGATCTTCGGCGTGCCCACCGACAGGCGCTGCGGGTCGATCAGGTTGAGGTCGGCGCGCTGGCCCGGCGCGATCACGCCGCGGTCCGTGAGCCCCAGGTAGCTCGCGTTGCGCGAACTCAGCATCTGCACCGCCTGCTCCAGCGGCAGCCGGTCGTGCGAGCGGTCGCGCACCCAGTGCGTGAGCATGAAGGTGGTGAAGCTGGCGTCACAGATCGTGCCGACATGTGCACCCGCGTCGCTCAAGGCGAACAGAGCGCGCGGATGCGCCAGCATGCGCCGCGTGGTATCGAGATTGCCGTCGTTGTAGTTGAAGATCGGAAAATAGATCAGGTTGCCGCCGTCGCCTTCGGCCAGGTGGTCGTACATCGCCTCCAGTGCCGTGCAGCCGCGCTGATGGGCCTGCGCGTAGAAGCTCCGTGCAACCGGCGGCTCGTAGTCGGGCACCTCGCCGTCGCGCGAGGACAACGGAAACATGCGCGCACTGATCAGCTCGATACGCTGCAGCAGGATGTCCACCAGTGGCGGGATGGCCGTGCCGTCGCCGGCCATGCGCTCGAAGCCTTCGCTCAACGCGCGCGCCTTGCGCACCGGGTCGCGCAGCGCCGCCGCGCGCTCGGCCAGCGGCAGCTTCGCCACCTCCTTGTAGGCCGGCGAGCCGACGAAGAAGTGGAAGCTCGCATCCAGCCCGTTGATGACACCGATGCCGCGTGCCGCCGTCTGCAGGTACAGCGGCAGGCCGCGCGCCACCGCCGCCTCCACCCGCGCCTGCATGGCCAGGTACTGTTCGCCGCCGGGGTCGCGCTGCATCCAGGTCATCGACAGCGGGCGGCCGGCTGCCTGGGCCAGCTGCTCGACCAAATCGAACTCGGCGTCGAAGCGCTCCGGCCCGCGCAGCACGTCGAAGTCGCTGACCACCTGCACGACGCCATGCTTCAGGCCGTCGAAGGCGCGTGCAATGCCTGTCAGCTCGGCGGCGCTGGCTTCCGACGCGGGCGTTTCCTCGCCGCGAGAGGTGCGATGGTTGTCGCTGCGGCCGGTCGAAAAGCCGGCCGCGCCGGCTTCCAGCGCCTCGCGCAGCAGCGCGCGCATGGCCTCGATGTCCTGCGCCGTCGCTGCCTGCTGCGCCACCGCGCGTTCACCCATCACGAGCATGCGCAGCGGGTCGTGCGGCACCTGCACCAGATAGTCCAGGCTGTGCGGCGCGCGGTCGAGCGCGTCCATGTATTGCGGGAAGCTCTGCCAGTCGAAGCGCACGCCTTCGCTCAGGGCCACGCCGGGAATGTCTTCCACGCCTTCCATCAGGCGGATCAGTCGGTCCTGCTCGCCGGCCTTCAGCGGCGCGAAGCCAACGCCGCAGTTGCCCATGGCCAGCGTGGTCACGCCATGGTGGATGCTGGGCGAGAAGGTCTCGTCCCAGCTGGCCTGGCCGTCGTAATGGGTGTGGATGTCGACGAAGCCCGGCGTCAGCCAGGCGCCGACGGCGTCGATGCGCTCACGCGCCGTGCCTGTGATGCGTCCGACCTCGACGATGCGGCCGTTCTGCACGGCGACATCGGCCGTCAGCGCGGCGGCGCCTGTGCCGTCGATCACCGTGGCGCCCGCGATCAGCAAATCGTGCATGGTGTTTCCTCCCTGGACAGGCGCAAAGCCTAGCGTGAGGGGCGCTTCGTAGAATCGGGGGTTTACGCCGAACCCTGGGCCTTCCACCGATGCGCAGCTTCCAGCAGATCATCCTCACGCTCCAGGACTACTGGGACCGCCAGGGCTGCGCGCTGCTGCAGCCCTACGACATGGAGGTCGGCGCCGGCACCAGCCACACCGCCACCTTTTTGCGCGCGCTGGGCCCCGAGCCCTGGAAGGCAGCCTATGTGCAGCCCAGCCGCCGGCCCAAGGACGGCCGCTACGGCGAGAACCCGAATCGCCTGCAGCACTACTACCAGTACCAGGTGGTGCTGAAACCCGCGCCGGCCGACATCCTGGAGCTGTATCTGGGCTCGCTCGAGGCGCTGGGCTTCGACCTGAAGCGCAACGACGTGCGCTTCGTCGAAGACGACTGGGAGAACCCCACGCTCGGCTGCTGGGGCCTGGGCTGGGAGGTCTGGCTCAACGGCATGGAGGTCACGCAGTTCACCTACTTCCAGCAGGTGGGCGGCATCGACTGCAGGCCGATCACCGGCGAGATCACCTACGGCCTGGAACGGCTGGCCATGTACATCCAGGGCGTGGAAAGCCTGTTCGACCTGCAGTGGGCCGAGGGCATCAGCTACCGCGATGTCTACCACCAGAACGAGGTCGAGCAGAGTGCCTACAACTTCGAGCACAGCGATGTCGAGTTCCTGCTGCATTCGTTCAATGCGCACGAGCGGCAGAGCAAGCACCTGATGGAACAGCAGCTGGCGCTGCCGGCCTATGAGCAACTGCTGAAGGCAGCGCACACCTTCAACCTGCTGGATGCGCGCGGTGCCATCAGCGTCACCGAACGCGCCGCCTACATCGGCCGCATCCGCAACCTGGCACGCGCCGTGGCGCAGAGCTATCTGGACAGTCGCGCGCGGCTGGGCTTCCCGATGGCGCCGCGCGCCTGGGCCGAGGAAGTGGCTGCGCAACTGGCGAAGAAGGCGGCCTGAGCATGACGCACGAGAACCTGCTGGTCGAGATCTTCGTCGAGGAGCTGCCGCCCAAGGCACTGAAGAAGCTGGGCGAGGCCTTCGCCACGCTGCTGTCCGATGCCCTCAAGGCGCAGGGCCTGGCCGCGGCCGATGCGCGCGTTGGCGCCTATGCCTCGCCACGCCGTCTGGCGGTGCACATTGCCGGCGTGGCGCCGAAGGCGGCCGACCGGCAGCTGCTGCAGAAGCTGATGCCGGTGGCGGTGGCGCTCGATGCCGATGGCCAGCCGACGCAGGCGCTGCTGAAGAAGTTGGCCGCCATCGGCGCGGCCGACGTGCCGGTGTCGCAGCTCAGGCGCCAGGGCGAAGGCAAGGCCGAGGCGCTGTTCCACGACAGCCTCATCCCGGGGGCGACGCTGGCCGAAGGCCTGCAGAACGCGTTGGACGACGCGCTGACCAGGCTGCCAATCCCCAAGGTGATGAGCTATCAGCTGGCCGACGGCTGGTCCGGCGTGCACTTCGTGCGCCCGGCGCATGGCCTGGTCGCGTTGCATGGCGACGAGGTGGTGCCGGTCTCGGCCCTGGGCCTGCAGGCGCACCGCATCACCCATGGCCACCGCTTCGAGGCCGTCGAATCGCCGTTGACGCTGCGCGAAGCCGACAGCTACGTGCAGCAACTGCAGGACGAAGGCGCGGTGATCCCGGCTTTCGCCGTACGTCGCGCCGAGATCGTGCGCCAGCTGCAGGCTGCGGCAAGCGCCTTGGGTTTGCGCCCGGTCGACGACGAGGCCTTGCTCGACGAGGTCACCGGCCTGGTCGAGCGGCCCAACGTGCTGGCCTGCCAGTTCGACGCGCAGTTCCTGGACGTGCCCAGCGAGTGCCTGATCCTGACGATGAAGGCCAACCAGAAGTACTTCCCGTTGGTCGATGCCGAGGGCCGGCTGACAAGGCATTTCCTGGTGGTCAGCAACATCCGCCCGGCCGACCCGAGCCGCATCGTCGAAGGCAACCAACGCGTGGTGCGCCCGCGCCTGGCCGACGCCAAGTTCTTCTTCGACCAGGACCGCAAGAAGTCGCTCGAGTCGCGCGTGCCGGCGCTGGCCAAGGTGGTCTACCACGGCAAGCTCGGCACGCAGGGCGAGCGCGTCGAGCGTGTGCGCGCGCTGGCGCGTGCCATCGGCGAGCAGCTCGGCGGGCCGGCGCTGGCGCAATGCGCCGACCGCGCTGCGTTGCTGGCCAAGGCCGACCTGGTGAGCGACATGGTCGGCGAGTTTCCCGAGCTGCAGGGCATCATGGGCGGCTACTACGCGCGCCACGATGGCGAGACCGAGGACGTGGCCTTCGCCGTCGAGGACCACTACAAGCCGCGCTTCGCCGGCGACGAGTTGCCGCGCCGCCCTGCCGGCGTGGCGGTGGCGCTGGCCGACAAGCTGGAGACGCTCGTCGGGCTGTTCGGCATCGGCCAGCTGCCCAGCGGCGACAAGGACCCGTTTGCGCTGCGCCGCCATGCGCTGGGCGTGATCCGCATGCTGATCGAGCGTGCCCTGCCGCTGGACACCGAAGCGCTGGTGCTGCAGGCCTTCAAGGCCTTCGGGCCGCAACATGGTCAGGCTCAAGCCGAGCTCGCGCTGTTCCTGCGCGAGCGGCTGGTCGGCTACCTGCGTGAATTGGGCTACAGCGCGCAGGAAGTCGATGCGGTGCTGGAACTGCGGCCCGAGCGCTGGGCCGCGCTGCCGGCGCGGCTGGCCGCGCTGCGCCAGTTTGCCGCGCTGCCCGAGGCGCCGGCGCTGGCCGCGGCCAACAAGCGCGTCGGCAACATCCTGAAGAAGTCCGAGGGCGTGGCGCCCGTCGCGGTCAAGGCCGAACTGTTCGGCGACGCGGCCGAATCCGCGTTGCACGCGGCGCTGCAAGGCGTGTCGCGCCGGGCCGATGCCGCCTTCGACGCCGGTGACCTGGCCGGCTCTCTGCAGGCGCTGGCCGCACTGAAGGCGCCGGTCGACGACTTCTTCGACAAGGTCATGGTCAACGCCGACGACCCGGCGCTGCGCGCCAACCGCCTGGCGCTGCTGGGCCAGTTGCACGCCGCGATGAACCGCGTCGCCGACCTGTCCAAGCTGGCGGCCTAGCACCATGCAGCCGATCCCCAAGCTGATCATCCTCGGCCGCGACGGCATCCTCAATGAGTTCCGCGAGGACCACATCAAGGCGCCGGAGGAATGGGTGGCGGTGCCCGGCGCGCTGGAGGCGGTGTCGCGCCTGAACCATGCCGGCTGGCATGTGGTGGTGGCCACCAACCAGTCGGGCATCGGTCGCGGCATGATCGACATGACCGCGGTCAATGCCGTGCATGCGCACATGCTGCGCAGCCTGCAAGCGCTCGGCGGGCGCATGGACGCGGTGTTCTTCTGCCCGCACACACCCGAAGACCACTGCGACTGCCGCAAGCCGCTGCCCGGCATGGCGCTGGACATCGGCCGGCGCTACGGCGTCGACCTGCGGCTGGTGCCAATGGTCGGCGACACGCTGCGCGACCTGCAGGCCGCGCAGGCGGCCGGCTGCGAGCCGCACCTGGTGCGCAGCGGCCGCGCCGCAGCGCTCAGCGCCGCAGAGGTGGCTGAACTCATCGCCCAGGTGCCTGGAACCTTTGTCCACCAGGACCTGGGCGAACTGGCCACCCACCTGCTGGAGCGCGAGCACCTGCGCGACTCTCAATCCGGTCTGTTGAATTGAGCTCGCCCGAAGCGACGATGGCGCCCCCCTTCGGGGGTGCGGCGCCATGATCCTGCTGGCCGCGCTGCGCTCGGTGCTGTTCCTGCTGTGGATGCTGGTCACCGTGGTCCCCGTGGCCACGGCGGTGGTGCTGGCCTCGATCTTCATCAAGGGCACGCCGCTGTACTGGATGTGCGTGTTCTGGCTGCGCCTGGTGATCTGGGGCGCCCGCGTCATCTGCGGCGTGCGCCACCGCGTGCAGGGCATGGACAACCTGCCTACCGCCCAGGAGGGCCTGCGCGCGGTGCTGCTGGCGTCGAAGCACCAGTCCACCTGGGAGACCTTCGCCTACCCGGTGCTGATGTCGCACCCGCTGTGCTATGTCTTCAAGAAGGAGTTGCTGCTGATCCCCTTCTTCGGCTGGGCGATCGGCAAGCTGGACATGATCCACATCGACCGCAGCAAGCGCACCGAGGCCTGGAACAAGGTAGCCGAGCAGGGGCGGCGCTTCATGGCACAGGGCAACTGGGTCATCATGTTCCCCGAGGGCACGCGCAGCGCGCGCGGGCACAAGGGAAAGTACCAATCGGGTGCGGCGCGGCTGGCCATCGTCACCGGCACGCCGATCGTGCCCATCGCCGTGGCCTCGGCGCGCTGCTGGCCGCGCAGGAGCTTCCTGCTGCGCCCGGGCGTGATCGACGTTTCCATCGGCCAGCCGATCGCGGTGCAGGGGCGCAAGCCCGACGAGCTGATGCGGGAAGTCGAGCGCTGGATCGAAGCCGAGATGCGCCGCATCGACGCGCAGGCCTACACCTAGAATCGCGGCCCATGTCGCGCTGGATCGCTCCCTGGACGCTGCTGCAGCGCTCGCTGTTCGATGAGCCGGAGCCGGATCTGCCCGGCCCGCCGCCGCCGCCCGCGGCAGCACCGCTGCCCGCCGTGCCCCGCGAGGCGCTGGCCGGCGAGGTCTTCAAACATCCGCGCGCGCAGCGCGATGTGCGCCTGGACGGGCACCTGGTGGCCTACGAGATGCGCCGCGCACGGCGTCGCAGCATCGGCTTCGTGGTCGGCCCCGAGGGGCTGTCGGTCAGCGTGCCGCGCTGGGTCGGCCTGAACGAGGTGGACAGCGCGCTGCAGGAAAAGCGCGGCTGGATCCTGCGCAAGCTGCGCGAGCAGCGCGAGCGTGCGGCGCGGCTGCACTCGGGCCGCGTCGACTGGCGCGACGGCACCGAGCTGCCCTTCCTGGGCGAGACCGTGATCATCGTGCTCGATGCGCGTGCCACCGGCGCGCTGCTGGATCAGGGTGCCGACGGCCTGCCGGGGGTGCCGCGCCGGCTGCTGCGCGTTGGCCTGCCGCACACCGCCACGCCCGAGCAGATCCGCGACGCGGTGCAGAGCTGGCTGCAGCGCCAGGCGCGGCGCATCTTCGAGGAGCGCTGCGCGGCCTTTGCGCCGCGGCTGAACGTGCGCGTGCGCCGCATCGCCTTGAGCTCGGCCGCCACGCGCTGGGGCAGCGCCAATGCCGACGGCTCGATCCGCCTGAACTGG
>JAGTRL010000360.1 GCA_018261815.1 Pseudomonadota bacterium
GTGGGCATGAGCTCGCTGGGCAAGAGTTGCCTTGACTACATGGTGCAGCTGAAGCCGGCGCTCGAAGCGCGCGGCTACGAGCTGGCGGTGTTCCACAGCACCGGCATGGGCGGCCGCGCCTTCGAGGCGCTGGCCGAAGCCGGCGCCTTCTGCGCAGTGCTGGACTTCTGCCTGCAGGAGCTGGCCAACCACCTGGGCGGCTCGGTGGTCAGCTCCGGCGCCGGCCGGCTCACCGGTGCGGGCCGGCGCGGCACGCCGCAGATCGTCGCGCCTGGCGCGGTCGACATGGTGGACTTCCCGGCCTGGCAGCCGGTGCCGGCGGCGCTGGCCGGCCGCGCGGTGCATGTGCACAACCGGCTGATCGCCAGCGCCACCTCGGCGGCGCCGCTGCGCCGCGCGATCGCCGCCGAGATCGGTGCACGGCTGGCGTCCGCCCAGGGCCCGAGCTGCCTGCTGTTGCCGTTGCGCGGCGTCGAGCAATGGGACCGGCCTGGCGAGCCGCTGCACGATGCCGAAGGCCTGCAGGCCTTCATCGAGGCCATGCGCGCCGCGGTAGCGCCGCCCACGCGCTGCATCGAGCTGGATGCGCACATCAACGACGATGCCTTCTGCGACGCCGCACTGGCCGTGTTCGACGACTGGGTGGCACAAGGCCTGATCGCCAAGGGAGTCGCCTGATGCGCGCACTGGTGCTGGATTTCGGCGGCGTGATCAGCCGCACGCTGTTCGAGACGCATGCGCAGACCGAAGCCGCGCTCGGCCTGCCCGCCGGCACGCTGCCATGGCGCGGCCCCTTCGATCCGGCCAGCGATGCGCCGTGGTGCGACATGCAGGCCGGCCGCCTCAGCGAGCGCGACTACTGGCTGCAGCGCACGCGCGAGGTCGGCCGGCTGCTGGGGGAAGACTGGGACGAAATGCAGACGCTGGTGCAGCGCGCCCGCGGCGCCGAGCCCGACGCGGTGGCGCGGCCCGAGACGCTGGCGTTGATGCGCGAGGCCCATGCCGCCGGCCACAAGCTGGCGATCCTGTCGAACGAGCTGGACCTTTTCTACGGCGCCGCGCTGCGCCAGCGCATGGCCGCGCTGCGCAACGTGGATCTGATCGTCGACGCCACCTACACCGGCATCCTCAAGCCCAATGCGCGCGCTTATGCGCTGTGCACGCAGCAACTCGGCGTGGCGCCGGGCGATTGCGTGTTCGTCGACGACCAGCCGCGCAATGTCGACGGCGCCGTGGCCTTCGGCATGGCCGCCGTGTGGTTCGACGTGACGCAGCCGCAGGCTTCCTGCGACGAGGCGCGGCGCGCGCTGGAGCTCAGCCGCGGCTCGGGTCGATGAGGAACTTCTCGCCGGTGGCCCGCTTGGCGTAGACGGCAATCGCCGCGGGCGTCAGTGCCTCGGCCAGCGACACCGTGCGCGTGTAGTGGCTGGCGAAGGTGGTCTTCAGCTCCGCGGCCACGCGCTCGCGCAAGGTCTGCGCCGCGGCCGGGCCGATTTTCTGCAGGAACTGAAACAGCAGCCAGCCGCCCATGCCCCAGGCCATGCCGAAATTGCGCACCACCTCGGTCGGGCTGGTGTCGAGCATGCCGTACAGATAGACCTGCTTGTGCACGGCCGAGCCGTAGCGGCTGTATTCCTTGGCGTTGCGGTTGATCGCGGCTTCCATGCACGTCAGGATTTGCCCGGCCAGCTTGCCGCCGCCGATGGCATCGAAGGCGATGGTGGCGCCAGTGGCGGCCAGCGCATCGGTCAGCTCGTCGATGAAGTTCGGCGACGCGATGCTGCAAACGTACTTCGCGCCCTGCTCGCGCAGCAAGGCCGCCTGCTCGGGCTTGCGCACGATGTTCACCAGCGAGATGCCGTCCTTCAGGCAGATGCGGTTGAGCATCTGCCCCAGGTTCGACGCCGCCGCGGTGTGCACCAGCGCCTTGTGGCCTTCGCGCTTCATCGTCTCGACCATGCCCAGCGCGGTGAGCGGGTTGACGAAACAGGACGCGCCATCCGCCGCGCTGGCATCGGCCGGCAGCACCAGGCACTGGCTGGCGGCCATGCAGCGGTACTGCGCGTACATCGCGCCGCCGATGACCGCCACCGTCCTGCCCAGCAGTGCCTGCGCGGCGGGCGACGCGCCGGCCTTGACGACGGTGCCGGCTCCCTCGTTGCCCACCGGCATCGACTCGTCGGCGCGGCCGGCCATCGCCTTCATGAACTTCTCGGGGATGCGCGCGCTGACCACCGGGCGCTCGACGCTGCCGGCCACCTGCAGCGTGCTCATGTCGGCCGGGCCGAACAGCAGCCCCAGGTCCGAGGGGTTGATCGGCGTGGCCTCGATGCGCACCAGCACCTCGTCGGCGCCCGGCTCGGGCACCGGCACCTCCTGCAACGACACTTCGAGTTCACCGCTGCTGCGCACCAGGGAGCGCAGTTGCAGGGCCGTGGTCGGGGTGGGCGAGGTCATCGGTGTCTCCTGGCGTTCGGTTGGAGCGGCGAGTCTAGGCCCTGTCGCCCGCGCGCGCAGGCTCAGACTGCGGCCTCGTGCAGATGCTGTGCCAGCAGCCTCGCGCTGGCTGATTGCAGCGGCGCGGGCCGGGTCACGACGACGAAGCGGCGCAGGGCCCAGGGCTCGCTCAGCGGCACCAGCGCCAGCCGCCCGGCGCCGGCATGGGGCACCGCCACCTCGCGCGGCAGCACCGCCAGGCCCAGGCCAGCGGCCACGATGCGGCAGGCCGCATCCATGCTCGACACCTGCACGCGATGCGCCGGCACGCGACCGAGCAGCGCCGCCTGGCGGCGCAGCAGCTGGTCCATCAGCCCGCCGGGCGCCACGCCGACCGACACCTGGTCCAGCGTGTCGGCATAGCTCAGCGCCGGCCGGCGCGCCAGCGGATGGCCGGGCGACATGGCCACGCACAGATGGTCGCTCCGGTAGGGCAGCACCTGCAGGCCATTCAGGTCGGCAAAGTCCCACAGCACGCCCAGGTCGGCCGCGCCTTCGCGCAGGCATCGCACGATCTCCGGGCTGGTGCGTTCGTCGAGGCTGATGTTCAGCCCCGGGTGCTGCGCCATGAAGCGGCCGATGTCCTCGGGCAGCATCTCGGCCAGCACCGACGGGCTGGCCAGCACGCGCACGCTGCCCTGCATGCCCAGGCCGTAGGCGCCGAGTTCGCCGCGCAGCCGGTCCAGTGCCGACAGCAACTCGCGCGCGCGGCCCAGCAGCGCCTCGCCGGCGGGCGTGGGTTCGACGCCGCGGCGGCGGCGGACCAGCAAGGACACGCCCACTTCGGCTTCCAGCGCGGCCAGGCGCTTGCTCAACGCCGAGGCCACCAGCGATTCGCGCGCCGCGGCACGCGCAATGCTGCCTTCCTCGCACACGGCGACGAAGTGCTGCAACGAGACAGGATCGAGCGGGCGGGTCATGTGACGTTCCGGATTGGAACGCAAAAGCTGAAAAAACAGCATTCGTGCATTCACCATGGAACGCCTACAGTGCAGCGCCATGAACACCTCCACCCCCGTCACCGTGCGCGAAGTCGGGCTGCGCGACGGCCTGCAGAGCATCGCGCGCACCCTGCCCACCGTGCACAAGCTGGACTGGCTGCG
>JAGTRL010000361.1 GCA_018261815.1 Pseudomonadota bacterium
GCGCCGTGCGGCGAGTTCAGCGCCTGCGTGACCAGCCGCTCCAGCTCGGGGTCGAGCGCGATCACGTCGAGTTCCTTCACCGGGCCGTAGATCTGCTGCACGATGGCCGGCGCCAGGTGCACGCGGATGCGGCGTGCCAGCTCGGCGGCGTCGGTGGTGGTGGTGGCGGCATGTTCGGCCAGGCACTCGACGATGGAGCGCATGTCGCGGATGTGCACGCCTTCTTCCAGCAACAGCTGCAGGACTTTCTGCACGGTGGCGATGCCGACCATCTTGGGGACCACGTCTTCCATCAGTTTGGGGGCGAGCTTGGTGACATGGTCGATCAGGGCCTGGGCCTCCACGCGACCCAGCAGACGTGCGGCATTCACCTGCATCAAGTGTGAAAGGTGGGTGGCCACGACGGTCGCACAATCAACCACCGTAAACCCGGCCATCTGTGCCATCTCGCGGTGACGTTCTTCGATCCACACCGCCGGCAGCCCAAAGGCCGGGTCGGTGGTCTTGGTGCCGGGCAGCACCTGCGTGGCGCCGCCGGGGTTGATGGCCATCCACATGCCGGGGAAGGCCTCGCCCTCGCCCACCACCGCGCCGCGCAAGGTGACGCGGTACATGCTCGGCTTGAGCTCCAGGTTGTCGCGGATGTGCACCGCCGGCGGCAGGAAGCCGACGTCCTGCGCGAACTTCTTGCGCACGCCCTTGATGCGGCCCAGCAGGTCGCCGGAACGCGCCTTGTCGACCAGCGCGATCAGCCGGTAGCCCACCTCCAGCCCCAGCGTGTCCACCGGCACCAGGTCGTCCCAGCTGGCCTCGGCATTCGGTACCGCGATGTCGGGTTCCTTGGGCCGCGCGGCCGCGGCCGTCTCTGCCTGCTGGCGCCGGCGCACCCACCAGGCCATGGCCGCGATGCCACCGGCGATGAGGATGAACACGAAGTTCGGCATGCCCGGCACCAGGCCGAGCACGGCGATGATGCCGGCCGTGATCAGCAGCGCCTTGGGCGAGCTGAAGAGCTGCGTGCCGATCTGCGCGCCGATGGCGTGTTCCTTGCCGACGCGCGACACCACCATGGCCGCAGCCACCGAGATCAGCAGCGCCGGCACCTGCGCCACCAGCGCATCGCCCACCGCCAGCAGGATGTAGCTGCTGGCCGCGGCCTGCGCCGACAGGTCGTGCTGCGCGATGCCGATGACGAAGCCGCCGACGATGTTGATGAACAGGATCAACATGCCGGCGATGGCGTCGCCGCGCACGAACTTGCTGGCACCGTCCATCGAACCGAAGAAGTCGGCTTCCTCGGCCACCTCGGCGCGGCGGCGGCGCGCTTCACCCTCGTCGATCATGCCGGCATTGAGCTCGGCGTCGATGGCCATCTGCTTGCCCGGCATCGCGTCCAGCGTGAAGCGCGCGCCGACTTCGGCGATGCGCTCGGCGCCCTTGGTGACGACGATGAAGTTGATGACCACCAGGATCGCGAAGACGATCAGGCCGACCGCGAAGTTGCCGCCGATCAGGAAGTGGCCAAAGGACTCGATCACCTTGCCGGCCGCGGCCGGACCGGTGTGGCCCTCGACCAGCACCACGCGGGTCGACGCCACGTTCAGGCTCAGGCGCAGCAGCGTGGTGATCAGCAGCACCGTCGGGAAGGCGGCGAAATCCAGCGGCTTGACCATCTGCGATGAGATCATCACCACCATCAGCGCCAGCGCGATGTTGAAGGTGAACAGCAGGTCCAGTGCGAAGGGCGGCAGCGGCAGCACCATCATCGCCAGCACCAGGATGACAAAGGCCGGCACGCCCAGCGCCCTGATCACCGGCGCACGCGCACCGAACAGAGCTTGCAGTTGCCGCGTCAAGGCGTTCATTGGAATACCCTTCGCACTGCGTGCTCCGGGATGAGCGCGTGGGAGCGGCCCGGCGCGCTCATGCGGCGGCCCCGGGCAGGTCATGCAGCGGGTCGAGCTCCGGCGGCACCTTCAGCTCGGGCAGCGGCGGCGGCATCGCGCCGCGGCCCTGCAGGTGCGCGCGCAGCTGGTAGACATGCGCCAGCACCTGCGCCACGGCCGAGAACAGCGCGGCGGGCACGGGCTTGTCGAGATCGGCATGGGCGTACAGCGCTCGCGCCAGTGGCGGGGCCTGCAATACCGGCACCTTGGCGCCCTGGGCGGCGTCGCGGATGCGCAGCGCCATCAGGTCCATTCCCTTGGCCACCACCTTGGGTGCGCTCATCAACCCTTCCTGGTACTTCAGCGCCACCGCGAAGTGGCTGGGGTTCATCACCACCAGGTCGGCGCCGGGCACGGCGGCCAGCATGCGGCGGTTGGCCAGCTCGCGCATGCGCGAGCGCTGCCGCGACTTGACCTCGGCATTGCCCTCGACCTCGCGCTGCTCCTGCTTCATTTCCTGCACGCTCATCTTCAGCGTCTGCGACAGCTGGTGGCGCTGCAGCGGCACGTCGACCACGGCAAACAGCGCCAGCGCCAACACCAGAAGCAGCAGGCCGCCGAGCACCACGCTGCCGGCATGCGACATCGCCGCCGGCAGCGGCATGGCGATGGCCTCGGCAAAGCGCGGCAGGTTGTGCTTGAGATAGAACGCGCCGATCGTGCCCAGGATGATCGCCAGCAGGCAGCTCTTGAGCGTGTTGATCAGCTGCTGGCCGGAGAACATGCGTCCCAGCCCGGCGAAGGGGTCGATCTTCTCGAGTTTGGGCTGAAGCGCCTTGAGGCTGAAGTTCCAGCCGCCGCTGAGCACGCCGGCCAGCAGCGCCACCGCCAGCATGGCCAGCCCAATGCCCACCACCATCCACAGCGCCGGCAGGCTGACCAACGCCAGCCGCTGCTGCATCACGTCGGCATCGGCCAGCGCTGTTGCGTCAAAGCGCAGGCCCGAGGCCAGCGCGGTCTTGAGCCAGGCCATGGCCTGCGGTGCGGCGGCCACCATCAGTGCCACCGCGGTGCCGATGGCGGCAAAGTGCGACAGGTCCCGCGAACGCGCCACCTGGCCTTCGGCGCGCGCCTTGCGGATCTTTCTGTCGGTGGCGGGGAGTCTGCGGTCCTGGGCGTCGGCCATGGCTGTGGTGCGCGATCAATCGCGTGCCTTGCCATGGTGCCCGGCGGGGCCGGAAACTTGAGCGCGATAAGCGGGGGAAAGCCGCCGATGTTCCGACGTGCGCGGACCCGCTGTTACACGGGTGCCGATCTCAGCGCCGCAGGCTCGGCGCGATCGACTCGATGGACACCGGCGGCTCTTCCACTGGCGGTGGCGCCTGCAGGTCGCTGCGGAAGAAGCGGTCCTCGGCCTCGCGGTTCATCACGATGATGCTGATGCGCCGGTTGGCCGCACTGTGCGGGTCCTTCGCGTCGAAGGGCAGGCTGGCCGCGAGGCCCTGCACACGCAGCATGCGGTCTTCGGGCAGGCCGCCGGACATCAGCTCGCGCCGCGAGGCATTGGCGCGGTCGGCCGACAGCTCCCAGTTGCCGTAGCCCAGGCCGCCGCCGACGAAGGGCGCGGCATCGGTGTGGCCTTCCAGCGTCAGCCGGTTCGGCACCTCGGCCAGCACCGTGCCGATCTCGCGCAGCAGC
>JAGTRL010000362.1 GCA_018261815.1 Pseudomonadota bacterium
CTAGGCGAAACGACGTAGCAGGCAGACCGCACGCGCCTCGATGGCGCGGTGCTCACCCACCGGGCCCATCTTCTCGGCCGTCTTGGCCTTGACGTTGACACAGTCGGCGTCGATGCCCAGCGCATGGGCCACGTTGGCGCACATCGCCGGGATCTGCGGCGCCATCTTCGGCGCCTGCGCGACGATGGTGCTGTCGATGTTGACGATGTCCCAGCCGGCGGCACGCACGCGGCGCGCGGCCTCCGCCAGCAGCACCAGCGAATCGGCGCCCTTGAAGGCCAAGTCGGTGTCCGGAAAGTGGCGGCCGATGTCGCCCAGGGCGGCGGCGCCGAACAGCGCGTCGGTGATGGCGTGCAGCAGTGCGTCGGCATCCGAGTGGCCGAGCAACCCATGGCTGTGTTCGATGCGTACACCACCCAGGATCAGCGGCCGGCCGCTGACCAGTGCATGCGTGTCCCAGCCTTCGCCGATGCGCAGCGACGCGCTCATTCGGCAGCCTCCAACTCGCGTGCGCGCAGCAAGCGCGCGGCCAGCACCAGCTCCTGCGGCCACGTCAGCTTGAAGTTCTCCAGCTCGCCTGACACCAGCAAAGGCGCGTGGCCGGCGGCCTCCACCGCGCTGGCCTCGTCGGTGACGCCAGGCCCGGCCTGCGCCAGCGATTGCTGCAGCAGTCCCTGACGGAACATCTGAGGCGTCTGCGCAGCCCACTTGTCGCTGCGGTCCAGCGTGCGCTCGACGCGGCCGGCGCGAGCCTGCTTGAGCGTGTCGGCCAGCGGTAGCGCCAGCAGACCGCCCACCGCATCGCCACGGCAGGCGTCGATCAGCCTGTCTACCCATTCGGGCCGCAGCAGGCAGCGCGCGGCGTCGTGCACCAGCACCCAGTCGCCAGCCCGGGCGCCGCGGCGCTGCAGTTCGGCCAGTCCGTTGGCCACGGTGGCGGCGCGGGTGGCACCACCGCAATGCGCAACCCAAGCCCGTTCGCCGCGAAAGTCCGGCGCATGGCCCTCGAAATGCGCATCTCCCGGGGCCAGTACCACCAGCGTGGCCTGCAGCCGTGGCACGGCGGCCAGCGCCGCCAGCGTGTGCGCCACCATCGCACGCGTACCGATGCGTGCGTACTGCTTGGGCAGTTCCTGGCCGGCGCGCTCGCCGACACCGGCACAGGGCACCAGCGCAAAGCAGCGCGCACCGTCGTGATTTGCCGCCGGGTCAGTGAATGGGCTCACGCGCCAATGGTAGCCCGGCAGACCGGCATGGCCTGAGGCGCACGGCATGCGTGGGGCCTGCCTACAATCCACCCATCGCCCCGCAGCAACCGTTGCGGGGCGTTTTGTGTTGTCCGCACCGTCCATGCAGTTGCCTTCCATCGCCCGTGGCAAGCGCCATGCCCTGCCCCGCCCCGTCGGTTCGGCCGACGCCCTGCTGCTGGCCCGCCATGCGCTGGCGCGCCGCGAGGCCGGACAGATGCTGTGCATCGTCGCCGCCGATCCGGCCGACGCGCAGCGACTGGTGGACGAGCTGCCCTTCTTCGCGCCCGAACTGCGCGTGGCGCTGTTCCCGGACTGGGAGACCCTGCCCTACGACAGCTTCTCGCCGCACCAGGATCTGATCTCCGAGCGCCTGGCCACGTTGTGGCGCGTGCGCTCACGCGATCTGGACGTGGTGCTGCTGCCCGCCACCACCGCGCTGACGCGGCTGGCTCCGCCCGGCTTCATGGCCGGCTACACCTTCCACTTCAAGCAGAAGATGCGGTTGGACGAGGCCGCATTGAAGGGGCAGCTGACTTTGGCCGGCTACAGCCATGTGAGCCAGGTGGTGTCGCCGGGCGAATACGCGGTGCGCGGCGGGCTGATCGACCTGTTCCCGATGGGTTCGCCGGTGCCCTACCGCGTGGACCTGTTCGGCGACGAGGTCGATTCGATCCGCACCTTCGACCCGGACACGCAGCGCAGCCTGTACCCGGTGCCCGAGGTGCGGCTGCTGCCAGGGCGCGAGTTCCCGATGGACGAGCCGGCGCGCAACGCCTTCCGCGCGCGCTGGCGCGAGAGGATCGAAGGCGACCCGAGCCGCTCGCGCATCTACAAGGACATCGGCGCCGGGCTGGCCACCGCCGGCATCGAGTACTACCTGCCGCTGTTCTTCGAGCAGACGGCGACGATCTTCGACTACATCGGCGAGCACGCCGCCCTGGTACTGCACGGCGAGCTGGACGAGGCGCTGCAGCACTTCTGGACCGACACGCGCGAGCGCCACCGTTTCCTGCAGCACGACCCGGAGCGGCCGCTGCTGCCGCCCGAGGAGCTGTTCCTGCGCAGCGAGGACTTCTTCGCGCGCGCCAACGCACATGCCACGCTGGTGCTGCGCGGCAGCGGCGAGGTGGACTGGGCCCGGCCGCTGCCGGACGTCAGCGTGGATCGCGGCGCCACCGCGCCGCTGGCCGCGCTGGAACAGCACATCGACGCCACCCAGCACCGCGTGCTGCTGGTGGCCGAAAGCGAAGGCCGGCGCGAGAGCCTGCTGGAGCTGCTGCGCGACCACCGCATCGATGTGCCCAGCGTTGCCACGCTGGCCGTGTTCGAAGCCGGGGACGAGAAGGTGGCCATTGCCGCCGCACCGCTGGCCGCAGGCTTCCATTGGCACGAGCCCGCAGAAGGCATCTCGATCCAGTTCATCACCGAGACCGAGCTCTTCGCCAGCACGCCGCAGGCGCGGCGCCGCCGCAAGCAGGAGCAGACCAGCAACGTCGATGCGCTGATCAAGGACCTGTCGGAGCTGAAGATCGGCGATCCGGTCGTGCATGCCAACCACGGCATCGGCCGCTACCAGGGCCTGATCCACATCGATCTGGGCGAAGGCGAAGGCGGCGCCAGCGAGTTCCTGCACCTGGAATACGCCGACAAGGCCACGCTCTACGTGCCGGTGTCGCAGCTGCACCTGATCAGCCGCTACACCGGCGTCAGCTCGGAAGAGGCGCCGCTGCATCGCCTGGGCTCGGGCCAGTGGGACAAGGCCAAGCGCAAGGCTGCCGAGCAGGTGCGCGACACCGCGGCCGAGCTGCTGAACCTGTATGCACGCCGCGCCGCGCGCGAAGGTTTCGCGCACCGCTTCAGCGCACATGACTACGAAGCCTTTGCCGCCAGCTTCGGTTTCGAGGAGACGGCCGACCAGCGCGCCGCCATCCATGCGGTGATCCAGGATATGGTCAGTCCGAAGCCGATGGACCGGCTGGTGTGCGGCGACGTCGGCTTCGGCAAGACCGAGGTGGCTCTGCGTGCCGCCTTCGTCGCCGTGCACGGCGGCAAGCAGGTGGCGATCCTGGCGCCCACCACGCTGCTGGCCGAGCAGCATTTCCAGACGCTGGTCGACCGCTTCGGCAAGTGGCCGGTGAAGGTGGCCGAGCTGTCGCGCTTCCGCTCCGCCAAGGAGGTGGCGCAGGCCATGCAGGGCATCGAGGACGGCACGATCGACATCGTCGTCGGCACGCACAAGCTGCTCAGCCAGACGGTGAAGTTCAAGCGCCTGGGCCTGCTGATCATCGACGAGGAGCACCGCTTCGGCGTGCGCCACAAGGAGGCGATGAAG
>JAGTRL010000363.1 GCA_018261815.1 Pseudomonadota bacterium
CCTTGCGTACGGTGATCGTCGAAGCCTTTGCGCCGCTGACGGCCGACGAGGTGCTGCAGCGCCTCGACGAGGCGCAGATCGCCAACGCCAAGGTCAACACGATGCGCGAGTTCTGGCAGCACCCGCAGCTGGCCGCGCGCCAACGCTGGCGCGACATCGGCTCGCCGGTGGGTACGATCCCGGCGCTGCTGCCGCCTGGCCACTGGGACGACGGCCATGGCCCGCGCATGGACCCGGTGCCTGCGCTCGGTGAACACACCGACGCGCTGCTGGCCGAGCTGGGATATGGCGCCGACGACATTGCCGCGCTGCGCGCAGCGCAAGCCATCTGAGGCGAGACACCATGATTGCGCGCAGCTACCTGTTCGTGCCCGGCAACCGCGCCGAGCGCTTCGACAAGGCGCTGGCCTCGGGCGCCGATGCCGTCGTGCTGGACCTGGAGGATGCCGTCACGCCGGACGACAAGGCCGTCGCACGCGAGGCCGTGGCGCGCCACCTGCTGGCGGCCGACGAGGCGCTGCGCACGCGGCTGGTGGTGCGCATCAACGACGAGAGCACGCCCTGGTTCGACGACGATCTGGCCATGATCGCCGCGGCGCGGGCCCATGGCGTGATGCTGCCCAAGGCCGAGGCGGTGGCCACGGTGGCCCGGGTGCGCCGCACCTGCCCGGACATCGAGGTGCTGGCGCTGATCGAAAGCGCGCGCGGCATCCTCCAGGCCGAAGCCCTGGCGGCGGTCGACGGCGTCAGCCGGCTGGTCTTCGGCACCTTGGATTTCGCGCTCGACCTCGACCTGGTCGAAGACCCATCGATCGGCCCGCTGGGTCTGGACGCCGCCGCCAGCCGGCTGGCGTGGGCCTCGCGCGCGGCCGATTTGCCGCCGCCGGTGGCCGGTGTCACGCCGGACATCGACGACCCGGCCCGGCTGCGCGCTGACTTCGCGCGTGCCCGTGCGCACGGGTTCGGCGCCAAGCTGTGCATCCACCCGAAACAGGTGGCCTGGGTGCATGAGGCGCTGGTGCCCAGCGCGGCCGAACTCGACTGGGCGCGCCGTGTCGTCGCCGCGGCCACGGGCTCGTCGGGCGCGGTGCGCGTCGACGGCCGCATGGTGGACAAGCCGGTGCTGCAGCGCGCGCAGCGGCTGCTGGCGCGCGCCGGGACGCGGCCCTAGAACTTGAAGACCACGCCGACCAGCGGCCCGCTGAAGCTCTGGCTTTCGATGTGCGAGCTGCTCTTGAACTCGTAGTCCAGATAGCGCCACGAGCCGATCAGCGCGCCCCAGTCGAACTGGTAGCCCACCCCGGCATTGACCTGCCAGGTCATCTTCGATTCACCGGCGCCGATATCGGCGTAGTAGGGCACGAACCATTTGCGATCCTGGCCCAGATAGGCACGGCCCTTCAGGCCGATCACGGCATCCCAGTTGGTGGCGCCGACTTCCGCCTCACCGGACCGCGCGAGGTTGCCGCCGCTGCCGTTGAGGCTCCACCTCAGCCTGTTGGTCATGTCGAGCATGCGCGCGCCGAACAGCAGGTCCATCGAAGCGGCGTCGTCGTTCTTCAGCTGGTAGGTACCGGCAATGGTCCAGATCCAGGACTTGACGTCGAGATCCAGATTGGCGGTGACGCCGGCCACGGGTCGGCCGCCAATGGTGAAGTCCCTCGATCCGCTTTTCGAGTCACCCAGGTCGGCGTAGGCGATGTCGGTAAACAGGCCCCACTCGCCGTTGCGTACTTGGAAGGCGGTGAAGAAGGCAAACTTCAGCGCATCGAGCACGTCGCCGGTACTGAGGTCGATGCTCGACCCGCCGCCGTCAGGGAACGAGGTGTTGCCGCTGATGGCCGGGAACCAGCCGTAGATCGCCGCTTCGAACTGCCAGCTGTCGCTCATGCCCTGGGCTTGGGCTGTGGCTGGCAGGGCGCCGGCCATTGCCAGGGCCAGCAACGGGGCTGCGAATCGTGCGGGTTGCTTGGGATTCATCTTCGTGTCTCCTCGCGTATGGCCTCTTTGGGGGCCGGTGGCACATTCTGGCCCTACTGCACCCGGTCGGGCCAGACCCTTCGAACGGATCTGGCCCGCGAAGTGCGTCGGACGCAACATACGCGCGACGGGATGCTCGTTCCGTGTAGTCGCGCACCGCAAGATCAGTCTCGCGCCGCCTTGGCCTTCATGGCGGCTTCGAGCTTGGCGATTTCGGCCTTCGACAGCTGCGGTCGGTCGATCTTGATCGTCAGCTTGTTCAGCTTTGCGGTCAGCGCGAAGGGCGGCATGTAGTCGGCATCGTTCACGCCGGTGAGCGTGTCCGAGCCGATGTCGAAGCTCTCGTCCCACTGCAGGATCATCGGCAGCGTCTTCGGCATCGGCTTGCTGTCCACCACCTTGCCATCGACCTTGAGCGTGCCGGTGCCGGGCCGGCCGATGCCGCTGAAATCGTTGAAGGCCAAGGTGCCGGCGCCCAGACCGTCGTACTTGAAGTCGAACTCCACCGTGTGACGGCCGGGCGTCAGCGCCTCGGCGCCTTCCCACTTCAGGCGCTCCAGATCGACCAGATTCCACAGGAACACCGGCTTGCCCTTCAGCAGGTAGAAGCCGTAGCCGGCGAAGCGCCCGCCCGAGGTCAGCATCATGCCTTCGGCGCCGCCTGGCGGCACCTCGATGTCGGCAGTGATGGTGTAGGACGAGTTCAGGATGAAGGGCGAATCACCCTGCGGCAGCCCGACCATCGGCCGGGTGTAGACGAACTCGGTGCGACCGGCGGTGATGTTGGGCCTGGGTGCGACGATGCGCGCCGCCACCGAGGCATCCATCGGGAAGACCTGGTACTTCTTGGCCTCGGCGATGAACTTGGCTTTCATCGCCTTGACCTTGGCCGGGTCCTGTGCCGCCAGGTCCTGCGTCTGGCTGAAGTCCTTGTTCAGGTTGTAGAGCTGCAGCACCTGCTTGTTCAGCGGGTCGGGGTTGGCCGGGCCGAAGGCGTCCCACGGCGCGCGGTTCACTTCGGTGCTGAGGAACCAGCCGTCGTCGTACAGCGCCCACTGGCCCATCATCTCGAAGTACTGGGTCTTGTGCCGTGTCGGCGCCTTGGCATTCTCGGCGTCGAAGGTGTAGGCGAAGCTGGTGCCTTCGATCGGCGCCTGCTTGATGCCGTCCACCGCCAGCGGTGCCTTGATGCCGGCGGCCTCCAGGATGGTCGGCACGACGTCGATGACGTGCGTGAACTGCTCGCGCAGGCCGCCCTTGTCCTTGATGCGTGCCGGCCACGACACCACCATGTTCTGGTTCACTCCGCCCAGCGCCGAGGCGTTCTGCTTGAACCAGGAGAACGGTGTGTCGAAGGCCCACGACCAGCCGGCCGACATGTGGTTGTAGGTTTGTTCCGTGCCCCACACCTCGTAGAACTTCATCTGCACGTCCACGGGCACCTGCACGCCGTTGAAGAAGGCCACCTCGTTGGGCGTGCCGTTCGGGCCGCCCTCGGCGCTGGTGCCGTTGTCGCCGTTGATGTAGATGATCAGCGTGTTGTCCAACTTGCCCAGGTCCTGGAAGTGCTGGATCACTCGGCCGATCTCGTGGTCGCTGTA
>JAGTRL010000044.1 GCA_018261815.1 Pseudomonadota bacterium
GCCACCGCCACCGCCACCGCCACCGCCTCCAGCCGGGCCATACCCCGGCCCCGGCCCGTAGCCGGAGCTCGGCCCCTGCCCCGGCCCCTGAGCCGCACCGAAACCCGAGCTCTGGCCATAGCCTGAATGGCCGCCGCCGCCGGAAAGGCCCGCCTGCTGCGTCGGCGCGTGGCGCGAGCGCTTGATGTAGGGGTGCAGGTCCACGTCAGGCAGCACGCCCTGCTCGACCAGCCAGCGGTTGGTTTCGTGGTAGGCCTCCTCGACCAGCGAGGCCAGTTCCTCGTGCAGGCTGGTCTGCAGCTCGCGCCAGCTGTCCAGGCTGCAGCCGGCCGAGCGCCAGGCGTCGACGACGATGCGCGCCAGCACATGGGCGCGCAGCATGTCCTGCGCGTCGAGCTCCTCGCGCCGTTCCAGCGACGACATGCGCGCGCGCAGGTCGGTGAATTCCGAGGCGGCCTGGTCCATCACCGCCAGCGCCAGGCGCGAGGTGAGGATCTCGCGCTCGATGGTGTCGTCGTCAACCAGCGACAGCGGGCCGCTGGCCGCAGTGGGCGCAGGCAGGTCGCCCGGGCGCACCGCGGACACGCCGTTGAGCAGCGCGTTGCGCAGGCTGTTGACCATGGTCTTGTGCCAGACCGCGGCGCCCTTCTTCAGCTCGTGCACCAGCTCGCGGCGGCGCATGAAGCGGGCGTGTTCGGAGGGCTTGTCGAGCAGCGCGCTGGCCGTCGCGGCCAGCGAATTGACCATCGCCGGCAGGCCCTTGACCAACTGTTCGGCGTAGATGCGCCGTGCCTGCTCGGCGATTTCGGCGTGATCTGCGCTGTAGGTCATGAGGTCGGGACTGCTGTACCTCGCAAGTCAGGTCACTCTACACCACGGCCCCGCTGTTGGGATCGTTGGGGTCGATCTCCTTGCTGCCCGACTTGACCAGATCTTCACGCTTGATTCCCAGCCACATGGCAATGGCCGCCGCCACGAACACCGACGAATAGATGCCAAACAAGATGCCCACGGTCAGCGCCAGCGCGAAGTAGTACAGCGTCGGTCCGCCAAAGATCAACATCGACAGCACCATCATCTGCGTCGAGCCGTGGGTGATGATGGTGCGGCTGATGGTGCTGGTGATGGCATGGTCGATGACCTCGGGTGGGCTCATCTTGCGAAAGCGCCTGAAGGTCTCGCGGATGCGGTCGAAGATGACCACCGACTCGTTCACCGAATAACCCAGCACCGCCAGCACCGCCGCCAACACCGCCAGCGAGAACTCCCACTGGAAGAAGGCGAAGAAGCCCAGGATGATGATGACGTCGTGCAGGTTGGCGACGATGGCCGCAACCGCGAACTTCCATTCGAAGCGCAGCGCAAGGTAGATCATGATGCCCAGAACGACGAAGCCCAGTGCCATGGCGCCGTCGACCGCCAGCTCCTTGCCGACCTGCGGGCCGACGAATTCGCTGCGCTGAAGCGTCACCGGCTCGACATTGCCGGCGGCGCAGACCTGGCGGCTGATCGATTCGCCCTTGTCGCTGACGCCTTGCCGCGCCTCGATCGCGCCGCCTTCGGCCCGACACAGCGTGTCGAACACCCTGCCGACCAGCTCGCTTTGCTTGACGCCATCGGCCAGCGGCAGACGGATCAGCACATCGCGCGCGCTGCCGAAGTTCTGCACCTGGGTGTCGCCGACCTTCATCGCCTCGATGGTGCTGCGCACCTTGCCGATGTCGGCTGGCTGCGCGTAGGCCACTTCGATCACCGTGCCGCCAGTGAACTCGATCGACAGGTGCAGGCCACGCGTGAACAGGAAGAACACCGCCGCCAGGAAGGTGACGAGCGAAATGATGTTGAACACCAGCGCATGCCGCATGAACGGTATGTCGCGGCGAATGCGAAAGAACTCCATCTGATCTCCCGTGCGGGCTGTCGGCCGAGGATGTGCGTCAGGCCTTGATCGCGGTGTTGGCGGCGGCGTCGGGCTTCCAGATCTGCCCGATCGACACCGACTTCAGCCGCTTCTGCCGGCCGTACCAAAGGTTCACCAGGCCACGCGAGAACATCACGGCGGAGAACATCGAGGTCAGGATGCCCAGGCAGTGCACCACCGCGAAGCCGCGCACGGGCCCGGAGCCAAAGGCCAGCAGCGCCACGCCGGCGATCAGTGTGGTGATGTTCGAGTCCAGGATGGTGGCGAAAGCGCGCTCGTAGCCGTTGTGGATGGCCAGCTGCGGCGGCGCGCCGCCGCGCAGCTCTTCGCGCACGCGCTCGTTGATCAGCACGTTGGCGTCGATGGCCATGCCCAGCGTCAGCGCGATGGCGGCGATGCCCGGCAGCGTCAGCGTGGCCTGCAGCATCGACAGGATGGCCACCAGCATCAGCAGGTTGAAGCCCAGCGCCAGCGTCGAGATCACGCCGAACAGGCCGTAGTAAGCGCACATGAACACGGCGATGGCGATCAGCCCGTAGAGCACGCTGTTGAAGCCCTTGTCGATGTTGTCCGCGCCCAGGCTCGGACCGACGGTACGCTCCTCGATGATCTCCATCGGTGCGGCCAGCGAGCCGGCGCGCAGCAGCAGTGCGGTGTCGGCGGCTTCGGCCGTGGTCATTCGGCCGGAGATCTGCACGCGCCCGCCGCCGATCTCGCTGCGGATCACCGGCGCGGTGACGACCTCGCCCTTGCCCTTCTCGAACAACAGGATGGCCATGCGCTTGCCGATGTTCTCGCGCGTCACGTCGCGGAAGATGCGCGAGCCCTTCGCGTCCAGCGTCAGGTGCACCGCAGGCTCCTGCGTCTGGCCGTCGAAGCCAGCCTGGGCGTCGGTGAGGTTGTCGCCAGTGAGCACCACCTGACGGTAGACGATGATCGGCGCGCCGTTGCGCTCGAGGTAACGCTCGCTGCCGAAGGGCACGGCGGCGCCGCCGCGCTCGGCCTCGCGCGCCTCGGCGCTTTCGTTGACCATGCGCACCTCCAGCGTGGCGGTGCGGCCGATGATGTCCTTGGCCTTGGCGGTGTCCTGCACCCCGGGCAGTTGCACCACCACCCGGTCCAGACCCTGCTGCTGGATCACCGGCTCGGCGACGCCGAGTTCGTTGACGCGGTTGTGCAGCGTGGTGATGTTCTGCTTCAGCGCCTGCTCCTGCACCAACCGGGCCGCAGCTGGCTTGAGCGTGCCGCGCAGCTTGAGTTCGCCGCCGTCGACCGATTCGGCCCACTGCAGGTCGGGCAACTGGTCGGACAGCAGCGCCACGGCCGCCGTCAAGGTGTCGCGCTCGCGGAAACGTACTTCCAGGCTGTCGCCGTCGCGGCTGATGCCGGCATGGCGGATGTTCTTGTCGCGCAGCAGCGTGCGCACGTCGCCGGTCAGCGATTCGGCCTTCTTCGTCAGTGCTGCCTTCATGTCCACCTGCATCAGGAAGTGCACGCCGCCGCGCAGGTCCAGGCCCAGGTACATCGGCAAGGCATGCAGCGCCGTCAGCCAGCCCGGCGAGCGCGACAGCAGGTTCAGCGCGACGATGTAGCTCGGGTTGGCCGGGTCCGGGTTCAGTGCCTTGGACAGCGCGTCCTTGGCCTTGATCTGCGCGTCGGTCTCGGGCAGCCGGGCCTTGACCGAATTGCCGTCGAACTGCACGAAGTCCGGCTTCAGCCCGGCCTCCTCTAGCAACTGCTGCACGCGCGGCGCGAAGGCCGAGTCGAGCTTCAGCGTGGCCTTGGCGCTGGACACCTGCACTGCCGGCGCCTCGCCGAAGAAGTTGGGTGCCGTGTAGACCAGGCCGACCAGCAGCGCGATGGCCAGGATCGCGTACTTCCACAGCGGATAGCGGTTCATGGGGAATTCCTTGCGCGGCGGCAGGGCCGCCGCCTGAGGGCCGGGGCGCAGCGCTGCGCCGCCGGCAAAGACCGCCGACTTACTTGAAGGTGCCCTTGGGCAGCACCTGCACCACCGAGGCGCGCTGCACCTGCAGCTCCACGCCGTTGGCCACCTCGACGTGCAGATAGGACTCGCCCACCTTGGCCACGCGGCCAAGCACGCCGCCGCCGATGACCACCTCGTCGCCCTTGCCGATGGCCTCGACCATGGCCTTGTGCTCCTTCTGGCGCTTCATCTGCGGGCGGATCATGATGAAGTAGAGCACCACGAACATCAGCACCAGCGGCAGCAGGCTCAGCAGGCTGGACTCGGCGCCGCCGGTGGCGGCGGCCGGTGCGGTCTGGGCAAAGGCTTCGGAAATGAACACGTCGATGTCCTCTAGGCAAACCCGCGCATGGCGGGCGGAATGTCAATTCTAGTAAGGCAGGTGGGGGTGGCCACCCAGCGATCGGCCCCGCTGCGGGGCGCCGTGCCAGGGCCATGGAGTTCAATGAAAGGGGCAAGTCCACTCAGCCCCTGGCAGCGGATTGTCGGACTCGGCTGAGGCGCCGCAGTTCCTCGACAGCGCCACGATTGTACCCAGGGCCCTCGCCGTCCAGGTGCAAGGCCAGGTGCCGCCGGCGCGGCTTGATGGCAAACGGCCGGGCCACCTCGGCGCCCGCCGTGCAGTTGCACCTGCAGTGCGGAAGCACGCGCGGCAGCGCTGCGCCGTCGAGGACAGCTTGGCCCAGCCGCGCGCTATTCGACGCGCGCAGCCTCGTCATCGTCGCGGGCGTGGGTGAGATCCAGGTCGACATCGTCGCCCGCGGCTTGCTGTCGGCCTGACCGGCTGCCGTGCGCGCCGAGCCGCGGCCGAACAACGCCGCCGGGCGCAGCGAGTTCGTCTACACCCGGCCGATGATCGGCCTGCCGCAGGGCGCCTCGCCGCTGCTTCTAAACACCTCCTGCACCGTCATGGTCGACGTCGAAGTGCCGGCCGGCGGCGCCGCGGGGTTTAACTGGACCTGTTGCGGGCGCTTCGGCGGCTACGGCCTCTACCTGCTGAAGGGCAAGCCGGTGCGGCAGTGGAACCTGGTCGACCTGGCACGGCTGAAGTGGGAAGGCACCGAGGCGCTGGCCTTCAGCGACTTCAGCGGCGTCGGCCGCCCCGGCAGCGGAACGCTGAAGGTCGACGGCAAGGTGGTCGACACCAAGCCGTTGCCGCGCGCGCTGCCGGTGATCCTGCATTGGTGCGAGCGCTTCGACATCGGCTCGAACACGCTCACCGTCAAGCTCGAAGCGGCGATGAGGGCCAAGGACTGAAGCCGAGCGTGCCAAGATGGCGCCAATTGACGGGAGTCCCTACATGCGCATTCAATCCACCGCCCTGGCACTGGGCATGGCCACGCTGCTGGCCGCCTGCGTATCGCAGAGCAGCTACCAACAGCAGGTACCAAAGACTGGCACCTACCAGCAACTGGACTCGCAACTGATGAGCGAACGGTCCGGTGACCAGGCGCAGATCGAGCAGCTGCAGAACCTGGTTCGGGTGACGCTGGCCAGCGGCATCCTCTTCGCCGAAGGCGGCGCAGAGCTGAACGAGGCCGGCAAGGCCACGCTGGCCAAGCTGGCACCGGCGCTGAAGGCCCTCACCGGGCAACGCGTCGTGATCAAGGGCTTCACCGACAACCTGCCAATCGGCCCCGAGTCGCGCCAGCGCTTCCCCAGCAATGTCGACCTGTCCAAGGCCCGAGCCGATGCCGTGTCGGCTTATCTGGTAGGCCAGGGGGTGCCCGCCGTGCTGATCTCGACCGTCGGCCTGGGCGAGGCCCATCCGGTGGCATCGAACGACACGCCACAGGGCCGCGCCAGGAACCGCCGCGTGGAGATCGACATCGTCGAAGCTCCCAAGTGACGCACGCTCGCGGCGGCTTCGACGGGGCTCGAACGGAACAGGCCGATCTGCGTCCCTGAAGCCCCAGGCTCGGGCCAAGCTCCAGTGCCCGCAGCGTGCTCCACACGGTACTGGCCGCGTCGCGCCTGATCGGGGCGAAGACCCGGGCCCGAGCCTGACATGAAGAGGGGGGATTTGACACACAATATCATTTTGATGAAACCAGAAACATAGACAAGATCGCGGCGATCGTGTCATCGACGGTCGTGCCCCGTTGCCTTCACCTGCAGCCGAAGCGCGCGCCAATCGACGCCAACCTGCCCCGCTGACAAGGAGATTCCATGAAGCGCTTCCACGTCCATGTCCACGTCGAAGACCTGGCCCGCAACATCGACTTCTATTCAAAGCTCTTCGCTGCCGGGCCGGCGCGGCGCGAAGCCGACTACGCCAAATGGATGCTGGACGACCCGCCGGTGAACTTCGCGATCTCCACGCGCGGCCGGCAGCCGGGCATCGACCATCTCGGCATCCAGACCGACGACCCGGCCGAACTGGCGGCGATGAAGGCACGCGTCAGCGCGGCCGACATGACGTTGCTGGACGAAGGCCAGACCAGCTGCTGTTACGCGCGCAGCAAGAAGCACTGGATCACCGACCCGCAGGGCATCGCCTGGGAACATTTCCAAACGTTGGGCAACATCCCCGTGTTCAACGAAGTCTCCGTGAAAAGCGCTGGCGCGGCGAGCTGCTGCACCCCGGCCGCCGACCTCGTTCCCGCAGGCCGCGCCGCGGCACACGCCTGTGGCGATCCGGCCGATGAGGCGCCAAAGTCATCCACCTCCTGCTGCTGAACGCGGCCGGGCGAAGCGCCCGCCCGCGCTCGACCTGGCAGGATGGCAGCGTCGTGGCGGATTGCACTCTGACCGGAGTCCCCGTCCGGGGCGAGCCGGCCGACAGGCAGCGCAAGGGCGCCGTCGGTCACGTCGCGCAGGCGAGCGGCGGCTACCGCAGCCCCTTCCACCACAGCACGTTGCTGCGCGGCGCGCCGAGGGTCAGCACCTCGCCGATCAGCGGGGTGGCCAGCGTCAGGTGCTGTGCCTCGGCCAGCGCGGCGACGCGTTCCATCGGGTCCTGCCAGGTGTGGAAGGCCAGGTTGAAGGTGCTGTTGTGCACGAGGTAGAGCATGCGGGCACGCAGGTCCAGGAAAGCCTGCACCGTCTCCTCGGGGCTCATGTGCACCGACGGCCAGTAGCTGTCGTAGGCGCCGTTCTCCATCAGCGCCAGGTCGAAGCCGCCGAAGCGCTCGCCGATCTGCTTGAAGCCGGAGAAGTAGCCCGAATCGCCGGTGTAGACGATGCGTTGGCCGCCGCTTTCGAGCACCCAGCCGGCCCACAGCGTGCTGTTGCGGTCCCACAGTGTGCGGCCGGAAAAATGCTGCGCCGGCACGGCCGTGAAGTCGACGCCGGCATGGCCGCCGCCTTGCCACCAGTCGAACTCCTGGATGCGCTCGGCCGCTACGCCCATGTCGCGCAGGCGCTGGCCCACGCCCAGCGGCACGAAGTAGCGCTGCACCCGATCGCGCAGGGTCTCGATGGTCGGCAGGTCGAGGTGGTCGTAGTGGTCGTGCGACAAGAACAGGCCTTCGATCGGCGGCAGCTCGCTCAGCGCGATCGGTGGCGGATGGAAGCGCTTCGGCCCGGCAAAGCTGACTGGCGAGACTCGCTCGCCGAACACCGGATCGATCAGCCAGAACTTGCCGCGCAGCTTGAGCAGGTGCGATGAATGGCCGAGCCGGATGACGTGGTTGGCCGCCGGGTCCAGCGCGTCGAGCTGGGCGCGGTCGAGCTTGCGCAGCGGGACCGGGTCCACCGGCGCGCTGGCCGGGTCGGCCGGCTGCAGGAAACGGGTCCAGATCTTCCACGGCGGTTGGGACGGCTGCGCCCTCGGGTTCTGCGCGTTCTGGAAAACGCAGTCGGCGGCCGAGAACTGCGGCGATGCGGCATAGGCCGTGTCGCAGGCCGCGGCGGTGCCGTGCAGCGCCAGGGACAGGGCCGCGCCAGCCATCGCGGCGCGCAGCGAGGGCTGCAAGGCCCGCATCAGGCGGCCAGCTCGGGCAGGGGTACCAGCGCATAGCCCGCGGCCCGTAGCGCCGCGCGCACCGCCTGCGCCGTGGCCACCGCCTCGGCGTTGTCGCCGTGCACGCAGATGCTGCCTGCCGAGCAGGGCAGGCGCTTGCCGTGGATCGAGACCAGCGCCGCGCCGTCGAGGATGGCCATGACATGGCGCACGCTGGCCTCGGCGCCATGCACCATGGCTTGCGGATGCGAACGCGGCACCAGATTGCCATCGTCGGTGTACTGCCGGTCGGCGAAGATTTCCTCCACCACGCCCAGCCCGGCCTCGCCAGCGGCGCGAACCAGCGCCGACAGCGCCGGCGCCAGCAAGATCAGGTCGGGCCCGACGGCGCGCACCGCGCGCGCAATGCAGCGCGCCAGGTCGAGGTTCTCGCAGGCCAGGTTGTTGAGCGCGCCATGCGGCTTGACATGGGTGACTCGGTGCTGCTCGGCCGCAGCGATGCCTTGCAGTGCGCCGATCTGGTAGACCACCATCGCCTCGACCTCGGCCGGCGCCATGTCGATGCGGCGGCGGCCGAAGCCCTGCAGGTCGGGAAAGCTGGGGTGCGCGCCGATGCTGACGCCGTGGCGCCTGGCGGTGGCCACGGTCTGGCGCATCACCAGCGGGTCGCCGGCATGGAATCCGCAGGCGATGTTGGCCGAATCGACGAGTTGCAGCATCTCGCCGTCACGGCCCATCGACCAGGCGCCAAAGGATTCGCCGAGGTCGGCATTGAGGTTGATGCGGGCTTGGCTCATCGGTCAGTCCCAGTGCAAGGTGCAGTCGGCATCGGGCCGGGCATCGATCATGCCGCTGATCAGGTTGCCCGTCCGCAATGCGGACTCTTCAGGCTCGCCCGTGGCGCGCAGCGGCCCGATGCGGCTCATCCAGTCGTTCAGCAACGCCGCCAGTTCACGACGTGCGGCCAGCGCCTCGCCGCGCGTCACCGCCCTAAAGCGCAGCACGCTGCCGGGGCGCGCATGCGCCAGCCGCGGCAGGTCGGCGCGGATCACGGTGGCGATCTTGGTGTAGCCGCCGATGGTCTGCGCATCCACCCCCAGGACGATCGGCTGGCCGGCGCCGGGCACCTGCACTGCGCCCGGCACCACCGCTTCGGACACGATGTCGGCGCCCAGCCCGGCACGATGCGTCAGCGTCGGGCCCTGCAGGCGCAGGCCCATGCGGTCGGCCTCGCGCGTGACGCGGTAATCGCTGTGCAGGAACAGCCGCCAGGCGTCGTCGTCGAAATGCGCGTCCTGCGGACCCGGCAGCACACGCATCGGACCCGTGGCATGCGCGAAGGGCCGCGCCGCCTGGCGTTGCGCACCTTGACCCGCGCCGCAGGGCAGCCGATCGCCGGCGCGGGGCGCCCGGCCGTCGATACCCCCGAGCCCGGCGCGCGCGTAGGTGGAGCGGCTGCCCAGCACAACCGGCACATCGACACCGCCCGCCAATGCCAGGTAGGCGATGCCGGAGCGGCAGGGTCCGACGGCCAGCACCTCGCCCGGCTGCAGGGTGAGGCTGCGCCACGGCTCGATGGGCTGGGTGTGGCCATCCTCGCGCGTCAGGCGCGGCGCAATGTCTCCGGCCAGGGCCAGACGGATCGGCGCACCTACCGCGCGCAGCACGGGGCCGAGCAAGACCACCTCCAGCGCCGCCAGATCCTCGGCCTGCGCCAGCAGGGCGTTGGCACAGGCCAGCAGCACCGGGTCGGCGGCCCCGGCCAACGGCACGCCGATGTCGCGATGGCCGGTGCGCCCGCGGTCCTGGATCGACACACCGGCACCGGCATCGACGAATTCGACAAAGCCGCTCAAGTCGAACTGCCTTGCTCGTCGAGCCAGGCGTCGCGCTGAACTGCACCGACCGCCGCAGCGCGTTCCAACTCGTCGAAGCGAGCGCGCCCGATGGCGACCCAATGCACCTCGTCGCCCGGATGCAGCCATGCCGGATCGCTGCGTGCAGCATTGAACAACGCCAGCGGCGTGCGTCCGATCAGGTGCCAGCCGCCGGGGCTGCGCCAGGGGTAGACCGCGCACATGCGGCCGGCCACGGCCACCGAACGCTCGGGCACGTCAGTGCGCGGCGTCGCCCGGCGCGGCCGCTCCAGCGCGGCAGGCAGCCCGCCCATGTAGGGGAAGCCGGGCTGGAAGCCGAGCATGTAGACCCGAAATGCCGTGCCGGTCATCAATGCGACCACCTGCTCGTGCGACAAATCCCTGGCCTTGGCGAGTTCGTCCAGGTCCGGCGCGAACTCGGCATCGAAGCACATCGGCAAGCGCCATCTCCGTCCGGGCCGGGACAACGGGGCTGAGTGTCGGGCCAGTGCCAGCAGCGCATCGGCCGCGTCCTGCGCGGCATCGCCAAGGCCAGAGACGCCAAAGTGCACCGTCAGCGTGGTGTAGGCCGGCACCCATTCGACCACGTCACGCCACAGGCCAAGGGCCTTGGCGTCTGCAAGGGCCTGAGCCAGACCCATGACCCGTGCGTGCGTGAGTTCGTCGATGGCGTTGCCGAATTCGACGATCCAGGCCGCATCGCCCAATGGGTGCAAGCGCGGGTAAGGGTCGGAAGGAGCGTCCATGTACGAGCCGACGCGGCCGGCAGGGAGGCGTCCGTTGCCGCGAACCCCCTATTGTGCAGAGCGGCCTGCCGTTGCCGGACAGGCACCGCCCGCCCGCGGTGACCGGATGAAGCGCCACTGCCCACTCTCGCGGCAACGGTCGGCCACGCGGGCAGGCCGAAGAAGGCCCGGCCTGCGATCAGTCGCGAACCAGCACCAGGGGCTGTGTACCGCGTGTTCCCTTCATCGTCTTGTCGTCGACCCAGGTGACCCGAACGGTACTGTCGACGCAGCCGGGAATGGCCTCGGCATGCTTGATTCGGAAGGTCAATTCATCGCTCTTGGCCGTCAGGATGGCAATGGGCACGGGGCGCCCGACACATGGGTCGTTGCGACTGGCGGCCATGGCTTGCCATGTACCCGCCTTGTCTTCGATGACCACAATGGCGTCATAGGTCTTGCCCGACGGCGGCGTAACCTGCGCTCGCCATTTGCCGGAGTAGTTGACTGCATCCTGTGCAAATGCCACCGCTACGAAGCCCAACAGGCAGCTGGCGAGAATCGTTGGCTTCACTTGCGCCACGGGCGTGATCAAGATCGCTTATTTTGCGATGCAGTGCCACCGTCGGCAATCAGACCGCGTTCTCCAGCACCATCAGCCCGGCCGCGGTGTTCGAGATCGGGATGTGGTAGTTGGTGTGCACCTTGCGCACCGCGCCGCCGAGCGCACCGCGTGCGGCCAGCCACATCAGCAACTCCACGCCCTGCGTGCCGGTCAGCTCGACCAGGTCGGTGATCGAGTACTTGGTGGCCCAGGTCGGGTCGTTGACCAGGCTGTCCATGAACTTCAGGTCGAAGTCCTTGTTGATGAAGCCGGCGCGCTCGCCGTCGAGCTGGTGCGACAAGCCGCCGGTGCCGACGACCACGACGCGCTTGTCGGCGTCCCAGGACTGGATGGCGCGGCCTATGGCCTGGCCCAGCTGCCAGCAGCGCCTCGCCGACGGCAGCGGAAACTGCACCGTGTTGATGCACACCGGCACCACCTTGACCGGCCAGGCATCGCTGCCCGGCCACAGCAGCGCCATCGGCAGCGTGAAGGCATGATCGACCAGCATCTCCTGGCAGGTGGTCAGGTCGAAGTCCTCGCCGATCAGCGATTCGATCAGGTGCCAGCTCAAGGCCTGCTCGCCCGGGAACGGCGGCAGCACCGGGATGCCCCAGCCTTCGTCGGCGTTGCGGTACTCGGGCGCGGCGCCGACCGCAAAGGTGGGCATCTTGTCGAGGAAGAAGTTCAGGCCGTGGTCGTTGTAGAGCACGACCGCGACATCGGGCTTGACCGCCGCCAGCCAGTCGTGCACCGGCGGAAAGCCGTCGAAGAAGGGCTTGAAGTACGGGTCGGCCTGCAGGTTGCGGGCGATCGCGCGGCCGATGGCCGGCACGTGCGAGGTGGTGATGCCACCGACGAGGGTTGCCATGTTCAGTTCCTCCCCGCGGCCAGAAGCTTGGCCTTGAATTGATCCTTGCTCATGCCGGTCTGCTGTGCGCCCAGGTCCTGCACGTCCAGGCCGAAGATGCCGGCGAACTTGGCCAGGTAGTACACGTTGCCGCCGGCGGCAATGAGCTGCAGCACGTTGCGCGCTTCGATGGCCGCGCGCTGCGCATCGTTCAGACCGAACTTCGCGCAGTACGCCGCCTCGTCGGCCTTGAAGGCCTCGCGGTTGGCCGCGTCGTTGAAGGAAAAGCACATCTTGTTCAGCGCATAGCCCTTGCGCGCCTGGGCGCCGTCGAAGAGCGTGGTGCCGGGAATCTCGCGTCGTCCAACGCTGGCGTTCATGTCCGGTCTCCTGGGGTTGTAGGGTGTTCGCGCAGTGTGGCAAACCGGCTGTCATGAATAAATGGCCGGATACTCATGCCTGCGATGAGCAAGTTCGATCATTCCGACATCGACGGGCGGCTGCTGCAGGTGCTGCTGGCCGTGTTCGAGGAGCAGTCGGTGACACGCGCTGCCGCCCGGCTGGACGTGACGCAGTCGGCGGTGAGCCACCTGCTCGACAAGCTGCGCGACATCGTCGGTGACCCGCTGTTCGTCAAGTCGGGGCGCGGCATCGTCGCCACCGCGCGGGCCGAGGCGCTGGCCGCGCACGCGCGCGTGCTGCTCGACGGGCTGCGCAGCTTTGCCGCAGCCGGCAACTTCGACCCGGCCAACTTCGACGGCACGGTGACCATCGCCGCCAACGACCTGCAGCGCGACCTGCTGCTGCCGCTGCTGCTGCGCACCGCGCGGGTGCGTGCGCCGGGGCTGTCGCTACGCGTCGTTCCGTCGGGCGTTCCCAGCGCCGAGATGCTGCGCGACGGCCATTGCCAGCTGGTGATCACGCCGCGGCCGCCGGAGGCCGGCGACGTCCTGCAAAAGCGCCTGTTCGAGGATCGCTACTGGGTCTATTTCGACGCCGGCCAGCGCAGCGCGCCGCATGGCCTGGGCGAGTACCTGGCCAGCGAGCATTGCAGCGTGCACTACGAAGCACGGCGCACACTGGACATCGACGAATGGATCGCCGCGCAGGGCCATCGCCGCCGCCTGGCCGTCACCGTGCCCGGTTTTTCCGGCATCGGCCCCTTCCTGCGCGGCAGCACGCGGCTGGCCACGCTGCCCGGGCTGCTGCGCGCCAGCCTGCTGCGCGGCCTGGCCGTGGCGCCGCCGCCCTTCGACTGTCCGCCGATGCCGATGTACATGGTCTGGCACCTGCGCCACCAGGCCGACCCGATGCACCAGTGGCTGCGCCAGGAGCTGCAGGCCGTGGTCGCACCCGCACTGGCCGCAGCCGAACTGCGGCCCGCCACGCCGAAGGCCGCATGAGCGCGCTGGGCCGTTCCCGAGCGCTCATCCCGGAGCCTGCAGCGCGGAGGGTAGTCCAGTGACCGGCACCGACGCCGCCGCCCTGCCCGGGCTGCCGCTGCCGGCCGGCGTGAGCTCGCGCCGCGTCAGCGGCGTCAACGGGCTGGACCTGCACGTGCTGGAGGCCGGCGACTCAGCCGCCCCCTGTGTTCTGCTGCTGCACGGCTTTCCTGAGCTGGCCTACAGCTGGCGCAAGCAGATGCCGGCGCTGGCCAAAGCCGGCTTCCATGTGCTGGCGCCCGACCAGCGCGGCTACGGCCGCAGCACCGGCTGGGCAGCCGACTACGACACCGACCTGCGACCCTTCGGCCTGTTCAACCTGGCGCGCGACGCACTCGGCCTGGTGGCGGCCGCCGGCCACCGCGAGGTGGCGGCCGTGGTGGGCCACGACTTCGGCGCGCCGGTGGCCGCCTGGTGCGCGCTGCTGCGCCCGGACGTGTTCCGCCGCGTCGTACTGATGAGCGCGCCCTTCGCCGGTCCGCCGCCGTGGCCGGCCGCGGGCGCCGAGGTGCCGGACATCGACGCCGAACTCGCCGCACTTCCGCGGCCACGCAAACACTACCAGCAGCACTACCGCACGCGCGGCGCCAATGCCGAGATGTGGTTTTGCGCGCAGGGCGTGCATGCCTTCCTGCGCGCCTACTACCACATGAAAAGTGCCGACTGGGCGGCCAACCAGCCCTTCGCGCTGCAGGCCTGGCGCGCCGACGAACTGGCCAAGATGCCCACCTACTACGTGATGGACCGCGACCAGGGCATGGCCCAGACGGTGGCGCCGCATGCACCCAGCGCCGAGCAGGTGGCGGCGCACCGCTGGCTCACCGAGGCCGAGCTGGCGGTGTACGCCGCCGAGTACACGCGCAACGGCTTCCAGGGCGGCTTGCAGTGGTACCGCTGCAGCACGCACCCGCCCTGCGTGGCAGAGCTGCAGATGTTTGCCGGCCGCAGCATCGACGTGCCCGCGGCCTTCATCGCCGGCGCGGCCGATTGGGGCGTGCACCAGGTGCCCGGCGCGCTGCAGCGTATGCAGCAGGCGGCTTGCACGCAGCTGCGCGGTGTGCACTTGGTGGCCGGCGCCGGCCACTGGGTGCAGCAGGAGCAGCCAGCCGAAGTCAACCGGCTTCTGCTCGACTTCCTGGCCGACGGATGACGCCGCCGCCGCTGAACGAGGTGTTCAAGCTGGCACCGGGCCCAGTGCCGGTGCTGATGTTCGTGCGCGTAGCGCTGGCGGTGGGCCTGCCGATGATCGGCTTCACGCTGGCCGGGCAGCCGCTGGCGGCGGTGGCCGCGGGCGCGACGGCGATGTTCGTGACGCTGTGCGACGTGGGCCGCAACACGCCCAGCCGCGCCAGCATGATGCTGCTGGGCATCGCCGCCATCCTGCTGGGCGGTGTGGCCGGCGACAAGTTCGGCGGCAGCACCGGCATCGACGAGGCGCTGGTCATCGCCTCGGCCTTCGTCGCCGCGTGGGTGAGCAATTCGCAACCCGGCCTGGCGGTGGTGGCGCGCTACGGCGCGGTCGCCGTCGCCGCCGCCGCGGGCGTGGGCATGCAGATCAGCAACCCGCTGGCCGCGGGCGCCGTCGTCGCCGGCGGGCCTGTGGTCATTGACGGTGGGCCTGATGGTCGGCTGGCTGGGCGGCCTGCCGGCAGCGCAGGCCAACATGGACTGGCGCGCCGGCCTGCGGCGTGCACTCGCTGGCGCCGACGCAGAGCCGCGCTTTGCCATCGTCGTGGCGCTGATGGCGGCGCTGGCGCTGTTTGCCGCCACGCACCTGGGCGTGACGCGGGCCTACTGGGCCACGCTGACGGTGATCCTGGTGATGCGGCGCGAGGGCATGGTCAGCCTGAAGCTGACGCTGCAGTACCTGGCGGGCACGCTGATCGGCATCCCGCTGGCCACGCTGCTGTGGCATGCGGCCGGCGGCACGCAATGGCTGATCGCGCTGCTGGCCACGCTGGCCGCAGCCAGCAGCCGGCTGGGCATGGCGCTGAACCCTGCCCTGGGCTTTGCCTGCATGACCAGCTTCATGGTGCTGGCGGTGGACCTGCTGCGCATCTTCACCGACGGGCCGGTGCCGCTGGTGCTGGGACGGCTGACCGACGTGGCGCTGGGCGGTGCGCTGGCGGTGGCGGGCACGCTGATCGCGGGCGCATGGCACCGCAGAGCGCAGGCCAAGGGCTGAGAGGCCTCTGATTCCTACAATGGGCCGCAACGCCCAGCGAAGGAGCCCGCAGTGATCGTCGAACGCATCTGGACCGGCAACGCCTACCGCAACTTCAACTACCTGATCGCCTGCCCAGACACCGGCGAGGCGCTGGCCATCGACCCGCTGGACCACGAGAAGTGCCTCAATGCCGCCAAGGTGCGCGGCTGGCAGATCACGCAGGTGCTCAACACCCACGAGCACCATGACCACACCGGCGGCAACGAGGCGGTGATCGCGGCCACCGGCGCCAAGCTGTTGGCGCACCACAAGTCCGGCTCCAAGATCCGCGGTGTGGACCGCGGGCTGCAGGCCGGCGACATCGTCAAGGTGGGCAAGCGCGTGGAGCTGGAATGCCTGGACACGCCCGGGCATACGATGTGCCACATCTGCCTGCGCTCGCACACCGACCAGCCGGCGCTGTTCTCCGGCGACACGCTGTTCAACGCCGGTGCCGGCAACTGCCACAACGGCGGCGACCCGGCCCTGCTGTATGCCACCTTCGCCGAGCAGCTGGCCAAGCTGCCCGAGAACACACAGGTGTACCCGGGGCACGACTACATCGAGAACAACCTCGGCTTCACGCTCGACCGCGAGCCCGACAACGCCGCGGCGCAGGCGCTGCTGCCGCAGGTGGAGGGCCAGGACCCGCAGCGCTCGAAGGTCTGGACGCTGGCCGAGGAGAAGGGCTTCAACACCTTCTTCCGCCTGGGCAGCGCCAGCGTGATCGCCGCGCTGCGCGAGCGTTTCCCCGAGCTGCCCGCACAGCCCGATCCGAAGACGGTGTTCGTCAAGCTGCGCGAACTTCGCAACACGTGGTGAGCCGTGCAGCGTGACGCGCAGCTGCGCCGACGCATCGTCGAGCACCTGCAGGGCTTCAGCGTGCACCGCGCCGACGCCGCCGGGCACCGCGCCGCGGCGGTGGCGGTGGCCATCGCCGACGAAGGTCATGGCGCCGACCTGGCCGGCATCCGCGATCCGCAAGGCTGGAGCACCGCCGCCGCGCTGCTGCTGACGCGCCGCGCCGGCAGCCTGCGCGCCCATGCCGGGCAATGGGCCTTGCCGGGCGGGCGCATCGACGAAGGCGAGACGCCGGAACAGGCCGCGCTGCGCGAGCTGCATGAGGAGGTGGGGCTGCAGCTCGGCAGCGACAGCCTGATCGGCCGGCTCGACGACTTCGTCACCCGCTCGGGCTACGTCATCACGCCGGTGCTGGTGTGGGCCGGGGCGGCGCGCGACATGGTGCCGAATCCGCACGAGGTGCAGAGCATCCACCGCATCCCGGTGAGCGAGTTCCTGCGCGCCGACGCGCCGATGCTGGAGACGCGCGACGACAGCGAACACCCGGTGCTGCGCATGCCGGTGGGCGACAGCTGGATCGCCGCGCCGACAGCCGCCGTGCTGTACCAGTTCCGCGAGCTGTGCATCTGGGGCCGGCCGACGCGCGTGGCACATTTCGAGCAGCCGCACTTCGCCTGGAAGTAAGCGCGCTTACCGCTGCTCACACTTGAGCGCCAAGGCGGTACACCTGCGCCGCCGGCGCGGCGTTAGAACCCGCATGTCCCCCAACAAAGCGCACGCGATGAAATCACTTTGCCTTGCCCTGGCGGCTGTCGCCCTGTCCGCGCCGGTTTTGGCCGGCACCGACGTCGGCGTGTCCGTCGGCATCAGCCAACCGGGCTTCTATGGCCGGATCGACATCGGCAGCGTCGGCGCGCCGCCGCTGGTGGTCTATCCGCAGCCGGTGCTGATTGCCGCGCCACGGACGGTGGTGGTGCAGCGGCCGGTGTACCTGCGCGTACCGCCGGGCCATGCCAAGAACTGGCGCAAGCATTGCGCCCACTACGACGCCTGCGGCCAGTCCGTGTACTTCGTGCGCGATGACTGGTACCACAAGCACTACGCGGTCCGGCACGACCACGGGCACGGCAAGGGCAACGGCAAGGGCAAGGGACGCGACAAGGACGACTGAAGCCCCGCGCGGCCTCAGCCGCCGCGCGCCACGCCCGGCCTGGCTTCGGCCGCTGCGTCCCACGCCGGGCTGTCGAACCACGGATCGCCCTGCAGCGCCGCACGCACCATCGGCAGCGCGTCCAGGCCCCAAAACAGCCGGCCGTCGAGCTCGATCGTCGGCACGCCGAACACGCCACGTTCGATGGCCACCTCGGTGTGCGCCCGCAACTCGGCCTTGACCGATTCACTGGCCGGGTCGCGCTGCGGCGCCACCGCCTCCTGCAAGGCGCGCAGCCGCTCGGCGTCGTTGGCATCGGCGCCGCCGCGCCAGGCATGGCGCATCAGCAACTCCACCACCCGTCGGTTCGGCAGCCCGGATGCGGGCGCGCTGGCCAGACCCAGACGCAGCAGTGCCAGCGGGTTGAAGGGGTGCTGTGCCGGCGTGTCGATGTCGATGCCCAGGCGCTGCGCCTGCCAGGCCACCTGGCGGAAGGTCCAGTCGCGCTTGGGCTCGATCTCGGCCGGCCCCAACTGACCCCAGTGGCCGAGCAGGCCGGCAAACAGCACCGGACGGTAGTCGGCCACGTAGGAGCAGCCTTCCAGCGCCTGCGGCAGATGTTCGAAGGCCAAGTAGGCATAGGGCGAGATCGGGTCGAACCAGAAGGTCAGCGTCTTCATGCGGGGTCTCCCTTCGGCTGGCCGGACCCGACCGCCCGCACCGCAGCGATGCGCAGTTCAGGGTGCAGGCGAAACCAGTGCTCGCGCCGCTCCGGCAACGCCTGCCAGACCGCGCGCTTGTCGGCCTCGGCCAAGCCGCTCCACGTGGCGATCTCCTGCAGCGTGCGCTGACAGCCTTCGCACCAGCCGGTGGCGGCATCCATGCGGCACACATTGATGCAGGGGCTGGTGATCATGGGCACACCACGTCGGCCCAGGGCGCACCGGTCAGGCGCTGCAGCTCCTGCGGCGTCAGGCGGAACACACCGTTCGGGTGCCCGGCAGCGGCCCAGATCTGATCGAAGCGCTGCAGCTCGCGGTCGAGCAGCAGCGTCGGCTCGCCGGCCAGCGCCAACGGCGACACGCCGCCGATGGCAAAACCGGTGCGCGACTTGACGAACTGCGCATCGGCGCGACCCACCGGGCCGACGAGGGCGGCCAGCCGCTGCTCGTCGACGCGCCGGTCGCCCGAGGCGATGACCAGCACCGCCCGGTCGTCGTCGCGGCGGCGGAAGACCACGCTCTTGGCGATCTGGCCCAGCGCCACCCCCAAGGCGTCGGCCGCCTCCTGCGAAGTCCGGGCGGCCACCTCCAGCCAGCACGGCGCATGGCCATGTCCCAGGCGCTGCAACGCATCGGCCACGCGCTGGAAACCGTCGGCCCGCGTGGCGGCATCGGGCTGGGCAGCCTGGGGTTGGGGGGTCGTGGACATGCGTGTGAGGCCATGCGTTGAGCTGAAACAATCAGGCGCCGATTCTGACCGATCACCTTATCGGTCTAGGGAGTGGGCGTTCGCAGTCGGGGCGTCACAATCGATCGAAGAAGAACAACAACACACCCCACTCCTCACCGCCAATGGACCCGCAACTTCGCCTGCAGCTTGCCAACCGCATCCACCTTGCCTTGATGCACGAGCTGGGCCAGGGCATCGACGTCATGCAGATGCTGGGCAACTCGCTCTATGCGCGCGATGTGCTGCTGGTCTGCCAGGCCTACCCGGCCACCGAGTTGCGGCGCCTGGGTGAGCAGTTCCGCCAGGCCACCGCCGAGCTGATCGAGCGCCGTGCCGCGCAGCCAGCCGTCCTGGGGCGCGACAGCAGTGACTTCGGCGTCTCCAGGCCGCCGGCATGGACGCCCTGCTCCAGCTTTGACGACTTCGTCGACTCGCTGCCCGACATGCGCCAGCTGGCGCGGCGCTGGCTGGCCCCTTCGACCTGGTTCGCCCGCTAAGATTTTATCCGTAAATAATGTTCACTGTCAGCTTGACCGTGCGGAACGCAATGATCGCCGCGGCGATGTGATTGAGCGCCATGAAGCTGCGCTCGAGTTTCTCGTATCGGACGAGCAACTTGCGGAAGCGGTTGAACCAGCTATGGCAAACCTCGACCACCCAGCGCCGGGCCTTCTTCGCTGGATTTCGTCTCTTGGCGGCGGCTTCCTTTGGGCGACTGACGACATGAGGGATGTAGCCGTGTGCGATTCGATGATCTCCCGTGCCGGCCAGCCGCGATAGCCGGCATCGGCGCACAGGTGCTTGCTGCGCCTTGTACTCGGAGTCTTGCGCTTGACCATGATGGCGCGCAACACAGTATCGAGTTGCGTGACGTCATGCTTGTTCGCTCCGGTCACGACGAGCGACAACGGGACGCCACGGCCGTCCACCAGCAGATGT
>JAGTRL010000045.1 GCA_018261815.1 Pseudomonadota bacterium
CTGCGTGCTGGTGAACACCAGCGCCTGCTCGACGCTGTGGTCGGTGAGGATGTGGTCGAGCAGCGCATTCTTGTGCTCGTGGTCATCGGCCCAGTGCAGGCGCTGCTCGATGTCGGCATGGGTGTCCGTATGCGAGGCCACGTCGATGCGCTGCGGCGCGCGCAGCAGCTTGGTGGCCAGCGCGCCGACGTTGCCGGCGAAGGTGGCGCTGTACATCACGGTCTGCCGCGCCTTGGGCGTGGCGTCGGCGATCAGGTGGATGTCGTCGATGAATCCCATGTCGAGCATGCGATCGGCTTCGTCCAGCACCAGCATCTCGATGTTGGCCAGCACGCAGCGGCCGCTTTGCAGGTGGTCGATCAAGCGGCCCGGCGTGGCGATCAGCAGGTCCAGCGGACCGCGCAGCGCCTTCAGCTGCGCCGGATAGGGCACGCCGCCGACGACGGTGGCCACACGCAGGCCCGGCACATGGCGGCCGTAGGTGACGGCGGCCTTGGCCACCTGCATGGCCAGCTCGCGCGTCGGCGTCAGCACCAGGATGCGCGGGCCTTGGGCCACGCCCTTCTCGGGGCGCTTGCTGTCACCCGAACGTGCGGCCAGCACGCGCTGCAGCGCGGGCAGTATGAAGGACGCGGTCTTGCCGCTGCCGGTGCTGGCCGAGACCATCAGGTCCTGCCCGGACATGGCCGGTGCGATGGCGCGTTGCTGCACCTCGGTGGCCTGGGTGTAGCCGGCATCGAGCACGGCACGGGTGATGGCCTCATGAAGGCCCATGTCTGCGAAGTTCATATCACGCTTTCGTCAAAACGACGCGCTCGCGCACGCCGGCGACACCCAAGGTGTCGTCGTGGGTCAGGTCGCAACAGGATTGACGTTCCCGGCCGGAATCGGACGAGGCGGACGGATCAGGGCGACGGCATCGCCGCCAACCAATGTCCCGCGAAGGGAGTTATCACGTCCGGGCCGCGCAGCTTGGACGCTGCGGGAAAGACACGACGAAGGTCAACAGGGATGAACGGAAGGCTTCAACTTCAAGCCAAGCTTTGCATTATAGCCTGAGCTCGGGTTCTCACGGGGCCGTTCAAAGCTGCAGGAGGTGCTGGCGGTAGTGCAGCAGCTCGTCGATGGACTCGTGGATGTCGGCTAGCGCGGTGTGCGCCTGTGCCTTCTTGAAGCCGTCGAGCACGCCCGGCTTCCAGCGCCGTGCCAGTTCCTTCAGCGTGCTGACGTCGAGGTTGCGGTAGTGGAAGAAGGCCTCCAATGCCGGCATGTCCTTAGCCAGGAAACGGCGGTCCTGGCAGATGCTGTTGCCGCACATCGGGCTCTTGCCTGCCGGCACGTACTGCTTCAGAAAGGCAATGACTTCCGACTCGGCCGCGGCCTCGTCGACGGTGGAGGCCTTGACCCGGTCGATCAGCCCGCTGCGCCCGTGCGTGCCCTTGTTCCACGCATCCATGGCGTCGAGCGCGGCATCGCTTTGCTTCACCGCCAGCACCGGGCCTTCGATGCGCTGCGTGATTTGCGCGTCGGTCACGACCACGGCGATCTCGATGATGCGGTCGGTGGACGGCGACAAGCCGGTCATCTCCAGGTCGATCCAGATCAGGTTGTGCTCATTGGGCAGCAGCACGGGCTCGGTCATGACGTTGTCTTCCAGGTGCGGAGCAGCGCCGATTCTCGCCGAAGCCTACACTTGCGACCCGATGGAAAGTTCCACCTTCACCTTGTTGTTCGCGGGCGCGCTGCTGGCCTCGCTGGCCATCAAGTTCTGGCTGGCCACGCGGCAGATGCGGCATGTGGCAGCGCACCGCGACCAGGTGCCCGCGGCCTTCGCTAGCACCGTCACGCTGGAGGCGCACCGCCGCGGCGCGGACTACACCTTGGCCAAGGGCCGCTTCGGTTTGCTGGCCACCGCCTTCGGCTCGCTGGTGCTGCTGGGCTGGACGCTGCTCGGCGGCCTGGATGCGTTGAACCAGGCGCTGCTGTCCACGGTGCAGCCGCGCGTCGGCAACATGGCCTACCAGCTGTCACTGCTGGCTGCCTTTGCGCTGATCGGCAGCGTGCTGGACCTGCCCTTCGAGCTCTACAGCACCTTCCGCATCGAACAGCGCTTCGGCTTCAACCGCATGACCCCGAAATTGTTCATCGCCGATCTGTTGAAGAACACGGCCGTCGGTGCGCTGATCGGGCTGCCGCTGGCGGCGTTGATCCTGTGGATCATGGGCGCGGCGGGCAAGCTGTGGTGGCTGTGGGCCTGGGGCGCGTGGATGGCCTTCAACCTGGTGCTGCTGGTGCTGTACCCGACGGTGATCGCTCCGCTGTTCAACAAGTTCGAGCCGCTGGCGGACGTCGCCTTGAAAGAGCGCGTGCAGACGCTGATGCAGCGCTGCGGCTTCGCCGCGAAAGGGTTGTTCGTGATGGACGGCAGCCGCCGCTCGGCGCATGCCAATGCCTACTTCACCGGGCTGGGCGCGTCCAAGCGCGTGGTCTTCTTCGATACGTTGCTGCAGCGCCTGTCGCCGGGCGAGGTGGAGGCGGTGCTGGCGCACGAACTGGGCCACTTCAGCCACCGCCATGTGCAAAAACGCATGGCAGGCATCTTCGGCTTCAGCCTGCTGGGCTTAGGCCTGCTGGGCTGGCTGTCGACACAAGTGCCCTTCTACGAGGGTCTCGGCATCAGCCCCAACATGAACGCCCCCAATGACGCACTGGCCCTGTTGCTGTTCATGTTGGCGCTGCCGCCGTTTGCATTCTTCGTGTCGCCGCTGATGGCACATTTCTCGCGCCGCCACGAGTTCGAGGCCGACGCCTATGCCTGCGCCCAGGCCAGCGGACAGGACCTGGCCAATGCGCTGCTCAAGCTGCACGAGGACAATGCCGCCACGCTGACGCCGGACCCTGTGTACGTGCGCTTCTACTATTCCCACCCACCGGCATCGGAACGCCTGGCGGCCCTGGCCTTGGCTACCCACTGACGAACATGAACGATCTGAAGTCCCTGCGCTGCCAACCCCTTGAAGGCCAGCCGGCGATGGACAGCGCCAATGTCACCGCGCACCTGGCGCGCGTGCCCGGCTGGGCGCTGCGCGACGGCGCCATCGAGAAGAGCTACCGCTTCGGCAACTTCCACGAGACCATGGCCTTCGTCAACGCGCTGGCCTGGATCGCGCATGCCGAGGATCATCACCCCGATCTCGCGCTCGGCTACAACCGCTGCACGGTGCGCTTCAACACGCATTCGGTCGGCGGCATCTCGATCAACGACTTCATCTGCGCGGCCAAGGTGGACGCCCTGTTGCCTTGAGCCGTTTCCAGGGGCTGGCAGTGGCGCGGGTCGTGGCCGCGCACGGCCGGCATGCCTTTGTCGAGACCGCCGAAGGCCGACGTGTGCAGTGCCACCTGCGCGGACGCAAGGCTGACCTGGTGGTCGGCGACTTGGTGCGTTGGCAGAGCGCCGGCGACGAAGGCGTGATCGAAGCAGTCGAAGAACGGCGCAACCTGCTGTTCCGTCAGGACGACTGGCGCACGAAGTCCTTTGCTTCCAATCTGGACCAGATCCTGCTGCTGGTGGCCGGCGAACCGGTTTTCAGCGAATCGCAGCTGACGCGTGCACTGGTCGCGGCCGAAAGCGCCGGCATCCCGGCGCTGATCGGGCTGAACAAGATCGACAAACCGAGTGCGGTGCAGGCCCGCGAGCGCCTGCAGCCCTACCGCGCGATGGGCGTGCAGGTGCTCGAGTTCGCCCTGAAGGCCGATCCGGCAACCGCGCTGGCACGGCTGCAGCCGCTGCTGCAAGGCAAGATCACGCTGGTGCTGGGGCCCAGCGGCACCGGTAAGAGCACGCTCATCAACCTGCTGGTGCCACAGGCGCAGGCGCAGGTGGGCGAGATCTCGCAGGCACTCAACTCGGGCCGGCACACCACGACCAGCACGCTGTGGTACTGGCTGGATACTGCACGCAGCGGCGCGCTGATCGACTCGCCTGGATTCCAGGAGTTCGGCCTGCGCCACATCGACCCGGCACAGCTGGCCACACTGATGCCGGACCTGCGTGCACAGCTCGGGGGATGCCGCTTCTACAACTGCATGCACCGCCACGAACCCGGTTGCGGCGTTCTGGCTGCCGTGGAACGCGGCGAGATCGCGCCGCAGCGCTACAGGCTGTATGCACAGATCCTGGACGAGCTGACCGAGCGCTGAGCTCAGCCAAGGATGTTGGCCAGCGTCAGCAAGGCCAGCAGCAGCATCCACAGCACGACCGAGCGCCACACCAGGCCGACCACGCTTTGCAGGTGGGCACTTTGCAGGGGCACGCCGGCGGTGGAGCCTTCTGCAGCGCCGGCCCCGGCCGTGCCGCCGCTGAAGGGCTTGGAGCGGTCGGGCGTGACGCCGGGTGCCGCATCGCCCCCCAGCTGCACGCCCACCGCACCGGCGGCAGCGGCAAGGATGATGCCTTCGTTAGGCTGTTGCCAGAGGCGCGCGTCACGCCGCCAGCCGTTGACGGCCTCCTCGAAATTGCCCACCACCGCGAATCCGAAGGCGGTCAGCCGCGCCGGCACCAGGTCGATCAGGCCGAAGAGCCGACGCGATACTTCGAGCAGGCGGTCGTTGTCGGGCGCGTCGAGTGCGCGCAGGCGATAGGCCCAGTAGCGGCTGACGAATTCGGCCATGCGGAACAACACCGCGCCAGCCGGGCCCAGGCCCAGCGCCGAGCAGACGATGAACCAGAAGAACACGCCGAACACATGGCGGTGGGCCGCAAGCAACGCATGCTCGACCACGTGGCGCAGCACCTCGGTGTGCGGCAGTTCGCCGGCATCCAGGTGCAGCCATTCGGCCAGCAGGCGGCGCACCTCGTTGTCATCGCCGTTGTCAAGCGCCTCGCGCAGGTCGGTGAAGTAGTGGCTGAACTGGCGAAAACCCAGCGTGACGTAGAGCACTGCCACGTCGAAGAGCAGCGCCAGCACCAGGCTGTAGCGGCTGATGCCCAGGTAGGCCAGCGCAACCAGCAGCGTCGGTGTCAGCACCGACACGCACCACACCACCCACACATGGCGTGGCTTGCCGGCATCGAAGTTGCGGCCGACCCAGCCGACCCAGACCACCAGCCGGTGATGCACCCAGTTGTCGCGTGGCAGGGGCTTCAGCTGTTCGATCAGCAGCGCGATCAGGACGGCAAAGAAACTCATCGGCAACGATGATAGCGAGCGGGGTTTCGCCGCCCGGTGCGCGGGCTGCAGTCAGTCGCGCAGGAAGCCGTACAGGTTGCGCAGCATGGCCGCAGTAGCGCCCCAGATGAAGTAGGTGCGCGACGCCCCCTGTTCGTCGAGACCCTGCCAGGGCATCGACAGGAACTGCCGACGCTGGCCCTGCAGGTCGAACTCATGGCGCCGGTGGTGCGCCGGCGTCATCAGGAAGCTCAGCGGCACTTCGAAGGCCTCGGCCACCTCGAAGGCGTCGAGCTGCAGGCTGAAGGGTGGGCGCACCAGCGCCACCACCGGTGTGACAACGTAACGCGTGACCGTGGTGTAGTGCGGCAGCTGGCCGATGACGTCGACCGCTTCCCGCGCCAGGCCGACTTCTTCCTCGGCCTCGCGCAGCGCGGTGGCTACGGCGTCGGCATCGTCCTGCTCAACGCGCCCGCCGGGGAAGCTGATCTGCCCGGCATGGTCGCGCAGGTGCTCGGTGCGACGCGTCAGCAGCACGCGCAGACCGTCTGGCCGCTGCACCAGCGGCACCAGCACCGAAGCTGCGGACAAGCCTTCCGGGTCGAAGCCGGTGTCGCCGTCGATGTCCGCCTGCCAATCCTTCGCCGACTCGAAACGCCGGCGCAAGGCCTCAGGCGTCAAGCGCGCCGGATCGACCGCCGGAAGGTGGTGGTCGGTACCTATGACGGGCACTGCCTGCGGGTCGAGGATTCTGGGGCGGGTCGTAGGCATGCGGACAGGCCAACTTCTGTCGGCAGGCGGCTGCGCCGCGTCACCGACAAAACTCGCTTCGCGCTGCACGCGACCTGTGGCTACGCCACAGGCTGACCGATGGTCAGGCGAGTTTTTCCTTGATGCGGGCCGACTTGCCGCTGCGCTGGCGCAGGAAGTACAGCTTGGCACGGCGCACGTCGCCGCGGCGCTTGACCTCGATGCCGGCAATGATCGGGCTGTACAGCTGGAAGGTGCGCTCGACACCCTCGCCGTTGGAGATCTTGCGCACGATGAAGCTGCTGTTGAGGCTGCGGTTGCGCTTGGCGATGACCACGCCTTCGAACGCCTGCACGCGCTTGCGCGTGCCTTCGACCACGTTGACGCTGACGATCACCGTGTCGCCTGGGGCGAAGGCGGGGATCTTCTTGTTCAGGCGCGCGATTTCCTCGTGCTCGAGGGTGCTGATCAAATCCATCGGGTTCTCCAGGCGATCATGCCGGCGTGCTGTTGGGGTGTGGGCCGTCGGGCGCTTGGGGCCTTCAGGCATGCAGGACATGGTCGTTCTGCGTTGTAGAGCGGCAGAGGATCGAAAAGCTTTTGATTATAGCCCGAGAAGCTTTAGGTACTTCTCGTCGGCCGCATCCAGCCGCCCTGCCGCGCGGGCCGCGGCGATCAGGTCCGGGCGTCGGCGCGCAGTCAGCTCCAGCGAGCGCTCGCGCAGCCAGCGCGCCACTAGGCCATGGTGGCCGGACAGCAGCACCGGCGGCACGGGCATTTGGCCGGCCGGGCCTTGCCATTGCTCCGGCCGGCTGTACTGCGGCCCTTCGAGCAGGCCTTCGGAAAAGCTGTCCTGCTGGTGCGAGGGTTCGCTCAGCACACCCGGCATCAGCCGTGCCACCGCGTCCAGCAGTGCCAATGCCGGCAACTCGCCGCCGGACAGCACGAAGTCGCCCAGGCTGATCTCGTGTGTCACATGGGCGTCGATGACGCGCTGGTCAACCCCTTCGTAGCGGCCGCACAGCAGCACGGCGCCGAGGCCGGCTGCGAACTCGCGCACCAGGGCCTGGTCCAGCGGTCGCCCGGCAGGGCTGAAATGCACGACCGGCGCCGGCACGGGGTCGGCGCGCTGCGCGCGCACTGCCGCCAGTGCACGATGCAGCGGCTCGGCCAGCATCACCATGCCGGGGCCGCCGCCATAGGGGCGGTCGTCGACACGGCGGTAGGCGTCATCGGCAAATTCGCGCAGCGGCCACAGTTGCACCTGCACCACGCCGCTGTCGAACGCACGGCGGGTGATGCCGTGCTTCAGGTGGGCCTCGAACAGATCGGGAAACAGCGTGACGATGTCGAAGCGCATGGCTGTCTTCAGTAGTCCAGGCCCCAGTCGACGTCGATGCGGCCCGTGGCCAGGTCCACCCGGTCGACATAGGCAGCAACGAAGGGAATCAGCCTTTCCGGTGCAGTCGGTTCGGCTCGCACCTGCAGCACGCTGTGCGCGCCGTTGTCGATCAGGCCAGCCACCTCGCCGAGCAGCACGCCTTCGCGGTTGAAGACCTGCAGACCGATCAGGTCGACCCAGTAGAACTCGTCGCTGCCGGCGGTGGGAAAGCTGCTGCGGGGGACGAAGATTCGGGCGCCGCGCAGCGCCTCGGCCGCGCTGCGGTCGGTGATGTCTCGCACCGACGCCACCACGTCGTCGCCATGCTCGCGGGCCTCGGCGATGCGCAGCAGCGTCGGCAGCGTGGCAGTGGCCTCGCGTGCCGCACGCCCGGGGCGGGCTTCAGGGGGGCGCAGGAACCAGCGCCTTGAGGAAAACAGCGCCTGCGGGTCCTTGGCATAGGGTTGGACCCGGATCCAACCCTTGATGCCCCAGGCGTCAAGCACGCGGGCGACTTCAATCGCGTCAGCGGGAAACGCGGCGTCCGACGCCGACGGGTCCGACGCGGCAACCACCCAGCGGGCTTCAGGCGGCCGTCTTGGCCTGGTCGACCAGGCGCGAAACAGTGGGTGACAGCTTGGCACCCACTCCAGCCCAATAGCTGACGCGGTCGATGGACACGCGCAGCGGCTGCTCGCCACCGGAGGCCATCGGGTTGTAGAAGCCCACGCGCTCGATGAAGCGGCCGTCGCGGCGCTCGCGCGAGTCGGAGACCACGATGTTGTAGAACGGGCGCTTCTTGGCGCCACCGCGAGCCAGTCGAATGACGACCATGATGGGAAATCCTTCAGTGAGTATCACAAGCCGCGCCGGGAGAGCCCACCGGCCCCGGCAACACCAGCCTGCCGCAGGACCGTCGCGCCGGGGGGCGGCGCAGCCAGCTTCGGAAACCGAGCATTATAAACTCAAGCTTTGGTCGACCGTCACCCTGCATGCAAACCGCTCCCCTGCTCGTGCGCCCGAGCTCGCTGGCCGACGTCGGCGCCATCCGTGACATCTACGCGCTGGCGGTCACCCTGGGCACCGGCACTTTCGAGCTGGAAGCGCCGGACCTGGCCGAGATGGCGCGCCGCCGCGATGACGTGCTCGCCAAAGGCCTGCCCTGGCTGGTGGCCGAGCAGGACGGGCAGCTGTTGGGCTATGCCTACGCCAACCACTTCCGCCCACGGCCGGCGTACCGCTTCAGCGTCGAGGACTCGATCTACCTGCACCCCGAGGCCCAGGGCCGCGGACTCGGGCGCGTGCTGCTGGCCGAACTGGTGGCCCGCTGCCAGGCAGCCGGTGCACGCCAGATGCTGGCGGTGATCGGCGACAGCGCCAACGCGGCTTCAGTCGGTGTACATCAGGCGCTGGGCTTCGAGCGTTGCGGTCTGCTGCAATCCGTGGGCTGGAAGTTCGGGCGCTGGCTGGACGTGGTGCTGATGCAGCGGCCGCTGGGCGCCGGCAGCGCGGCGCCGGGCGGTGCCGCGTGAAGCGGCCACGATCCAAGACGCTGGCCACCTGGCTGGCGGTGATCGGTGGCGCCTTCGGAGCGCACCGCTTTTACCTGCATGGTTGGCGCGACCTGATCGCCTGGCTCTACCCGCTGCCCACGCTACTGGGCCTGGCCGGCGTGCAGCGCATGCGCGCCTTCGGCCAGGATGACCGCGTGGCCTGGGTGTTGATCCCGTTGCTCGGGCTGGCGTTGTCAGCGGCCATGCTCTCGGCCATCGTCTACGGGCTGACACCCGACGACAAGTGGGCGGTCCGCCACAACCCAGGCCAGCCGCCGCAGGCCACCGGCTGGGCTCCAGTGCTGGGCGTGATCATCGCGCTGCTGGTCGGCTCCAGCGTGCTGATGGGCACGGTGGCCTTCAGCGGCCAGCGCTTCTTCGAATGGCAGCTGGAGCAATCGGCCGACCGGCCCTAGAACAGCACTCGGCCGACGTAGTAGAAGACCGCGGCGACGAAGGCGCTGGCCGGGATGGTCAGCACCCAGGCCCAGACGATGTTGCCGGCCACGCCCCAGCGCACCTTGGACGCATTGCGCACCGCGCCGACACCGACGATGGCCCCGGTGATGGTGTGGGTGGTCGACACCGGGATGCCCAGCGCGGTGGCCAGGAACAGCGTCATCGCCCCACCGGTCTCGGCGCAGAAGCCGCCCACCGGCTTGAGCTTGGTGATGCGCTGGCCCATGGTCTTGACGATGCGCCAGCCACCGAACAACGTGCCCGCGCCGATGGCCAGGTAGCAAGTCCAGATCACCCAGCTGGGTGGCATGGTGTCGGTGGCCGCGGACGCGCCGGAGGCGATGAGCAGCATCCAAATGATGCCGATGGTCTTCTGCGCGTCGTTGCCGCCGTGGCCCAGCGAATACAGACCGGCAGAGACAAGCTGCAGCCTTCGGAACCAGTTGTCCACACGCAGCGGCGAGCTGCGGCGGCAGATCCACGACACCGCCACCATCAACAGGCCGGCGAGCAGGAAGCCCAGCACCGGCGACACCACGATGAAGGCCACGGTCTTGAACACGCCTGCCAAAACCAGCTTGCCGGCGCCGGCCTTGGCGATGGTGGCGCCGACGATGCCGCCGATCAGCGCATGCGATGAACTGGAGGGGATGCCGTACCACCAAGTCACCAGGTTCCAGCTGATGGCGCCGATCAGCGCACCGAAGACCACGTACTGGTCCACCACGTCGGGTTCGACGATGCCCTTGCCGACGGTGGCCGCCACCTTCAGCTGGAAGACGAAGATGGCCACGACATTGAAGAAGGCGGCAAACAGCACGGCCGTCTGCGGCCGCAGCACGCCGGTGGAGACGACCGTGGCGATGGAGTTCGCCGCGTCGTGGAAGCCGTTCATGAAGTCGAAGACCAGTGCCAGCAGCACCAGCAGCGCGACGACCCAGAAGCCGATCTGGAGGCTTTGCATCTGGCGGGCTGAGCTCAGGAGTTCTCGAGCACCACGCCTTCGATCATGTTGGCCACGTCCTCGCACCGGTCGGAGATCGACTCCAGGTGCTCGTAGATGGCCTTCAACTTGATCAGCTCGCGCACGTCGTTCTCTTCGCGGAACAGCTTGGACATCGCCGAGCGCATCACCCGGTCGGCATCGGATTCAAGCTTGTCGATCTCCTCGCACGTCTTGATGGCCGCTTCGGCCACGTCAGGGTGGCTGAGTTTCGGCATCAACGACACCGCATGCTGCACGCGCTCACAGCACTTGGCGCTGATCTCGCCCAGACGCAGCACGTCCTCGGTGAGCTTGCGCACGTCGTACAGCGACATCGTTTCGGTGGCGTCCTGCAGCAGGTCGACGATGTCGTCCATGCCGTTGATCAGCCCGTGGATCTGCTCGCGCCCGATCGGCGTGATGAAGGTCTTGTGCAGCAGGCGATTGACTTCAGCCGTCACGCGATCGGCCGCACGCTCGGCGGCATCGACCTCGGCCGCGTGGCGCTCACGCCGTTGTGGATCGTCGTAGTTCTCGATCAACTGCATGAAGGCCCGCGCGGCCTGCGTGATGAAGGCCGCGTGCTGGTCGAATAGCTCGAAGAAGTTGCCCTCGCGTGGCAGCAGCTTGGCAAAGAACATGTTCTTGTCTCCCCGCTGGCGCAACCTCTGTGCTCGCGGCGGCGCGATTGTAGGTGCCGGCCCGGTTCGCGCCGTCAGCCAGCGGCCACTTTGTCGATGGCCTGGTCGGCTGCGCGTGCAAGCCACGGCGCAATCGGCCCCAGGCCCGGCAGGCTGATCCGCGGGTCGATCTCGGACAATGGCAGCAGCACGAAGGCGCGCAGATGGGCTCGCGGGTGCGGTAGGGTCAGCTCGTCGCTGCTGAGCACCCCATCACCGTAGACCAGCAGATCGAGGTCCAGCGTGCGCGGTGCGTTGCGCACGCTGCGCAGGCGGCCGAACTCCTGCTCGATGGCCTGCAGCCGGTGCAACAGCGCAAGCGCCGGCAGCGTGGTGAGCAGCTCGGCCGCGGCGTTGATGAAGTCCGGCCCCGACGCCTCGACCGGCGCGCTGCGGTACAGCGACGAACAGGCCACCAAGCGCGTGTCGGGCAACCGACCCAGGGCCTGCAGCGCGGCGCGCGCCGTGGCCAGCGCATCGCCCAGGTTCGCGCCCACGCCAACGAAGGCGCGCACTGGTGCAGTCATGCTCAGTCCGGCTGCGCTGGCGCCGCGCCGGCGGGGCCGGCATCGCTACCCGCCGCACCGCCGGGCTTGCGCCGGCGGCGGCGGCGCTTGCGTGGCGCGGCCTCGTCAGCCGGCTCGGCCTCGGCGAGGGGTGCACCCGCCGCGGGCGCAGCGGGTCGCGCTGCCGCCACGCGGCGCGGCGGCTGCTGCTGCTCGCGCACGGCCTTGAGCAGGGCCACGCGCTCGTCCTCGTCGCCGAGGGCGAAGTCTTCCCACCATTCAGCCAGTTCGCTGTCGATCTCGCCCGCATCGGCGCGCAAGCGCAGGAAGTCGTAGCCGGCGCGGTAGCGCGGTTGCTCGACCAGCGCACGCGGCGTGTTACCGCTGCGCCGCTCGAAGCGCGGCTGCATCAGCCAGATCTCGCGCATGTCGGCCGCCAGCTTGCCGCGGCCGGAGATGTCGCCGATGCGTGCGTCGAAGACCGCATCCACCGCCTGCTGCAGCGCCGGGAAAGGCGCCTCGCCGGCGGCCTGCAAGGCGTTCCAGCGCTCCACCACCTCGTGCCACAACAGGCAGGCCAGCATGAAGCTCGGCGCCACCGCCAGGCCCTCCGCGACGCGCCGATCGGTGTCGGCCAGCGCCAGGTTGACGAAGCGCTCGCGCGCCTCATGGCGCTGGCTCGGGTTGAGCAGCGCGTCCAGGATTGGGAACACGCCTCGCTGCAGACCCTGTTTGCGCAATTCGTCCAAGCTCTTGAGCGCATGGCCGGTCTGCAGCAGCTTGATCATCTCGTCGAACAGGCGCGAGGCCGGCACGTTGGCCAGCAGAGCAGCCATCTCCTTGATCGGCGCCTGCGTCTTCGGGTCGATGGCGAAGCCCAGCTTGGCGGCGAAGCGCACCACGCGGATGATGCGCACCGGATCCTCGCGGTAGCGCGCGGCCGGGTCGCCGATCATGCGCAGTACGCGCTTCTTCGCATCCTTGAAGCCATGGTGGTAGTCGACGACGATCTGTTCGGTCGGGTCGTAGTACAGCGCGTTGACGGTGAAATCGCGCCGCGCCGCGTCCTCGATCTGCGGGCCCCAGACGTTGTCGCGCAGCACCCGCCCGCTGGCGTCGACCACATGCGTCTTGCCGCTGAGCTCCTGCTTCGACGTCTTCTCGTTGCCGCTGACCTGGTCCGCCGCGGCGGAGTCGAGCAGCGCGCGGAAGGTCGAGACCTCGATCACCTCGTGGTCGCGGCCGCGGCCGAAGATCACGTGCACGATGCGAAAGCGCCGGCCGATGATGAAGGCGCGGCGGAACAGCGCCTTCACTTGCTCGGGCGTGGCGTCGGTGGCGACATCGAAGTCCTTGGGCCGCAGCCCGACCAGCAGGTCGCGCACCGCGCCGCCGACGATGTAGGCCTGGTGCCCGGCCTCCTTGAGCGTGCGCACCACGCGCACGGCATAGTCGTCGAGCAGACCCTGGTCGATGCCGTGCTCGGTTGCGCCGACCTCGACGCGTTTGCCCAGCGGCACCGCGGGCACAGCGGCGGCGGGGCTCTTGCCGAGCAGGCGGTTGATGAATTTCTTGATCATGCAAAGAGCCTGAGGATGGGCCAGCCGCGCTCGTCGGCGATGCGTTCCAGCGCCGGCGCGGGGTTGGTCGCCACCGGGTGGCTGACGCGCTCGAGCAGAGGCAGGTCGTTGGTGGAATCGCTGTAGAAGGTGATGCGCTCGAAGTCTTCGCAGGCCAGGCCCTGGCGCGCCAGCCACTGCTGCACCCGCGTGACCTTGCCTTCGCGGTAGGCCGGCACGCCCTGCACTTCGCCCGTGACGCGCCCAGCGGCGTCGCGCTGCAGTTCGGTGGCGATGAGTTGATCCACGCCGAAGAGCGTGGCGATGGGCCGGGTGATGAACTCGTTGGTGGCGGTGACGATGGCCACCCGGTCGCCGGCCTGGACATGGCGGCGCAGCAGCGCGCGGGCCGCATCGTGGACGGCCGGGCGGATCATCTCGTCAATGAAGCGCTGGCTGGCCGCGGCCTGCTCCTGCGCCGTGCGCTCGCGCCAGGCCGAAGTGGCGAAGCGGATGTAGGCATCGACGTCCAGCTTCTCGGCCTGGTACTGCGCATAGAACTGATCGTTGGTGCGGCGGAAATCCTCGCCGTCAGCCCAGCCCAGGCGCACCATGAACTCGCCGAAGGCATGGTCGGAATCGATCGCCAGCAGCGTGCCGTCCAGGTCGAAGAGCGTCAGGTTCATGACTGGGCCCCGGCCTCGACCGCGTCTTCCTGCAGCATCTGACGCAGCAGCGGCACGGTCAATGGCCGCTGGCGCGCCAGCGCGAAGCGGTCCATGCGGTCGAGCAGCTGCATCAGCGTGCCCAGGTCGCGGGCCGCGCGCGTGAGCAGGTAGTCCATCACCTCGTCGGGCAGGAAGATGCCGCGCCGGTCGGCCTCGCGGCGCAGTGCCGCGCGGGTTTCGTTCTCGCTGGTGGGCTGTAGCGCAAACACATGGCCCCAGGCCAGGCGCGTGCGCAGGTCGTCGCGCAGGGCCAGGTCCACCGGCGGCACGCGGCCGGCCGCGGCCCATTGCACGCCGGCTTCGCCGGCCTGCACAAAGAGCGCGAAGGCGGCCTGCTGCCGCTGGGCATCGAGCAGCTCGCAGCGGTCCACCACCACCAGGCTCCAGCACGGCTGCAGCAGCCAGGGCGCCGGGTCGGCGGCATCGAAGCTGCCGGCATGCTCACCGGCGGCCTGGCGCGCGTTGACCAGCGCCCGCAGCAGATGGCTCTTGCCGCTGCCGGGCGGGCCCCACAGATACACCGGCGCCGCCGACATATCGAACGCACGCAGGTGCGCCACCGCCGCGGCATTGGCACTGGTCAGGTAAGAGTCGAGGGTGGGCAGCGGATCCGGGCCGATCGCCAGCGGGATCTGCTTCATCGCCGTGTGGGGTCTGGCATGCCTCGGGATTTTAGGGGGCGGAGCCATGTCGGCGGCCGGCAGCCCCGACGGCAGCGTCAATGCAAGGGGCCGTGTCGGCCATCGGCCAGGCCGCGCAAGCGCTCGCGCAGCGCTTGCGCATCGTCGGCCTGCGGCATGTGCTTCAGGTAGGCCAGCAGGTCCTGCGCGGCGGCTTCGTCCTGACCCAGTTCGGCCCGCGCGAGGCCGCGGTCGCGCCGCTCCTCCCAGGCCTGCGGCAGCAGCACCACCAGCCGCTCGCACACCGCCAGCAGACGCGGCCAGTCCTCTGCGGTGCGGTGGATCTCCTTCAGGTTGCGCAGCAGCCGAGCGATGACGTCGCGCGGCGGCGCCGCCTGCAGGAACAGGCCCAGCGGCACTTCGAAGTCGCCGGTCAGACCGCGCGAGCGGCGGTAGGGCAGCAGGCGTTCTTCCAGCTCGGCGCGCGACAGTGACTGTCCGGTCAGCGGGTCGATGACCACCTCACCCTTGCCGGCGCGCAGCTTCACCAGGAAATGCCCCGGGAAGGACACGCCGCGGGCGCTCAGGCCGATCTGCGTTGCCAGCTCGGCGTAGAGCAGCGCCAACGTGATGGGGATGCCGCGGCGCATGGCCAGTACCTCGTGCAGGTAGCTGTTGCGCGGGTCGTAGTAGTTGTTGACGTTGCCGGCAAAACCCAGGTCCTGGAAGAAGTAGCGGTTCAGGAAACGCAGCTTCTGCAGCACCACCGCATCGGCCGGAATGCGGCGCTTGAGCCGGTCGGCCAGCGCGTCCACCTGGGCCAGCACGCCCTGCGGATCCAGGCGCGGGTATTCGTCCTGCGCCACCGCGATGGCGGCCTCGAGCAGCGCGAAGCCCTCGTCCTCGGCCACCAGCGAGGCAAAGTACTGCAGCGCGGTGGGCACCTCGAAGCGCAGGGTGTCGCTCATGGCCAGAGTGTATCGGTCAGGCCCGGCGCCGGAAGTGCGCCGGGCGCAGGCCGCTGGCCAGCAGGATGCTGAAGTACAGCAACGCCGCACCGCCCAGCACCGCCGCCATCCAGCCGGCACGCAGACCCCAATGTGCCTGCAGCCCGATCCAGTCGATGGCTTGGCCGGCCCAGGCCAGCATCGCGCCCAGCGCGGTGCAGGCCAGCACCACCCGAAGCACGAACAGGCCCCAGCCCGGCAGCGGTAGGTAGACCTTGGCGCGGCGCAGGCCGATCAGCAGCCAACCTGCGTTGACCAGGGCGCCCAGGCCGATCGACAGCGCCAGCCCGGCATGGCCCAACTGGGGCACGAGCAGGGCATTCATCGCCTGCGTGGCGACGAGCACGATGATGGCGATTCGCACCGGCGTACGGATGTCGTGGCGCGCATAGAAGCCCGGCGCCAGCACCTTGACGCCGACCAGCCCCATCAGGCCAACGCCATAGCCCATCAGCGCACGCGTGGTCTGGGTCACGTCCTGCGGCTGGAACTGGCCATAGTGGAACAGCACCGCCACCAGCGCCTTGGGGAAGACGATCAGCGCCACCGCACAGGGCAGCGCCAGCAGCACCAGCATGCGCAGGCCCCAGTCGAGCATGTCCGAATAGGCCTGCGTATCGTCGCGCGCTTGGGCTGCGGACAGCTGCGGCAGCAGCACCACGCCCAGCGCCACGCCAAGCAGCGCGGTCGGGAACTCCATCAACCGGTCGGCATAGGTCAGCCAGGACACCGCTCCGACGCCCACGTGCGAGGCGATCTGGGTGTTGATGAGCAACGAAATCTGCGCCACCGAAACGCCCAGCAAGGCCGGCGCCATCCGCCTGAGCACGCGATGCACACCGGGATGATGCCAGGCGGCCTTCAGCGACGTCCAGCCCATGGCAAAGCGCGGCATGCAACCGATGGCGCGCAGCGCCGGAATCTGGATCGCCGCTTGCAACGCCCCGCCGAACATCACGCCGGCCGCCAGCGCCAGCACCGGGTTCAACCCCCAGCGGACGAACAGCGGCGCGCCCCACCAGGCGGCGGCAATGACCGCCAGGTTCAGCAGCACCGGCGTGGCCGCCGGCACGGCAAAACGCTTCCAGGTGTTGAGGATGCCGGCCGACAGCGCCACCATCGACATGAAGGCGATGTAGGGAAACATCCAGCGCGTCATGGTCGCCGCCAGGTCGAACTCGGCCAGGCCGGAGCCGATCAGCCACACCAGCACCGGCGCACCGATCATGCCGACGATGCAGGTCACCAGCAGCGCCCAGGCCAGCACGCTGGCCACCGCGTCGATCAGTTGGTGGGTGGTCTCATCGCCGTGGCGCTCACGGGTGTCGGCCAGGATCGGCACGAAGGCCTGCGAGAAGGCGCCTTCGGCAAACAGCCGGCGCAGCAGGTTGGGGATGCGGAAGGCGACGTTGAAGGCGTCGGTGGCGGCGCTGGCACCGAAAGCCGCGGCAATCAACTGCTCGCGCAACAACCCGGTGACGCGGGAGGCCAGCGTGAGCAGGGAAACGGTGGAGGCGGCCTTGAGCAGGTTCATCGCTGGCGCAACGGCAAGACGCGATGGTCCTGGGGCAGCAGCAAGATTATAGGCAGGCATACCCCAGAGGCCTGGCCGGGCCAGGCCTCTGGTGCTATACTTATCGGCTTTGCACCTCACGTTTGAGCTGAAGCATGGCCACATCGACCAAAGCCAAGAAGAAGACCGTCCGCCTCGCCTCGGGACGCAAGCGCGCGCGCCAGGACGTGAAGCTGAACGCCGCCAACACTTCGCTGCGCTCGAAGTTCCGCACCGCCATCAAGAATGTGCAGAAGGCCGTCCTCACGGGCGACAAGGCCAAGGCCACCGACCTGTACAAGTCGGCGCAGAGCGTCATCGATTCCATCGCCGACAAGGGCCTGTTCCACAAGAACAAAGCCGCGCGACACAAGAGCCGCCTTTCGGCGAAGCTGAAGGCGTTGTCGGCCTGACCCAGCGACCCGAAGGTCGTCTGCATCAAGAGCCTGCATCGCAGGCTCTTTTTCATTTATCTTCCACTTCTGCAGCCCGAGGACCCTCGATGAACGCTCCAGACTCCGCCGTTGTCTCGCCGATGCCGCACGTGATGAATACCTACGGGCGGCTGCCGATCGCGCTGAGCCACGGCCGAGGCTGCTGGGTCTGGGACAGCGAAGGCCGCAAGTACCTGGACGGGCTGGGCGGCATTGCCGTCAACACGCTGGGCCATGCGCACCCGAAGCTGGTGCCGGCGCTGCAGGAACAGATCGGCAAGCTGATCCACAGCTCCAACTACTACGAGGTGCCGCTGCAGGAGCAGCTGGCCGCGAAGCTGTGCGAGTTGTCCGGGCTGGACGCGGTGTTCTTCTGCAGCACGGGCCTGGAGGCCAACGAAGGCGCGTTGAAGATCGCGCGCAAGTACGGCCATGACCGCGGGATCGAGCGCCCCGAGGTCATCGTCTACGAAGGCGCCTTCCATGGCCGCTCGATCGCCACGCTGTCGGCCACCGCCAACCCCAAGGTGCAGGCCGGTTTCGGCCCGCTGGTCGAGGGTTTCGTGCGCGTGCCGCTGAACGATCTGGCCGCGGTGGAACGCGTGGCCCGCGAAAATCCGAACGTGGTGGCCGTGTTTCTGGAGACCATCCAGGGCGAAGGCGGCATCCACCCGTCGCGCTGGGACTACTTGCAGGGCATTCGCAAGCTGTGCGACCAGAAGAACTGGCTGCTGATGCTGGACGAGGTGCAGTGCGGCATCGGCCGTACCGGCAAGTGGTTCGCCCACCAGTGGGCCGGCATCCGGCCCGACGTGATGCCGCTGGCCAAGGGGCTGGGCTCGGGCGTGCCGGTAGGCGCCGTGGTCGTCGGCCCGAAGGCGAAGAACGTGCTCGGCCCCGGCAACCACGGCACCACCTTCGGCGGCAACCCGCTGGCCATGCGCGCCGGCGTCGAGACGCTGCGCATCATGGTCGAGGACGGCGTGATGGCCAATGCCGCCGCCGTCGGCGCGGCGCTGAAGGCCGGCCTGGAGCGCGAGTTGAAGGGCGTGGCCGGCGTGGTCGAGGTGCGCGGCCAGGGCCTGATGCTGGGCATCGAGCTCGATAGGCCTTGCGGCGTGCTGCTGCAGCGTGCGGCCGGGGCCGGGCTGATGCTCAGCGTCACCGCCGACAAAGTCATCCGTCTGGTGCCGCCGCTGATCCTGTCGGCCGACGAGGCAGCGCAGATCGTCGCCATCCTGTGCCCGCTGATCCGCGCCTTCCTGGCCGAAGGCGCATGAAGCCCGGGCACTCGCTGATGAAGCACTACCTGCAATTCAAGGACCTGCGCGCCGAGGAGTACGCCTACCTGTTCGAGCGCACGCGCACCATCAAGACGCGCTTCAAGAACTACGAGAAGTACCAGCCGCTGGCCGATCGCACGCTGGCCATGATCTTCGAGAAGGCCAGCACGCGCACCCGCGTCAGCTTCGAGGCCGGCATGTACCAGATGGGCGGCTCGGTGGTGCACCTGACCACCGGCGACAGCCAGCTCGGTCGCGCCGAGCCGGTCGAGGATTCCGCGCGCGTCATCAGCCGCATGGTCGATCTGGTCATGATCCGCACCTACGAACAGGCCAAGATCGCCGCCTTCGCGGCGCATTCGCGCGTGCCGGTGATCAACGGCCTGACCAACGAGTACCACCCTTGCCAGATCCTGGCCGACATCTACACCTACATCGAGCAGCGTGGCGCGATTCAGGGCAAGGTGGTGGCCTGGGTGGGCGACGGCAACAACATGGCCAACACCTGGCTGCAGGCCGCCGAGATCCTGGGCTTCACCGTGCATGTCAGCACACCCGGCGGCTACGAGGTCGACCCCGCCGTGGCCGGCATCTCGCGGCGCGATTGCTACAAGGTCTTCAAGAACCCCATGGATGCCTGCCGCGGCGCCGACCTGGTGACCACCGACGTGTGGACCAGCATGGGCTACGAGGCCGAGAACCAGGCGCGGCAGAAGGCCTTTGCCGACTGGTGCGTCGACGCCGAGATGATGGCCGCGGCCAGGCCCGAGGCGCTGTTCATGCACTGCCTGCCGGCCCACCGCGGCGAAGAAGTCGCCGCCGATGTCATCGACGGCCCGCAATCGGTGGTCTGGGACGAGGCTGAGAATCGCTTGCACGTGCAGAAGGGACTCATGGAGTACCTTCTGCTCGGCCGGATCGGCTGACGGCCGATGCGGCGGCCCGCAGGGCCGGCAGGCTGTTCCGGTGCAGGCTCATGTCGACGTAGCCGACGTGAAGCGCCACCAAGCGCGTGCCGGAACCAAAATCGTCGGCAGATGCAACCGCCGA
>JAGTRL010000046.1 GCA_018261815.1 Pseudomonadota bacterium
CCGTGGAACGTGCCCTTCATGACCGGCACCTGGAAGATCGCGCCCTGCCTGGCCTTCGGCAACACCGCGGTGCTGAAGATGAGCGAGCTGTCGCCGCTGTCGATATCGCGCTTCGGCGAACTGGCCACCGAGGCCGGGCTGCCCAAGGGCGTGCTCAACATCGTGCACGGCACCGGCAAAGACGCCGGCGAGCCGTTGTGCGCACACCCCGACGTGCGTGCGATCTCCTTCACCGGCTCCACCGCCACCGGCCAACGCATCGTGAAGAGCGCGGGGCTGAAGAAGTTCAGCATGGAACTGGGCGGCAAGAGCCCTTTCGTGGTCTTCGACGACGCGGACTTCGAGCGCGCGCTCGACGCCGCGCTGTTCATGATCTTCAGCAACAACGGCGAGCGCTGCACCGCCGGCAGCCGCATCCTGGTGCAAAAGTCGATCTACCCGCGCTTCGTCGAGCGCTTCGCCGAGCGCGCCAAGCGCATCGCGGTCGGCGACCCGATGGACGAGAAGACGATCGTCGGCCCGATGATCAGCCCGCAGCACCTGGCCAAGGTACGCAGCTACATCGAACTCGGCCCCAAGGAAGGCGCGACGCTGCTGACCGGCGGGCTGGACGCGCCCGAGCTGCCCGGCGCTTTCCGCCAGGGCAACTTCGTGCGGCCGACGGTCTTCGCCGACGTGAAGAACTCGATGCGCATCGCGCAGGAGGAGATCTTCGGCCCCGTCGCCTGCCTGATCCCCTTCGACGACGAGGCCGATGCCGTTGTGCAAGCCAACGACATCCCCTACGGCCTGTCGAGCTACGTCTGGAGCCAGGACATCGGCCGCGCGCACCGCGTGGCCGCAGCCATCGAGGCCGGCATGTGCTTCGTCAACAGCCAGAACGTGCGCGACCTGCGCCAGCCCTTCGGCGGCACCAAGGCCAGCGGCACGGGGCGCGAGGGCGGAACCTGGAGCTACGAGGTCTTCCTCGAGCCGAAGAACGTGGCGGTGTCCTTGGGTTCGCACCACATTCCACACTGGGGAGTCTGAGCATGGGCAAGCTGGCACTGGCCGCGAAGATCACCCACGTGCCGTCGATGTACCTGAGCGAACTGCCCGGCCCGCGCCAGGGCACGCGGCAGGATGCGATCGACGGCCATGTCGAGATCGGCCGACGCTGTCGCGAACTGGGCGTGGACACCATCGTCGTCTTCGACACGCATTGGCTGGTCAACGCCAACTACCACCTGAACTGCGCGCCGCACTTCAAGGGGCTGTACACCAGCAACGAGTTGCCGCACTTCATCAGCAACCTGGGCTACGAGTTCCCTGGCAACCCGGCGCTCGGCCAGCTGCTGGCACAGGCGGCAAACGACATGGGCGTCGAGACGCTCGCCCACGACCGCACCACGCTTGGCCCGGAGTACGGCACGCTGGTGCCGATGCGCTACATGAACACCGATCAGCACTTCAAGGTGGTGTCGGTGTCGGCGCTGTGCATGGCGCACTACCTGAACGACAGCGCGCGCCTGGGCTGGGCCTTCCGCCAGGCGGTGGAGGCGCATTACGACGGGACGGTGGCCTTCTTCGCCAGCGGGTCGCTTTCCCACCGCTTTGCGCAGAACGGCCTGGCGCCGGAGTTCGCCTTTCGGATCTGGAGTCCCTTCCTGGAGCACCTGGACCACGAGGTCATCCGCATGTGGCAGGCGGGCGAATGGAAAGCCTTCTGCGAGATGCTGCCCGAGTACGCCGCCAAGGGCCACGGCGAAGGCTTCATGCACGACACCGCGATGCTGCTCGGCGCGCTGGGCTGGAGCGACTACGATGCGCCGGCCGAAGTGGTCACGCCCTACTTCGGCGCCAGCGGCACCGGGCAGATCAACGTGCTGCTGCCGGTGACGCCTCAGGACGGCCGCGCCATTCCCAGGCCTGTAGCCTCGACGGCCGAGGGCTACACCCACATCTCGACGAGACTCTGATCATGAAGCCCCCACGCTCACTTCGTTCGCTGCCCCCCGAGGGGGCGCTCAGTACCTTTGGAACGGCCGGGCGGTACTGACATGCCCCACCTGGTGATGCTCTACACCCCGCAACTCGAGGCGCAGGCCGACCTGTCGCGCTTGTGCCGCAAGTTGGCCGACGCGATGCTGTCGGTGCGCGACGAGCAGGGCGCGCAGGTCTTCCCCACCGGCGGCACGCGCGTGCTGGCCTATCCGGCCGCACACTACGCGGTGGCCGACGGCAGCGGCGACCATGGCTTCATCTACTTCAACGTGCGCATGGCGCGGGGCCGCAGCGCCGCGGTGCACCAGTCCATCGGCGAGGCGCTGTCGGCCGTGGTGCGTGAGGAACTCGCGCCGCTGCTCGCCGCCCGGCCGGTGGGCCTGACGCTGCAGATCGACGAAGGCCACGAGGTCTTCGACGCCAAGCTCGGCAACCTGCATCCACTGTTCGCGAAGAAATGAGCAGCAGCCTCGACCCGCAGACCATTGCCGCGCTGGCGCACGAGCTCTACGACGCACGCAAGTCGCGCATGCCGCTGCGCCACTTCTCGAAGCGTTATCCCGGCATGAGCATCGAGGACGGCTATGCCATCCAGCGCGCCTGGGTGGCACTGGAGCTGGCCGACGGTCGGGTGATCAAGGGCCACAAGATCGGCCTGACCTCACGCGCGATGCAGCAGTCCAGCCAGATCGACGAGCCCGACTTCGCACCGCTGATGGACGACATGTTCTTCACCAACGGCGGTGACATCCCGGTGAGCCGCTTCATTGCACCGCGCATCGAGGTCGAGCTCGCCTTCATCCTGGGCAAGCCGCTCAAAGGCCCGGGCGTGACGCTGTTCGATGTGCTCTCGGCTACCGACTACGTCAGCCCGGCGATCGAGATCATCGACGCGCGCATCGAGCAGTTCGACCGCGAGACCAAGGCGCCGCGCAAGGTGTTCGACACCATCAGCGACTTTGCCGCCAATGCCGGCATCGTGCTCGGCGGCCGGCCGGTGCGGCCGAACGACGTCGACCTGCGCTGGGTGGGCGCGATGCTGTTCAAGAACGGCGTGATCGAGGAGACCGGCCTGGCCGCTGCGGTGCTGAACCACCCGGGCAACGGCGTGGCCTGGCTGGCCAACAAGATCGCACCATACGATGAGCAGCTGCATGCCGGCGAGGTGATCCTCTGCGGCTCCTTCACGCGCCCGGCCACCGCAGTAGCGGGCGACAACTTCCATGCCGACTACGGGCCGCTGGGCGCCGTGTCCTTCCGCTTCGTCTGAGGACCGTTCTATGGCACTAATCACCTACCTCACGCAAATCCAGATCGAACATGGCGCGCGCAAGCTGCTGGCCGGCGAGTGCGAGCGTGTCGGCATCAGGAAGCCGCTGATCGTCACCGACGCCGGCGTGCGCGCGGCCGGCGTGCTGCAGCAGGTGCTGGACGCACTGCCCGTCGAGATGCGCGGCGCGGTCTACGACGGCACGCCGCCCAACCCCAACGAGGGTGCGGTGCGCGAAGCCGTTGCACTGTTCCAGCAACGGGGCTGCGACGGGCTGATCGCGGTGGGCGGTGGTTCCTCGATCGACTGCGCCAAGGGCGCGGCCATCGCCGCGCGCCACCCGGGGCCACTGAAGACCTACGCCACCATCGAAGGCGGCGCCCCGTTGATCACCGAGGCCTGCGTGCCGCTGATCGCCGTGCCCACGACTGCCGGCACCGGCAGCGAGGTGGCGCGCGGCGCGATCATCATCCTCGACGACGGGCGCAAGGTGGGCTTCCACTCCTGGTTCCTGATGCCCAAGGCAGCGATCTGCGACCCGGAACTCACGTTCGGGCTGCCGCCGCTGCTGACCGCCGCCACCGGCATGGACGCGATCGCGCACTGCATGGAAACCTTCATGGCGCCGCCCTACAACCCGCCGGCCGACGGCATTGCGCTGGACGGCCTGGGCCGCGGCTGGGCGCACATCGAACGCGCCACGCGCGATGGCCAGGACCGCGACGCGCGACTGCAGATGATGAGCACCTCGGCCCAGGGCGCGCTGGCCTTCCAGAAGGGGCTGGGCTGCGTGCACTCGCTGAGCCATTCGCTGGGCGGCGTCAACCCGAAGCTGCACCACGGCACGTTGAATGCGATGTTCCTGCCGGCTGTCATCCGCTTCAATGCCAGCGCCGAGTCGATGAAAAAGGAACGCCGCCTCGACCGCATGGCGCAGGCCATGGGCCTGGCGAAGGGGGATGAGGTCCCCGACGCCATCCGCGCGATGAACCAGCGCCTGGGCCTGCCCACCGGGCTGGCCGCGATGGGCGTGCAGCGCGAGGGGTTCGAGCGCATCATCGAAGGCGCGCTGGCCGACCATTGCCACAAGACCAACCCGCGCATCGCCACGGCGCAGGACTACCGGGCGATGCTCGACGCATCGATGTAGCTCGTGCGCACGGCCTGCCGCAGACGCAGGCACCGAAGGAGACTCCACATGAAGCTCGACATCCGGCCGCAGGTTGCGCCGTGCGGCGCCTTCATCCACGGCCTGGACCTGAAGCGCGACCTCACGCCGCAGCACGTCGCCGCCCTCCGCGCCGCGTGGCTGCAGCACCAGGTGCTGGCCTTCCCCGGCCAGGACTTGTCGCTGGACGATCTGGAGCGCTTCGCGTTCACCCTCGGGCCCTTCGGCGTGGATCCTTACTTCGGCAGCGTGCCCGGCCACCCGCACATCGCCCAGGTGCGTCGCGATGCCGACGAGAAGACGAAGATCTTTGCCGAAACCTGGCATTCGGACTGGAGCTTCCTGCCGACGCCGCCACAGGCCACGGTGCTGTACGGCAACGTCATCCCGCCGGTCGGCGGCGACACGCTGTTCGCCAACCAATACGCCGCCTGGGATGCGCTGCCGCCGACGATGAGGGCGTTGTTGCAGAACAAGCGGGGCATTCATTCGGCGCGCCGCGGCTACGCGCGCGACGGCATGTACGGCGAGCGCGACAAGGGCCGCTCGATGGCCATCCGCTACGACGACAGTGCCCTGGCCACGCAGTTGCACCCCATCGCGCGTGTGCATCCGGAAACCGGCCGCACCGCGCTCTTCGTCAGCCCCGGCTACACCATCGGCATCGACGGCATGGCCGATGCCGAGGCGCAGCCACTTCTGATGGAGCTGTTCCGCCACCAGGTGCGCGAGGACTTCGTCTACCGCCACCGCTGGCAGCCCGGCATGCTGCTACTTTGGGACAACCGCTGCGTGCTGCATGCCGCCACCGGCGGCTACGACGGCCACGCGCGGCTGCTGCACCGCATCACGCTGGCCGAGCGCGCGGCGGCCTGAACTACAGATTCGGCGCCGGCACGCCGCCAAGCACGGCTTCGAAGGCCAGCGCGATAGCGATCAGCCGCGCATCACTGCCCAGCGGCCCGTCGAGCTCCAGGCCCACCGGCAGCCCGCCGGCCGTCAACCCGGCCGGCAGCGACAGACCCGGAATGCCAGCATTGCTGCCGGGGTCGGTGTTGCGGATGAAAGTGCCGAAGGTGTCGACCAGCGGCCCGCCATTGATCGACACCTTGCCCGAGCCGGCCGCCAGGTCGATGGGCACCGCCGGCAGGATCGTGGTCGGGAACAGCATCGCGTCCAGCCGGTGGGTGGCGAAGTAGTCGGCATACAGCGCCTGCAGCTTGGGCCGGTGCACGCGCAGCGCGGCGTCGTAATCCTTGCCGAAGGCATCTGCCAGGATCGCGTCGAAGGCACCCTTCACGTCGGGGCTGGCCACCATCGCGGCGATGTCCTTCAAGGTGATGCCGGTCACGCCGGTGGCCGCGAGGTAGGCCGGGATGTCGGCGATCGGCTCGTGCAGCGCCAGCTGAAAGGACACGCTGTTGTTCAGCGCCTGCAGGCCCGGCAGGTCGACATCGACGAAGACCACGCCGGCATTGGCCAGCCGGGCCTCGGCCTTGATGACCACCGCCGCCAGCTGCGAATCCATGCCCTCCCAGAAAGAGGCCGGCACGCCGATGCGCAGGCCGCGCAGCGCCGCGGCGGTGGCCACCGGGGCGCCGGTGATCACCGCATCGAGCAGGGCGATGTCGGCCACGCTGCGGGCCATCGGGCCGACGGTGTCGCGGGTGTGGCTGATCGGCACCACCGCGTGGGTATCGGTGTAGCGCCGCTGTGCGCCGCCATTGCCCACCGACGGACGCAGCCCGACGATGCCGCACAGCGCCGCCGGCACGCGTGACGAGCCGCCGGTGTCGGTGCCCAGACCGGCCGGCACGATGCGCGCGGCGATGGCCGCCGCGGTGCCGCCCGACGAGCCGCCGGGAATGCGGGTGCGGTCGTAGGGGTTCTTCACCGCGCCGGCAAAAGGCGTGAGATTGGTACTGGTGATGCCGAAGGCCAGCTCGTGCAGGTTGGACTTGCCGATGACGATGGCGCCGGCATCGAGCAGCTTCTGCAGCGATGGCGCATTGCGCTTCGGCCGCACACCGCGCAGTGCCGCGGTGCCGCCGGTGGTGGGCAGCGCCGAGGTGTTGATGTTGTCCTTGACGACGATGGGCAGCCCGGCCAGGCGCGGCAGCGCCTGGCCCGAATCGCGCATGGCGTCGATGCGCTGCGCGGCCTGCATTGCGCCGGCCGTGTCGAGCACGATCAGCGCGTTCAGGTCCTTCAGCGCCTCGGCCCGCGCGATCAGCGTGCGCATGTAGGTCTGCGCCGGGATGCGGCCGCTGCGGATGGCGTCCACCGCCTGCACCGAACTGAGCTGCAATTGCTCGGCCGTGCTCAGTGGCGGCGCCGGGAAGCTCGGTGCGGCGCAGCCGCCGAGGCCGCTGCCGAGCAGCGAGCTCGCCGACAGCGCGCCCGATGTCTTCAGGAAAGCGCGGCGTGAGGAACGGTCGGGCATGGGGGTCTCCTGCGTCGGGTTGTTGTGGTGCCGGGCCCAGCGCCCGCAGACCCACACCATAGCGCAGGGCCTGGCCGGCCCGCGCACAGCGGCGGAGGATCAGGCCAGCGCGTCGAGCGCGCTGTGGGCGCTGCTGGCAGCGCGCAGCGGCATGGCGTCATCCTGGCCCATGGCCAAGCGGATGTGCGCGATCAGCGCGTCTTCCGGGTAGGGTTTGCCGAGCAGCACGCTGACGCCGGCGGAGTCGGCCTGCTCGCGATGGCGGTCGTCGGCGGCGGTGATCATGATCACCGGCAGCTGCGCGGTCTGCGCATTGCCGCGGATTTGCCGCGTCAGCTCGAAGCCGTCCATGCCGGGCATTTCCACGTCGGTGATCACCACGTCGGGCAGGCGGGCCTGCATCTGCTGCACGGCGTCGAGCCCGTCGTTGGCGTAGGCGACCTGGTACTGGTGCTGCGCCAGCAGGCGGCCCGTCTTGATGCGCACGACCTTGGAGTCATCGGCCACCAGCACCAGGGTCTGCGCCGCGCCCTTGATGGTGCGGCGCGGCAGCACGGTGGCGCGTTCGGCCTCGGCACGTTCGGCGGCGGCGCGTACCTGCTCGGTGTGTATTTCGGCCAGGCGCAGGGCCTCGGCCCGGGCCTGGGCCTCGCGCGCGGCCTGTGCGGCCTGCTCGGCCGCAAGTCGCTGTACCTCGCGCTCGGCTTCCAGCGCAGCGACCCGCTCGCGTTCGGCTCGCTCGGTGGCTTCGCGTCGAAGGTCGGCCGCGAGGCGGCCGGCCTCGGCACGCTGCGCCGCCAGCCGCTCTTCTTCGGCACGCCGTTCCGCCTGACGCTGCGCCTCGGCCCGGGCTTCGGCTTGGCGTGCGGCCTGTTCCGCTGCGAGGCGTCGAGCCTCACGCTCGGCTTCCTGGACGGCAACACGTTCACGTTCGGCTCGTTCGGCGGCCTCGCGTTGACGTTCGACCTCGATGCGCTGGGCCTCGACGCGTTCGGCGTCCAGGCGTTCGTCTTCGGCACGGAGTTCGGCCTGGCGCTGCAACTCGGCCCGTGCCGTCGCGTCGCGACCGGCCTGCTCGTCGTTGCGCAGCGAGTCGGCGCGGCGGCCGAGTATCTGCCAGCCGACCAGCAGGCACAGGCCCGTTCCGACCAGCAACCAAAGGAGGTATTCGCCCATGAGTGGAATGTCCGGCGCACGCGGTGCGGCGAGCATAGGTGCGAATCGGCCGTGACGCCACGCCGCCAGTGGCGGCATGCGCACAAATTCCTCGAACTCCTCGCATGTTTCATGCACCGGGCCGCATCGCCCTGCGGCGGCGCTGCCACACACATCGCTATGCTGCGGCATGGATCCGCGTTTCATTTCGACACCTCTGTTGCCTTGGCTGGCCACGGCCCGAGCGCAATGCAGATGATCGACACCCAGGCCACGCGCGACGCGCTACCCTTCGCCCGGCTGGTGCCGGCCCTGCACCGGGCCTTTGCCGAGGGCTGCGAGGTGCCGCCGCGGCAGGCCCATGCCATCGGCCAGGCGGACGGCAGTGTCTGCACCTCGCTGATCATGCCGGCCTGGTCGCGGCCGCGCAGCGCCCGGCCGCACTACGGCGTCAAGATCGTCAACATCGCGCCGGGCAATGCGGCGCGCGGGCTGCCCGGATTGCATGCCAGCTACCTGCTCTTCGACGCGCTGACCGGCGTGCCCCTGTCCTGCATCGATGGCAGCGTGCTGACCACGCGCCGCACCGCCGCGGCGTCGGCGCTGGCCGCGTCCTTCCTCGCCCGCAGTGACGCACGCCGCCTGCTGGTGGTGGGCACGGGCGCGGTGGCTCGCGTGCTGCCCGAAGCCTATCGCGCGGTGCGGCCCATCGAACATGTGGCGGTGTGGGCGCGCGCGCCGGACAAGGCGGCGGCGCTGGCCGACGCCCTGCGTGCCGACGGCTTCGATGCCGCGGCCGAAGGCGATCTGGCCGCGGCGGTGGCGCAATCAGACATCGTCAGCTGCGCCACGCTGGCCACCGAGCCGCTGGTGCAGGGCCGCTGGCTCGCTCCAGGCAGCCACCTCGACCTGATCGGCAGCTTCACGCCGCAGATGCGCGAGGCCGATGACGACTGCTTCGCCGGCGCCAGCCTGTTCGTCGACACCGACGAGGCATTGCGCAAGAGCGGGGACCTGCTCGGTCCGCTGTCGCGCGGCGTGCTCGACGCCGCGCGCCGCTACGGCACGCTGGCCGACCTGTGCAGCGGCAGCCTGCCCGGACGGCAAGGCCCACTGGAACGCACGGTGTTCAAGTCGGTGGGCACGGCGCTGGAAGACTTGGCGGCGGCCGTGCTGGTGCTTGACACCGGCCAGCGGCGATGACGCGACGGCGCGGGCGCCGGCCGCACCGGCAGCCGCTTGCGGCTGACGCCGCCAGCGTCACGAATCCGTCATCTTGAATCACTATGATTCGACAATGCTGGAAACGTCTGAAGTACGCATTCAACTGCGCATCGCTCGAACATGAAGGTCGGCATCAACGGCATGGGCCGGATCGGCCGCCTGGCGCTGCGTGCCGCTATGGGTGCCGCCGAACGCCCCGCGGACGACCCACGCAGCGGCAACCGCCTGGAGGTGCTGCACCTCAACGAACTGCGCGGCGGCGCCGCCGCCACTGCCCACCTGCTCGAATTCGACAGCGTGCAGGGTCGCTGGCGGGCTGCCATCGAAGCGCAGGGCGAGGACGCGCTGCGCATCGGCGAGCAGCGCCTGAGCTTCTCGTCGCACGCCACGCCGGCCGAGATTCCCTGGGGCGAACTGGGGGTTGACCTGGTGCTGGAATGCACCGGCAAGTTCCTGACGCCGCAGACGCTGCAGGGCCACCTCGACCGCGGCGCCAAGCGGGTGATCGTCGCCGCGCCGGTGAAGGTGGGCGATGTGCTGAACATCGTGGTCGGCATCAACCATCGGCTCTACGAGCCGGCAGTGCACCGCATCGTCACGGCGGCCTCGTGCACCACCAACTGCCTGGCGCCAGTGGTGAAGGTAGTCCACGAGGGGATCGGCATTCGCCACGGCCAGATCACCACGATCCACGACCCGACCAACACCAATCTGATGGTCGATGCACCGCACAAGGATCTGCGCCGCGCGCGCAGTGCGATGCTCAGCTTGGCGCCCACCACCACCGGCAGCGCCAGCGCCATCGCCCTCATCTACCCGGAGCTCAAGGGCAAGCTGAACGGCCATGCGGTGCGCGCGCCAGTGCTGAATGCCTCGCTCACCGACTGTGTGTTCGAACTGAAGCGGGCGACGACCGCCGAAGAAGTGAACCGGCTGTTTGCCGAAGCCGCGCAGGGGCCGCTGGCCGGCATCCTGGGCTATGAGGAGCGCCCCTTGGTCAGCGCCGACTATGCGCGCGACACCCGCAGCGGCATCGTCGATGCGCTGAGCACGCTGGTCACCGACGGCACGATGCTGAAGGTCTATGCCTGGTACGACAACGAGATGGGCTACGCCTGCCGTATGGTGGACCTGGCCTGCCACCTGCGCGCCACCGGCATCTGATCGGGCAACGCACACCATGACCGGCGGCACCCGCAACTACGCCATCGTCACTGCGGCGTACTGGGGCTTCACCCTCACCGACGGCGCGCTGCGCATGCTGGTGCTGCTGCACTTCTACCGCCTGGGCTACTCGCCCTTCACGCTGGCCTTCCTGTTCCTGCTGTACGAGGCAGCCGGCGTCGCTGCCAACCTGATCGGCGGCTGGCTGGCCACGCGCTATGGCATCGCCCGCATGCTGGCGGTGGGCCTGGCCACGCAGATCACCGGCTTCCTGCTGCTGTCGGCGTTGTCGCCCGCCTGGACGGCCGCTGCGTCGGTCGCCTGGGTGGTGCTGGCACAGGGCATCTGCGGGGTGGCCAAGGACCTGACCAAGACCGCCAGCAAGTCGGCGATCAAGCTGACTGCCGGCAGCGCCTCGGGCCAGCTCTTCAAGTGGGTGGCCTTCTTCACGGGCAGCAAGAATGCGATGAAGGGCGTGGGCTTCTTCCTCGGCGGGCTGCTGTTGCAGGGCCTGGGCTTCCAGGCATCGCTGTGGCTGATGGCCGCACTGCTGGCATTGGTGTTCGTCGGCGTGGTGGCCTTCGTGCCTCCGCTGATGGGCAAGAGCAAGGCCTCGAAGTCGGCGAAGGAACTGTTCGCCAAGAACCGCGGCATCAACCTGCTGGCCGCCGCACGCGTGATGCTCTTCGGCGCGCGCGACGTGTGGTTCGTGGTCGGCGTGCCGGTGTTCCTGTACGCCTCGGGCTGGACCTTCACCATGGTCGGCGGCTTCCTCGCGCTTTGGACCATCGGCTACGGTGCGGTGCAGGCATTGGCGCCCGCACTGGTGCGCCGCAGCGACGACGGCCTGAGCCGCGAGGTGCCCGCGGCGCGCCTGTGGTCGGCGCTGCTCGCCGGGGTACCGCTGGGCCTGGCCGTGCTGGTGGCCGTGCAGCCGCCGCAGCTGGAATGGGTGGTGGTGGCGGGTCTGGCGCTGTTCGGCTTTGCCTTCGCCATCAACTCCTCGGTGCATTCCTACCTGATCCTGGCCTACGCCGGCTCGGAGAAGGCGGCCGAGGACGTGGGCTTCTACTACGCCGCCAACGCGCTGGGGCGCTTCTTCGGCACGCTGCTGTCGGGCCTGCTTTACCAGTGGGGCGGCCTGATGCTTGCGCTGGCCGGGTCGGCCTTGATGCTGACGCTGTGCTGGCTGATCACGCTGGCGCTGCCGGTCAGGCCGCCTGCGCCCGGCGACCGGCTGACCACCCTGCACCCACTGAAGGAAAGCCACTGATGGATGAAAACGCCGCCGTGGCCTCGTTGGCTGCACTGGCCCAGGGCATGCGCCTGCGCGTTTTCCGCGCGCTGGTCGGCGCGGGCCCGCAAGGCCTGACCCCCGGCGCGCTGTCGGCCACGCTCGACGTCCCCGCCTCGACGCTGTCGTTCCACCTGAAGGAGCTGATGCATGCCGGCCTGGTATCGCAGCAGCGCGACGGGCGGCACCTGATCTACCGCCCCGCGCTCGAGCAGATGAATGCGCTGCTGGGCTATCTCAGCGCGCATTGCTGCCGGACCACGGATTGCGGACCCTGCGACATCGCGGCAGCGTCCGGCTGCGCCGCGTGCTGATCGGCCGAGCGCCGACCCAGACCGATTTCACAGCACAGACTCCAGGAGACTCGCCATGAACGACAAGGTCTACAACGTCCTCTTCATATGCACCCACAACTCGGCCCGTTCGATCATTGCCGAGGGCCTGCTCAACAGCATGGGCGGCGGGCGCTTCAAGGCCCATTCGGCAGGCAGCCAGCCGACGGGCGCGGTCAACCCCTTCGCGCTGACGACACTGAAGACCATGCACATCCCGAACGACGGTTACCGCAGCAAGGACTGGAGCGAGTTCGCCCGGTCCGGTGCACCCGCACTCGATTTCGTCTTCACCGTCTGTGACAACGCCGCCGGAGAGGTCTGCCCGGTCTGGCCCGGCCAGCCGATGACGGCGCATTGGGGTGTCGCCGATCCGGCCGCCTTCGAAGGCAGCGCTGAACAGAAGACGAAGGTCTTTTGGGACACGGCCGTGACACTCAAGCGCCGCATCGAGTTGATGCTGGCGCTGCCGCTGCAGTCGCTGGACCGCCTGACGCTCCAGCGCGAGCTCAAGGACATCGGCACGCGCTGAGAATGGCTGCCGACGCACTGCCCGCAAGCGCCGCTGCGCCGGCGCCGATGAGCGCATTCGAGCGCTACCTCAGCGTCTGGGTGTTGCTGTGCATCGTCGCCGGCATCGCGCTCGGCCAGGCCTTCCCCGAGCCGGTGCAGGCGGTGGGACGGATGGAGATCGCAAAGGTCAACCTGCCGGTCGGCCTGCTGATCTGGGTGATGATCGTGCCGATGCTGTTGAAGGTGGATTTCGGCGCCTTGCAGCAGGTGGCCCAGCCACTGGCGTGGCATCGGCGTCACGCTGTTCGTCAACTGGGCGGTCAAGCCCTTCTCGATGGCGCTGCTGGGCTGGGTCTTCATCCGCCATGTGTTCGCGCCCTGACTGCCGGCCGAGCAGGCCGACAGCTACATCGCCGGGTTGATCCTGCTGGCCGCTGCACCCTGCACCGCGATGGTCTTCGTGTGGAGCCGACTGAGCGGTGGCCACCCGCTGTTCACGCTGAGCCAGGTGGCGCTGAACGACACCATCATGGTCTTCGCCTTCGCGCCGATCGTCGCCTTGCTGCTCGGCCTGTCGTCGATCACCGTGCCCTGGGACACGCTGCTGACTTCGGTGCTGCTGTACATCGTGGTGCCGGTGCTGCTGGCGCAGGCCTGGCGCAAGCGGCTGCTGAAGCGCGGCCCGCGCTCGCTCGAGGCCACGCTGGTGCTGCTGTTCGCGTTCCAGGGCCGCGCGATCATCGAACAGCCGTGGATCATCGCGATGCTGGCGGTGCCGATCCTGGTCCAGGTGGTGTTCAATTCGGCGCTGGCATACTGGCTGAACCGGCGCCTGGGCGAATCGCACAGTGTCGCCGGCCCGTCGGCCCTGATCGGCGCCAGCAACTTCTTCGAGCTGGCAGTGGCCGCGGCGATCAGCCTGTTCGGCTTCGAGTCGGGTGCGGCCTTGGCCACCGTGGTGGGCGTGCTGATCGAGGTGCCGGTGATGCTGCTGGTGGTTCCGGCGGTCAATGCCAGCAAGGGCTGGTACGAGCGCGGCTTGCCGGCACCCGCCACGGCCGCGATGCAAGCCGAGCGCCGCTGAGGCCGACCCGCGTCAGTCGATGGTCATCAGGCTGGCATTGCCGCCCGCCGCCGCCGTGTTGATGCTCAGCGCGCGCTCCACCACCAGCCGCTCCAGCGGGATGGCGTGCTGCCCGGGCTCGAGCGCGATCACGCCGACGATCGGCCCGGCCCGTTCGGCCATCTGCCGGCACAGCGAGCGCCGCGCGCCGGCATCGCCGTGGTGCAGCAGCGCATCGAAGTGCACCGTCGCGCGGGTCCAGTCCTGCGCCAGCGTCACGCGGTCGCGCAGCACCTCAGGCAGGCGCTCGGCCAGCGCGGCGGCCTCGGCCGGCCAGAGCACGCGCCCGCCCACCGCCAGCACCGCCGCCAATTGCGCCAGGCGGTCGGCCTCGTCGTCGGCCAGGCACAGCACCGCTTCGCGAGGCAGCAGCCGGTAGACGTTCGATTCGCCGGTGGGACCGGCCAGCGTGCGCGGCGCGAGCGGCGGCGTGACGGCGGCGAAGCGCTGGCACAGCGCGGCCAGCGGCGCCCGGCCCGCCGCCACGGCCCAGTCTCGCAGTGCCTGCAGCACACCCGGCGCGGGGCTCGCGACGCCGCGCAGCGGCGCCGCGTCGGTCCCGCTGTGGCGCAGGGCCTGGGCCGCGGCAGCGTCGGGGCGTGCGGCCAGCAGCCGCAGTAGGTACAGCGGCCCGCCGGCCTTCGGGCCGGTGCCCGAAAGCGCTTCGCCCCCGAAAGGCTGCACACCGACCACCGCGCCGACCATGTTGCGGTTGACGTACAGGTTGCCGGCGCGCGATTGCTCGACCACGCGCGCGATGGTCTCGTCGATGCGCGTGTGCAGCCCCATCGTCAGCGCATAGCCGGTGGCATCGACCTGGCCCAGCAGCGCATCGAGCTGCTCGCGCCGGTAGCGCAGCAGATGCAGCACCGGGCCGAAGACCTCGCGCTGCAGCTCGGCCAGGCTGTGGATCTCGATCAGCGTCGGCGGCACGAAGCTGCCGCGCGCCAACACGTCGGCCTGCGCGGCGGCCGGCTGCACGACACGGCAGCCCTTGGCGCGCAGGGCCTCGATGTGACGCTGGATCGTCGCCTGGGCTTCGGCGTCGATCACCGGGCCCACGTCCACCGCCAGCTGCGCCGGATTGCCGACATGCAGCTCGCGCACCGCGCCTTCGAGCATCTCGAACACACGGTCGGCGGCCTCGTCCTGCACGCACAGCACGCGCAGCGCCGAGCAGCGCTGCCCGGCACTGTCGAAGGCCGAGGCCAGCACGTCGATCACCACCTGCTCGACCAGCGCCGACGAATCGACCAGCATCGCGTTCTGCCCGCCGGTCTCGGCGATCAGCGGCACCGGGCGGTCATCGGCACCGAGCCGCTGCGCGAGCTGCCGCTGCAGCAACCGTGCGACTTCGGTCGAGCCGGTGAACATCACGCCCATCACGCGCGCATCGGCGACCAGCGGCGCGCCCACCGTCTCGCCGCGCCCGGGCAGCAGCTGCAGCGCGCCGCGCGGCACGCCGGCAGCCCACAGCACGCGCACCGCCTCGGCGGCGACCAGCGGCGTCTGCTCGGCCGGCTTGGCCAGCACCACGTTGCCGGCGGCCAGCGCCGCGGCCACCTGGCCGGTGAAGATGGCCAGCGGGAAGTTCCACGGGCTGATGCACAGCACCGGGCCCAGCGGCCGGTGGGTGGCATTGTCGAAATCGCGCCGCACCTGCAGCGCGTAGTAGCGCAGGAAGTCCACCGCCTCGCGCACTTCGGCCACCGCGTTGGCCGCGGTCTTGCCGGCCTCGCGCATCAGCAGGCCCATCAGCCGGTCGGTGTCGGCTTCCAGCTGCTCGGCGGCGCGCTCCAGGGCTGCAGCGCGATGCGTCGGCGCGGTGGCAGCCCAGGGGGCGGCCGAGGCCTGCGCGCAGTGCAGTGCGGCCTCGATCGCCTCGGCGTCGGCTTCGTGTACCTGGCCGACGGTGTCGTCGCCATCGGCCGGGTTGCTGACCGCACGGGCCGGGCCCAGCGGCCGGTCGATGCCCAGCATCGGCGCGGCCTGCCAGGGTTGCGTGGCCCCTTGCGCCAGGCTGGCCGTCAGCGCGTCCAGGCGCAGGCTGTCGCTCAGGTCGACGCCGCGCGAGTTCTCGCGCGCCGCGCCGTACAGGTTGCGCGGCAGCGGGATGGCCGGGTGCGGCAAGCCGACCACGCCGTCGCGCTCGGCCATCTGCTGCACCGCCAGCACCGGGTCCATCACCAGTTCGTCCAGCGACAACGATTCGTCGGCGATGCGGTTGACGAAGGAGGTGTTGGCGCCGTTTTCCAGCAGCCGGCGCACCAGGTAGGCCAGCAGGGTTTCGTGCGTGCCCACCGGCGCGTAGATGCGGCAGGGCCGGCCCAGCTTGCCTTCATGCGCGGCGCCGACGACCTGCTCGTACAGCGGTTCGCCCATGCCGTGCAGGCATTGGAATTCGTACTGCCCGGCGTAGTAGTTCTGCCCGGCCAGCGTGTGGATGGCGGCCAGCGTGTGGGCGTTGTGGGTGGCGAACTGCGGGTACACCTGTCCGGGCGCAGCCAGCAGCTGGCGCGCGCAGGCGATGTAGGCCACGTCGGTGTACGCCTTGCGGGTGTACACCGGGTAGCCGTCCAGCCCGTCGGCCTGGGCGCGCTTGATCTCGCTGTCCCAGTACGCGCCCTTGACCAGCCGCACCATCAGCCGGTGAGCACTGCGCTGGGCCAGGTCGAGCAGGTGGTCGATCAGCGCCGGGCAGCGCTTCTGGTAGGCCTGGATGACGAAGCCGATGCCGTTCCAGCCGGCCAGGCCGTCCTCGAAGCACAGCCGCTCCAGCAGCTCCAGCGACAGCTCCAGGCGATCGGCCTCTTCGGCGTCGATGTTCAGGCCGATGTCGTGCTGCCGAGCCAGCAGCGCCAGGCGCAGCAGCCGCGGGTACAGCTCGGACTGCACCCGCCGCAGCTGGGCGCGGCCGTAGCGCGGGTGCAGCGCAGACAGCTTGATCGAGATGCCCGGGCCTTCGTAGATGCCGCGCCCGGCCGAGGCCTGGCCGATGGCCTGGATGGCCTGTTCGTAGGCGCCTTGGTAGGCCTCGGCATCGCGCTCGGTGAGGGCGGCCTCGCCGAGCATGTCGTAGGAGTAGCGGAAGCCCTCGGCCTCGCGTCGCCTGGCGTTGGCCAGCGCCTGGGCGATGGTCTCGCCGGTGACGAACTGTTCGCCCATCAGCCGCATGGCCATGTCCACGCCCTTGCGGATCAACGGCTCGCCACTGCGCCCGACCACGCGGCGCAACGCCGCGCCCAGGCCCGATTCGCTGTGCGTGGCGACGAGCTTGCCGGTCACCAGCAAGCCCCAGGCGGCGGCGTTGACGAACAGCGAGGGGCTGGCGCCGACATGCGCTTGCCAGTCGCCGCTGCCGATCTTGTCGCGGATGAGCGCGTCGCGCGTGGCGGCATCGGGAATGCGCAGCAGTGCTTCCGCCAGGCACATCAGGGCCACGCCTTCCTGCGAGGACAGCGCGAATTCCTGCAGCAGGCCCTGCACCAGCCCGGCCCGCCCGACCGAACTCTTGCGCTCGCGCAGCGCCTGGGCGAGCCGTCGGGCCAGCGTCTGCGTGCTGGCACGCTGTGCGTCGTCCAAACGCGCCTGGGCCAGCAGCGCCGACACGGCTTCGGGCTCGGCACGGCGGCAGGCTGCGCTGATGGCGTCGCGCAGCGGTGTGCGCGTCAGCGGCGTGCTGAAGACAGGCGCGTCGGCGGCGCCGAGGGTGGGCATTGACGGAGGCATTGGCGGTCGGAGCATGAGGCGGGCGCGAACGCGACCCGGCACCGATGCTCGGGTCGAACGCGCCCGGCGTCAACGCCCGCTTGCGGACGCGCAGGCGGCTTCATGCAGAATGCGAGCGACCACGGGACAGGCCCGACAACACACACGACAGCCAGGAGACAAGGCGTGATCTTGGATTTCATCCCCGAATCGACGCGGACCGCCGGCCTGGGGGCCCTCATGAAGGGCGCCGGACTGGTGACGCGTTTCATCCCGATACCGCAACCGACGCTGCTGGTCGGGCCGGGCTCCAGCGGCCGGCTGGGTCAGGCGATCGCCGGCTTCGGCCACGCGAAGATCCTGATCGTCACCGACGGCATCATCGCCAAGCTCGGCCTGCTGAAGCAGATGACCGACGCACTGACAGCGGGCGGCTCGCAGTATGTGGTGTTCGACGAGATCACGCCGGATGCGCCGATCCCGCTGATCGAGCGCGGCATCGACTTCTACCGCCGGCACGATTGCGACGCCATCGTCGCCTTCGGTGGCGGCTCGTCCATGGACGCATCCAAGGCCATCGCCGCGGCCATCGCCACCGGCAAGCCGCTGCGCGACCTGGCTGGGTATCTGAGGTCCGGCCTGCGCAATCCGGTACGCATCTACGCCGTGCCCACCACCGCCGGCACCGGCTCCGAGGTGACGGTGGCCGCGGTCATCGCCGACCCCGAGACACAGTCCAAGCTGGTGATCATCGACCCGCGGCTGGTGCCGAATATGGCAGCGCTGGACCCGACGCTGATGACCGGGCTGCCGCCGCACATCACGGCGGCCACTGGTATCGACGCGCTGACGCATGCCGTCGAATCCTTCGTCGGCCACTGGACCACGCCCTACTCCGATGGCATGGCGCTGTCGGCCGTGGGCCTGATCTTCGACAACCTGCGCACCGCCTACCGCCACGGCAAGAACCTGGAAGCGCGCGAGAAGATGTCGCTGGCCTCCACCTATGCCGGCTTTGCCTTCACGCGGGCCAACGTCGGCTACGTGCATGCCATCGCCCACCAGTTCGGCGGCCTCTATCACACGCCACACGGCCTGGCCAACGCCATCATGCTGCCGCAGGTGCTGCAGTTCTCTCTGCCGGCCATCACCGATCGGCTGGCGCTGCTGGCGGTGCGTGCTCGCGTCGGGGAGGAGGGCGAGGACGAGGACGTGCTGGCGCAGAAATTCCTCGACGCGGTGGACCAGCTAAACCAGGACCTGGGCATCCCGACGCATCTGGCGGCGCTGCGGGAGGCCGACATCCCGGCGCTGGCCAAGGCGGCCTGCGCCGAAGGCAACACCTACCCGGTGCCGCGCTACATGACGCAGCAGCAGTGCGAGGCGGTGATCCGCCAGGTGCTGCCGCCCAAGCCCGCGCCCGCGGCCAAGAAGGCCCGCGCGGCGCGCAAGCCCCGCGCCTGAAACCCCAACACACACGGAGACAAGCACATGAAGAAGGTCGTGACGGTGACGCTGGGCTCGTCGAAGCAGGACTTCGATTTCCAGACCGATTTTCTCGGCGAGCACTTTGCCGTCAAGCGCATCGGCGCCGACGGCGACCACCGCAAGGCCTGGGAGATGCTGCGCCGCCAGCAGGCCAATGCCGACGCGATCGGCCTGGGCGAGACCTCGGACCACTACCACGTGGGCCTGCGCACCATCGTCAACCGCGAGACCGAGAAGCTGCTCAAGGTAGTGACGCGCGTGCCGGTGACCACCGGCGCCACGCTGCGCCGGCTGCTGCAGGTGCGCGCGGTGCGGCACGTGCAGAAGGAGTTGGGCAACTACTTCAACAACAACAAGGTGCTGTTCCTGTCGGGCATGCGCAACTACGAGATCGCGGTGGCGCTGTCGGACTACACCAAGAACCTGAGCTTCGCCGACCCGGTGTTCCAGGCCGGCTCGCCGCTGCTGCTGGGATCGCTGGCGCAGCTGGAGCTGTACGCGCGCGGCAACGAGCTGGTGGCCGGGCAGAAGCCTTTCCGCCTGCTGGAGCGGTCGCTGAGCGGGCTGAAGAACATGCGCGTGGCCAACGCCATGGCCGGTTCGCACGTGGTGGTCGGAACCTTCAGCGAGATCAAGGCCATCGGCACGGTGGCCAACCTAGAGGGCAAGACGCTGATCACCTCGGCCGTGCACGACGACCAGCTGGCCTTCTACAAGCAGTGCAAGGTCAACCTGGTGATCGACGTCACGCC
>JAGTRL010000364.1 GCA_018261815.1 Pseudomonadota bacterium
GCCCAACTGTGGCCGCTGTGGCTGCCGGCGGCAGTGGGCGCCTACGGTGTGCTGTCGCTGGCCACCCTGTCGGCGATGCGGGCCCAGCGCTTCGGCGCGCTGGCCACCAGCCGCGTGCTACAGCATGGCGGAGGTGCCGCACTGCAGGCCGCGGCCGGCGCTGCCGGGGCCGGGCTGTGGGGGCTGATCGTGGCGCCGATCGCCGCGGCGCTGGCCGCCACGGCGTGGCTACGGCCACGCCTGATGCAAGGTACGAAGCTGCCGCGCGCCGCGCTGGCCGCGGTGGCGCGGCGGTACCGCGACTTCCCGCTGCTGAACACGCCGCATGCCTTCCTGGGAGCCTTGCAGGACACGCTGGCGGTGGCGCTGATCGCCGCCTGGCAGGGCCCGGCCGCAGCCGGCTTCTGGGGCCTGGCGCTGCGCTACCTGAAGGCGCCGGCCACGCTGGTGGGCGGCGCGGTGTCGCAGGCGCTGTACCCGGCGCTGGCCGCCGGTGGTGCGGCCAGCAAAGACGGCAGGGACGCGGTGCGCTGGGTGCTGCGCACGCTGCTGCTGCTGGCTCTGCCGCTGGTGCTGGTGCTGTGGCTGTGGGCGCCCTCAGCCTTCGCCGCGGCCTTCGGCGAGCGCTGGCGCGAGGCAGGCGAACTGGCGCGCGCGCTGGCGCTGTACACCGGCATGCATTTCGTGGCCTCGCCGCTGTCGGTGGTGACCATGGCCTGGGGTGCACAGGCCTGGGCGCTGAAGCTGTCGCTGGTGGGCCAGGCGCTGTTCGTCGCGGCACTGGCCGCAGGGCTGGCGCTGGGTGGGCTGAACGGGGCGGGCTGGTCAGTGTCGGCGGCGATGACCGTGTATTTCGGGTGGTTCTTCTGGAAGCTGGCCACCTGGCCTGTGCCGGCGGCCGTGACGCCATGAGCACGACGTGGCTGCGTGCGAGGCTCAACCGGCTGCGGCGGCGCATCGCCCGGGTGCTGCTGTTCCGCATGCTCTTCGGCGAGTCCTCGGATGGCAGCTTGCTGCCGTTCACGCGCATCTCCGCGGCCAGCTGCATCGAGCACGAGGAGCGGCTGACGCTGGCCGACCATGTCTACATCGGCCCCTTCAACTTCATCGAGGCCAGTGGCGGCATCACCCTGGAAGAGGGCGTGCAGGTCACCAGCCACGTCAGCATCGTCACCCACAGCTCGCACCGCGCGATGCGCCTGCTCGGTCGCAAGTACGCGCAAGGCACCGAAGAGCGAGCGGGCTGGGTGACGGGGCCGGTGCACATCGGCGCGTACAGTTTCATCGGCCCGCATGTGCTGATCGAGGCCGGCACGCGCCTCGGCCGCGGCACGCTGGTGCGCGCCGGCTGCGTGGTGCGCGGGCAGTTCCCCGACTTCGCCGTGCTCGATGGCCGGCCGGCGCAGGTGGTGGGCGACTCGCGCCAGCGCGACGAGGTGCTGCTGCAACGCCACCCCGAGCTGCGCGCGCACTACGACGCCTGGGCCGGGCGCCAGCGGACATGACGCCGATGCGCCTGGTGCTGTGGGGTGACGGCGAAAGCCCGCACCTGCTGAAGTGGGCCCGCGCGCTGGCGCCGCAGCTGGAGTTGTGGGCCGCTTCCAGCCGTGGTTTCCTGCCCGGCTTCGACGCGCTGGTGCCGCCCGGGCGGCGCCTGGCGCTGGGCACCCAGCCCAAGGCCGGCGGCGGCAACGTTGCTTTGCTGCGCAAGCTGCCGCGGTTCGCCAACTGGCTGCGACGCGTCCGGCCGGACTGGGTGCATGCGCACTACCTCACCTCGCACGGCACGCTGGCCTGGCTGGCGACCACGGTGCTGGGCGCACCGGGCCGGCTGGTCGGCTCGGCCTGGGGCTCGGACGTGCTGCTCACGCCGCAGCGCAGCGCACTGCAGCGCGGCCTGATCGGCCGTGTGCTGCGTGCCTGCGCGCTGACCACCAGCGATTCGACGCACATGGCGCAGCGCATGCGCGAGTTGGGCGCAGGCGAGGTGATGTGCTTCCCCTTCGGGCTGGAGGCCTTGCCGCCCTTGCCGCAGGACAAGGACGACGCGCTGTTCTTCGCCAACCGCGGCCTGGAGCCGATCTATGCGCCGCAGCGCGTGATCGACGGCTTCGCCGCCGTCGCCGCGGTTTGGCCGCAGGCTCGGCTGGTGGTGGCCAACGACGGCTCGCTGCTCGGCGCGCTGCGGGCGCAGGCGCGAACCCTGGGCCTGCAGGACCAGGTGCGCTTCGTCGGCCGGCTCGATGCGGCCACGCAGGCCGGCCACTATGCGCGCGCGCGCTGGTACCTGAGCCTGCCGCGCAGCGATTCGGTCTCGGTGTCGGTGCTGGAGGCCATGGCCCATGGCTGCGTGCCAATCCTGTCGGACCTGCCGGCCAATCACGAGCTGGTGCGCAGTGGCGACAACGGGCTGATCCTGGCCGATGGCGCGACGCTCTCCGCCAACGCGCTGCAGCCCTTGCGGCAGCGCGCCGACGATATCGCCCATGCCAACCACGAGTGGGTGCGTCAGCACGCCATGTTCGGCCCCTGCGTTCAGACCTTTCTGGCGCGCTTGCGCCAGCTGCAGACGGCATGAACCTCCTGCTGCTGAACCACTACGCCGGCTCGCCGACGCTCGGCATGGAGTTCCGCCCCTACTACTTGGCGCGCGAATGGGTGCGCATGGGCCACCGGGTGCAGATCGTCGCGGCCGACTTCTCGCATGTGCGAGCTCGCCAGCCGACCGCCGGCGACGAGGTCATCGACGGCATCGCCTACCGCTGGGTGGCCACGCCGGCCTACCACGGCAATGGATTGGGCCGCGTGCGCAACATCTGGGCCTTCCTGCGCAGCGTGTGGGCCGATGCGCCGCGGCTGCAGGACGAGTTCCGGCCCGACGTGGTCATCGCCTCCAGCACCTACCCGATGGACATCTGGGTGGCACGGCGCCTGGCGCGGCCGGTGGGCGCGAAGCTGGTGTACGAGGTGCACGACCTGTGGCCGCTGTCGCCGATCGAGCTATCGGGCATGCCGCGCTGGCACCCCTTCATCCGGCTGGTGCAGGCCGCCGAGGACGCGGCCTACCGCGACGCCGACGTGGTGGTGTCGATGCTGCCCAAGGTGCACGACTACATGGCCTCGCGCGGGCTGGACCTGCGCAAGCTGCACATCGTGCCCAACGGCATCGCGCTGGACGATTGGCTGCAGGCACCGCAACCCTTGCGCGACGACGTGGCCCAGGCGCTGGCCGTGGCGCGCGCCGCTGGCCGCATGGTGGTGGGCTATGCCGGATCGATGGGCCTGCCGAACGCGCTGGATGCGCTGCTCGATGCGGCGGCACTGCTGCGCGGCGTGGCGCTGCAGTTCGTGCTGGTCGGCGACGGGCACGAAAAATCCAGGCTGGCGCGGCGCGTGGCCGACGAGCATCTGGACAACGTGACGCTGCTGCCGCCGGTGCCCAAGGCGCAGATTCCGTCGCTGCTGGGCGCCATCGACATCGCCTACATCGGCTGGCAGCAGGTGCCGATCTACCGCTTCGGCATCGCGCCGAACAAGCTGATGGACTACATGAT
>JAGTRL010000365.1 GCA_018261815.1 Pseudomonadota bacterium
CGATGAACACCACCTCGTGGTCGGTGTTGTTGATGACGTTGTGCTCCACGCCGATCTGGCGCGTGTAGGACTTGCCGACCACCAGCGGTGCCTTGACTTCGCCCTGCGGCGTTTCCAGCAGCAGTTCGCCGTCGGTCGTCGGCACCACCACATAGTCGTGCGCATGGCGGTGCCAGCCGGTTTCGGCGCCGGGCGCGAAGCGCCATTCGGTGACGATCACGCGCTCGTTGTCGATCTGCACGGTGGGGACAGCCTGGGCTCTGGACATGTGGATTCTCGATAAGTTCAGCGTACGGCGACGCCGGGCAATACGCACAGCATCTCATAAAGCAGGTTTGCGCCCAGCAGTGCCGTGTTGCCCGTCGGGTCATAGGGCGGCGAGACTTCGACCAGATCCGCGCCGACCAGGTTCAGGCCCTTGCAGCCGCGAATGATCTCGAGGGCTTGCGGCACGGTCAGACCGCCGATCTCCGGTGTGCCGGTGCCGCCGGCGAAGGCCGGGTCGATGCCGTCGATGTCGAAGCTCAGGTACACCGGTGTCGTCGGCCCGATGCGCGCGCGCACCTGATCCATCAGCGGCGCGAGTGAGCGGTACCAGAGCTCGTGCGCCGGCACGACGCTAAAGCCCTGAGCGCGCGGCCAGTCGAAGTCGTCGGCCGCGTAGCCGCTGCCGCGCAGGCCGATCTGCCAGACCTTGTGGCACTGCAGCAGGCCTTCCTCGACGGCGCGCCGGAACGGCGTGCCGTGGGCGATGCGCTCGCCGAACATGTCGTCGTTGACATCGGCATGAGCGTCGACATGCACCAGCGCGACGGGCCCGTGCCGTGCCGCGGCGGCGCGCAGGATCGGCAGCGCGATCGTGTGATCGCCGCCCAACGTCAGTGGCCGGCAAGCGGCCGCCAGCACGCGCTCGTAGAAGGCGCTGATGATCGGCAGCGACTTCTCGAGCGAGTAGGTGTTGATCGGCACGTCGCCCAGGTCGGCGACCTGAAGCGTGTCGAAGGGCGCGGCGCCGGTGGCCATGTTGTAGGGTCGGATCAGCGCCGACTCGGCGCGGATCTGGCGCGGGCCGAAGCGCGCCCCGGGCCGGTGGCTGGTGCCGATGTCCAGCGGCACGCCGATGAAGGCCGCGTCCAGCCCCTCGGGGGATGCCGCCAGCGGCAGCCGCAGCATCGTCGCGATGCCGCCAAAGCGCGGCATCGCGTTGCCGCTGAGGGGTTGGTTTTTCTGGCTCATGCTCAGGCGCGCTTGCCGCGGATCCACTCCAGCACCAGCATCAGGCTGGTGGTGAAGATCGTCAGCAGCGTGGCCACCGCAGCGATGGTCGGGTTGATGTTCTCGCGGATGCCGGTGAACATCTGCCGCGGCAGCGTCACCTGTTCCGGCCCGGCGATGAACAGCGTCACCACCACCTCGTCGAAGGAGGTGGCGAAGGCAAACAAGGCGCCCGAGATCACGCCTGGCGCGATCACCGGCAGCGTGACGCGGAAGAAGGTCTGCACCGGCCCCGCCCCCAGGCTCAGCGACGCGCGCACCAGGTTGTGGTTGAAGCCCTGCAGCGTGGCCAGCACGGTGGTGACGACGAAGGGCGCGCCCAGCGCCGCATGCACGATGATCAGCCCGGTGTAGGTGTCGGCCAGGCCGATGCGCGCGAAGAACAGGTAGCAGGCCACGCCGACGACGACGATCGGCACCACCATCGGTGCGATCAGCACGCTCATCAAGAGGCCCTTGCCCGGGAACTGGATGCGCGCCAGGCCCACCGCGGTGAGCGTGCCCAGCACGGTGGCCAGCAGCGTGGCGGCCGGTGCGACGATGAAGCTGTTCTTCGCGGCGCGCGCCCAGTCGCTGGAGGTGAACAGGTTCTGATACCACTGCAGCGACCAGCCCGGCATCGGATAGGCCAGGAACGAACTGGCCGAAAAGGACAGCGGCACGATCACCAGGATCGGCAGCAGCAGGAACACCAGCAGCGCGACGCCGAACACGCGCAGCGCCCACCAGCCGAGCTTGTCGATCCATGTGTAGTACGCGGGGTAGAGCGGCAGCCGCGTCATCGCTTCAACCCAGGCTCAGTTCGGACTTGACCACACGCCGGTAGGCGGCGTACAGGATCAGCGTGGCTGTCAGCAGCACCGTGCCGAGCGCGCAGGCCATGCCCCAATTGACATCGACGTTGGTGTACTGGGCGATGTAGTAGCTGAGCATCTGGTCGTCGGCGCCCCCGAGCAGCGCCGGCGTCACGTAGTAGCCGATGGCCAGGATGAACACCAGCAGCCCGCCGGCGCCGATGCCGGGCCAGGTCTGCGGCAGGTAGACGCGGAAGAAGGCCGCCAGCGGCGGGCTGCCCAGCGACACCGCGGCGCGCAGGTAGGTCGGCGGCACCGACTTCATCACGCTGTACAGCGGCAGGATCATGAAGGGCAACAGGATGTGCACCATCGAGATGATCACGCCGGTGCGGTTGAACAGCAGCGTCAGCGGCTCGTCGACGATCGACAAGGCCAGCAGCGACTTGTTGACCAGCCCCTCGCGCTGCAGCAGCACGATCCAGGCCGCAACGCGCACCAGGATCGAGGTCCAGAACGGCACCAGCACCAGGATCATCAGCACGTTGGCCTTGCGTGCCGGCAGCGTCGACAGCCAGTAGGCCAGCGGGTAGGCCAGCAGCAGGCAGCACAGCGTAACGATCGCACTGATCTGGAAGGTGCGCCCAAGGATGCGGGTGAAGACGCGCTGGTCCGGCGCCACCTGCTCGATGCGGCCGTCGGGGCTGCGCCGCAGGTCGACTGCGGTGAGCAGGTAGTCGGGCGTCCAGCGCGACGCGTTCTTGGCGATCGCCTGCCAGTACTTCAGCTCGGCCCAGCGCGCATCGAGCGCCAGCATCTTCTCGCGCGACTGTTCGGGCGACAGGCCATCGCCCAATGGCAGCGCGCGGTAGGTGCCCATGATCAGCGAGCGTGCGCCGGCCACCTCGGTGTTCAGGCGCCGTGCCAGCGCGCCGGCGTCGGAGGTTTCCTTCAGCGCACCGAGGTCGGCCGCCAACGCGGCAAAAGCGGCGGCGGGCGGCTCGGCCTTGCGGTCCCAGCCGGCCAACGCCGCACCCGTGCGCGGCAGCGTGCCGGCGATCTCGGGGTTCTCGATCGCGCGCACGAGCAGCGCGCCAATCGGCACCAGCAGGGTGGCGAGAAGGAAGATCAGCAGCGGCAGCGTCAGCGCGATGGCGACGATGCGCCGCCGCGTCTCGACGCGCTGCAGCGAGCGCCGCAGTTCGGTCGAGCCCAGGACGGCGGCGCTCATGGCCGGCAGTTGCGACGCGACTCAGCAGGCGACTATTGCGCGGCCCACGACGCGAAGCGCTTCTCCAGTTCCTCGCCCTGGTCGGCCCAGAACTTGATGTTGAACTGCAGCGCGTCCTTCGAGTTCGCAGGCGAGGTCGGCAGCATCGCCAGCACCTTGGCGTCGAGCTTGGCCAGCGCCTTGTTGTTGGTCGGTCCGTAGCTGATGTTGCGTGCGTACTCGGCCTGCG
>JAGTRL010000366.1 GCA_018261815.1 Pseudomonadota bacterium
GCCGAACCCTCGCGCGCCGACGAATACCTGACGCAGACGTTGAAGAGCGCGCTGCAGCTGGTGGACGTGCGCGTGCTCGACCATTTGGTGGTCGGCCAGGGCACGGTGCTGTCCTTCGCCGAACGGGGGCTGCTGTGAAGGCGCGCAGCCTGCAGGACCTGGCCGCGCTGCGCGAGGCCCTGAGCCAGCGCCAGGCCGAGGCCGCGCGCGTGCGGGCCCTGGAGCTGGCCGAGCGGCATCGCCAGGAGCAGGCGCGCTCCGCCTTCTCCCGCGCCGTCGGTGCGGTGCAGCCGCTGCCCGAGTCCGGCCGCGTGCATGGCCACCTGCCGCGCCCCGAGCCGCTGCCGCGCCAGCGCGAGGCCGACGAGCGCGCCGCCTTGCGCGAAGCCCTGTCGGACGAAGTCGACGTCGAATCGTTGCTGCTCACCGACGACGGCCTGAGCTTCCGCCGCCCAGGGCTGAGCGCCGACGTGGTGACGCGGCTGCGCCGCGGTCAATGGTCGATCCAGGCGCAGATCGATCTGCACGGCCTGCGCCGCGACGAGGCTCGCGATCAGTTGGCCGCGTTCGTGCGCGAGGCACTGCAGCGCGGCCAGCGCTGCGTGCGCGTGATCCATGGCAAGGGCCTCGGCTCGCCGGGCCGCGAGCCGGTGCTCAAGGCCAAGACACAGCGCTGGCTGGCGCAATGCAAGGAAGTCATCGCCTTCGCCCAAGCCACGGGTACGCAGGGCGGCGCCGGGGCCCTGGTGGTGCTGCTGGAGCGGCGCCGCGCGGCGCGCTGATCAGTCCAGCAGCCGTGTCGCCACCGCCGACACCGCCAATGCCGCCGGCGAGCCCGGCAGCGATTCCATCAGCAGCTGGCGGCGCAGCACCGAGTCGCGCACCGCAATATCCAGCGGCACCTGGCCCATCAGGTCCAGCCGCACCGGCGTGGCCAGGCCGGGGTTGACGAAGCGGTCCACCACCTGCTGCAGTTGCAGGCACACCGCGCGGCCCTCGCCATGGCGCCGGGTCTGATTGACCACCACCTTGACCAGCGAGCGCGCCTGCGTCGAGGCCAGCACCTTGATGGTGGCGTAGGCGTCGGTCATCGAGGTCGGCTCCGGCGTCACCACCACCAGCACCTCGTCGGCCAGCGACACCGCATACAGCACCACGTCGGAGATGCCGGCGCCGGTGTCCAGGATCACATGGTCGTAGCGCGGCGCCACCGTGTCGACGACCTGAAGCAGCTGGTCGCGCACCTCGGGCGTCATGCGCGAGTACTCGACCATGCCCGAGCCGGCGAGCAGCGCCGAGAAGCCGCCCGGCGCGGGCAGGATGGCGTCTTCCAGCGAACTCTTGCCGGTGAACACGTCGTGCAGCGTGATCTTCGGCGCCAAGTCGAGCATCACGTCCAGGTTGGCAAGGCCGAGGTCGGCGTCGAGCACCAGCACGCGCCGGCCCTGCCGCGCCAGCGCGGCCGCCAGGTTGACGCTGATGAAGGTCTTGCCCACGCCGCCCTTGCCGCTGGTGACGGCGGTGATGCGCGCGCGGGCAGGCGGCGGCCGCTTCTTGCCGGCGGTGCTGGGGGCCTTGCTAGGCGCTGCGCTCATTCAATGTCCTGAAACTGCGAGATTCCAAACAGCAGCGCCTTCTCTTCGGCACTGACCACCGACACCGCCGACGGCTCCAGGCACACGCGGTTGCGCCCCTGGGCCTTGGCGCGGTAGAGCTGGATGTCGGCACGCTCGATCCACAAGGCCGGCGACGAGCGCACCCATTGCGGCGCGAAGGCGCCGCCGATGCTGACGCTGACGTGGATCTGCTGCGACAGGCCGATGTTCACCGGCATGGCCTCGACGCGGCGGCGCACGCGCTCGGCCACGGCTTCGCCGAAGGCGGCCGGGCAGTTGGGCATGACGATGGCGAACTCCTCGCCACCGACGCGGGCCACCAGGTCCATCGGCCGCACGCAGTCGAGCAGCGCGTTGGCCACGGCCTTGAGCACCAGGTCGCCGCTGGCATGGCCATGGGTGTCGTTGACGCTCTTGAAGTGGTCGATGTCCAGCGCCAGCAGCAGCGCCGGCTCGCCGGCGCGGGCCACGCGGTCGATTTCGCGGGCCAGCGCCAGCTCGAAGCTGCGGCGGTTGGCCAACCCGGTGAGCGCGTCGCGGCTGGACATGTCCACCAGCGAGTCGATCAGCGACTGCAGCCAGGCGTCGCTGCCCGGCGTGCCCTCGGGCAGGTCGTGGCCCGACTGGCGCAGCAGTTGCAACGCCGTGTCGAGCTGCAAAGCGCTTGCCGCAGGTTTGGGTGCGGGCGTGGAACGTGCCACCAGGGGGCCTTGGAAAGGTCGCTACGGGTCGATCGGGCGCCGAGTCTAGCAGTGCCTCTGCGCCGGCAATCGGTGCAAATGAACGCCCGACACCGCCTTGCTCAAGGTCTGGCCGCGCGCGCCGGCAGGAACATCGACTGCAGGTCGCTGAGGAAGTCGAAACCTCGCTCGGTGGGCCGCAGCGTGTGCAGGTCGGCCTGCAGCAGGCCGCGCGCTTGGGCCTTGAGCACGGCCGCATCGATGGCCGAGGCCGGCATGCCCGTGCGTTCGCTGAACAGCGAGCGCGGCACGCCCTCGCGCAGACGCAGTGCGTTGAGCATGAACTCGAAGGGCAATTCGGCGCGCGCCACCTCCTCCTGCTGCGACAGCGCCTGGCCGGCGAGCGCTTGTTCCATGTAGCGCGCCGGCTCGCGCCAGCGCTGCTGGCGCAGCAGACGATGCGGAAAACTCAGCTTGCCGTGGGCGCCGGCACCGATGCCCAGGTAGTCGCCGAACTGCCAGTAGTTGAGGTTGTGGCGGCAGCGATGGCCTTCGCGCGCAAAGGCCGAGACCTCGTAGCGCTGCAACCCGGCGTCCGCGCAGCGCAAGCCGATCAGGTCGAGCATCTGCGCCGCCAGATCCTCGTCGGGCAGCGGCGGCGGGTGGGTGGCGAAGAAGGTGTTCGGTTCCAGCGTCAGGTGGTAGATCGACAGGTGCGGCGGCCCGAAGGCCAGCGCGGCGTCCAGGTCGGAGCGCAGCTGCGCCATGGTCTGCCCGGGCAGCGCGTACATCAGGTCGATGTTGAAGCTGTCGAAGGCCTGCGCCGCCTCTTCCACCGCGGCGCGGGCCTGGGCGGCATCGTGCACCCGGCCGATGGCGCGCAGGCTGGCGTCGTGGAAGCTCTGCACGCCGATCGACAGGCGCGTCACGCCGGCCGCGCGAAAGGCGCGGAAACGCTCGCGCTCGAAGGTGCCAGGGTTGGCCTCGAGCGTGATCTCGCAGCCAGGCACCAGCGGCATCAGTGCGCGGATGTCGGCCAGCAGCCGTTCGATGCTGTCGGGCGCGAACAGGCTGGGCGTGCCGCCGCCGATGAAGACGCTGATCACCGGTCGGCCCCACACCAGCGGCAGCGCGGCTTCCAGGTCGGCGCGCAGCGCCTCCAGGTAGCGGGACTCGGGTATGGCGCGGGCCGGTCCGGCGCCGGGCCGCCCCAAGCCGGACACTC
>JAGTRL010000367.1 GCA_018261815.1 Pseudomonadota bacterium
TCGTGCTCGCCGCCGACCGGTGCGCCGTCCTCGCCATCGAGCGTGACGTCGAACACCGGCCCGAGCTCGGCCTGCAGCTCCAGGCTCTTGCGCATGCGCGCCTCGACGCCGCAGTAGTGGTCGCACACCGGCAGCGCACGCGCCGCCGCGCCGTCCTCGAACAGCGCCTCGCGCGGCCCGGGAGCCGTGCGCGACAATCCGCTCACAGCAGGTGCTTGACGCCGTCCTGTTCGCTCTGCAGCTCGGCGAGGGTCTTGTTGATGCACTCGCGGCTGAAGGCGTCGATCTCCAAGCCTTCGACGATCTTGTACTCGCCGCCGGCGCAGGTCACCGGAAAGCCGAACATCACCTCCTTCGGGATGCCGTATTCGCCGCCGCTGGGGATGCCCATGGTCACCCAGGCGCCCTGCGTGCCCAGCGCCCAGTCGCGCATGTGATCGATGGCGGCATTGGCCGCCGACGCCGCCGACGACAGCCCGCGCGCCGCGATGATGGCCGCGCCGCGCTTGCCCACCGTCGGCAGGAAGGTGTCGGCGTTCCACACCGGGTCGTTGATCATGTCCTTGACCGACTTGCCGTCGATGGTGGCGAAGCGGTAGTCGGCATACATGGTCGGCGAGTGGTTGCCCCACACCGCCATGTTCTTGATGGCGCTGACCGGTTGGCCGGTCTTCGCGGCCAGCTGGCTGAGTGCGCGGTTGTGGTCCAGGCGCAGCATGGCGGTGAAGTTGCGTGCCGGCAGGTCGGGCGCGCTCTTCATCGCGATGTAGGCATTGGTGTTGGCAGGGTTGCCGACCACCAGCACCTTGACGTTGCGGCTCGCCACCTCGTTCAGGGCCTTGCCCTGGCCGATGAAGATCTGACCGTTGATCGACAGCAGTTCGGCACGCTCCATGCCGGGGCCGCGCGGACGCGACCCGACGAGCAGTGCGTAGTCGGCATCCTTGAACGCACCCTTCGGGTCGCTGTGCGCCTGCATGCCGGCCAGCAGCGGGAAGGCGCAGTCCTCCAATTCCATCATCACGCCCTTGAGCGCGTTCTGCGCCTTCTCGTCCGGGATCTCCAGCATCTGCAGGATGATGGGCTGGTCCTTGCCCAGCATCTCGCCCGAGGCGATGCGGAACAACAGGGCATAGCCGATCTGGCCGGCGGCGCCGGTGACGGCCACTCGGACGGGTTTCTTGCTCATGGGAACTCCGTGGATGAAGGGTGGATAGAAGGCGCGGCTTGCGCACGCCCCGCGGCGAGCCGGCAAGTGTAGGCCAGTGCACACGTCGGCCTAGGGGTTCACCCGAAGCATAGCGCAAGTCTTATGTCTTATAGAAGATATAAGTCAACCTCTTGTGGACGCAGGCAGTCGGCTGTGCTGCAATCACCCCATGCCTGCCGCCAAGACCCTGCCCGGCACCGAGGGCGACGCCGACACCGCGGCGCCGGCCTTCAGTCCGCTGTACCAGCAGATCAAGGGCCTGCTGATGCGCAGTCTGACGTTGGGTGAGTGGAAGGCTGGCGAGGCACTTCCGGCCGAGACCGAACTGGCGCAGCGCTTCAAGGTCAGCCAGGGCACGGTGCGCAAGGCGCTGGACGCGCTCACTGCCGACGGGCTGCTGGTGCGCCGACAGGGCAAGGGCACCTTCGTCGCCACGCATTCGGAGGCGCAGGTGCAGTACCGCTTCCTGCGGCTGATGCCCGACCACGGTCCGCGCGAGGCAATGCAGCGGCGCTTCCTCGATTTCCGCCGCCTGCGCGCGCCAGCCGACATCGCGCGCGCTCTCGCCCTGAAGGCCGGCGACGGCGTGCTGCAACTGCGACGTCTGCTGCTGGCCGGCGACACGCCGGTGGTGCTGGACGACATCTGGCTCAACGCGCGTCTGTTCAAGGGCCTGACGGCCGGGCGGCTGCAAGCCTATCGTGGGCCGATGTACGGCCTGTTCGAGGCGGAATTCGGCGTGCAGATGATCCGCGCCGAGGAAAAGATCCGCGCCGTTGCGGCCGGCGAGGCCGAGGCTGCGCTGCTCGGCGCGGCCGCGGGGTCGCCGCTGCTGCTGGTGGAGCGGCGGTCCTTTACCTATGCCGACCGTCCGGTGGAATTGCGCCGCGGCCTGTACCGCACCGAAGCGCACTACTATCGCAACGAACTGAGCTGAGCTGAGCTGACTGGAATGGCCCAAGCTTCCTGTAAGCCCGATGGGATGAAATAAAATCGATCAGCTCGGCGTGGCACAGACGACGGGCCAAGACAACCAGGACACAAGATGGCAGACACGCTGAAGGAACGCCCGGTCTATCGCAACATCCACGTCTCGCAGATCGTCGCCTACCGGCTGCCGCCCGCGGGCATCGTGTCGATCCTGCACCGTGTCAGCGGGGCTGCGATGTTCCTGCTGCTGCCCTTCGTGATCTGGCTGTTCGACAACAGCCTGACCAGCGAAATCTCCTTTGACCGCTTTGCCAGCGTCTTCAGCGCCGGCGTGGGCTTCCTGCCGGGCTGGTTCATCAAGCTGGTGTGTCTGGGTCTGATCTGGGCCTACCTGCACCACTTCATCGCCGGCGTGCGCCACCTGTGGATGGACATGACGCACAGCGTCAGCAAGGAGCAGGGCCACAGCAGCGCGGTGATCACGCTGGCCGCGAGCCTGCTTCTCACCGTGGCGCTGGGCGCCAAGCTGTTCGGTCTGTTCTAGAGGCAAGCCATGAGCACGAACTTCGGATCCAAGCGCATCGTCGTCGGCGCGCACTATGGCTCGCGCGACTGGCTCAGCCAACGCGTCACGGCGCTGTTGATGGCGCTGTTCACGCTGGTGCTGGTGGTGCAGGTGCTGATGCCGGGCCAGATGGGCTACTACAAGTGGGCCGGCATCTTCTCGGCGCAGTGGATGAAGGTGCTGACCTTCGTGGTCATCGTCGCGCTCGCGCTGCATGCCTGGGTCGGCATGCGCGACATCTGGATGGACTATGTCAAGCCGGTGGGCCTGCGCCTGGCGCTGCAGGTGTTCTCCATCGTCTGGTTGCTGGGCTGCGCCGGTTGGGCCGTCCAGGTCATTTGGAGACTGTAGATGGCAGCGGCACCGATTTCCAAGCGCAAGTTCGACGTCGTCATCGTCGGCGCCGGCGGTTCCGGCATGCAGGCCTCGCTGCGCCTGGCGCGCGCCGGGCTGAGCGTGGCCGTCCTCAGCAAAGTGTTCCCGACGCGCTCGCATACCGTGGCGGCACAGGGTGGCATCGGCGCCAGCTTGGGCAACATGAGTGAGGACAACTGGCACTACCACTTCTACGACACCATCAAGGGCAGCGACTGGCTCGGCGACCAAGACGCGATCGAGTTCATGTGCCGCGAGGCGCCGAACGTCGTCTACGAGCTCGAACACTTCGGCATGCCTTTCGACCGCAACCCGGACGGCACGATCTACCAGCGTCCCTTCGGCGGCCACACCGCCAACTACGGCGAGAAGCCGGTGCAGCGCGCCTGCGCCGCGGCCGACCGCACCGGCCACGCGATGCTGCACACGCTGTAC
>JAGTRL010000047.1 GCA_018261815.1 Pseudomonadota bacterium
GCTTCGGCGACGCTGCCCATCGTCGTGCGCTCCTCAACGCGCGATCGTGACCGCGCCGGTCGAGCCGTCGACGCGAATCGTCATGCCGGTCCTGATGATCTTCGTCGCGTGCCCGGTGCCCACCACGGCCGGCATGCCGTACTCGCGGCAGACGATCGCGGCATGGCTCATCACGCCGCCGACATCGGTGATGCAGGCGCCGATCTTGGCGAACGCCGGCGCCCACGAAGGCGAGGTGGTCGGCGCGACGAGGATTTCGCCTTCGAGCAACTCGCCCACCTCGGCCACCGTTCGGCACACGCGCGCCTTGCCTTCGCGGATGCCCGGGCTGCCGGCGAAGCCCTTGAGCTCGGTGATGCTTTCCGGATCCTTGACCTCCTGCACCGCGGCCCAGTCGGCGAGCGACTTGTTGGTCACGCCCCAGAGCACGATCGTGAAGGGTTCCTGGATCACTTCAGGCGCGGTCCCAATGGCCGGCGGCGGGCTCCATTCCTTGAACTTCTGCATCACGCCCTTGCGCCAGACGATCTCCTTCGGCCAGGTCATCGTGCCGCGCGGCGTGACGCCGGTGGCCCAGGCGGTGACGATGTCCCACAGCGCCGACTTGACCTCGTCGCGCCGCAGCAGCCAGACGTCCTCGACGTCGTCGATCACGCCATGCTCCTTCATGATCGCGGCGACCTCGCGCATCTTGTTCCAGAACACCGAGTGGAACCAGTGCTCGACGTAGAAGAGATGGTTCTCGACATAGGGGAACACGGTCTTGGCGCAACCGAGCAGTTCGTCGAACTGCTTGCGGTCGGCGTCGTTCTCGATCAGGCCTCGGTATTCGGCGGTGATGCGGTCGCGCTCGGCGCGCACCTTCTCGGTGGGCCGGTCGATCGACACGCCCTGCTTGAGCTTGCCGATGTAGGTGGCGATGCCCGACAGCGGCACGTTCATCTGGTCGTTCCACGAGCGGTCGTGGTGGAACCAGCCGGTGCCGGTGGAGATGTTGAACCAGGGCTCGCGCGCCAGATTCAGCGAGCTCAGCCACTCCACGCCCTTGGGCAGCTTCTTCAGCGCCGCCTCGACCACGCTCCACTCGGGGCTGAAGCTGACGACCGGGTCGACACCCAGCTCGATCGCCTTGCGTGCGAGCTTCTTCAGCTGTTCGTCGGGCTCGTACATGATGACGTCGATGCCCGAGATCATCTGCGTCACACGCTGCGGCGGAATGCTCGGGAAGAGCTTCTGAACGAAGTCGAGGAAGAACACGTAGGCGGCATAACCCAGGTTCAGGAACTCGAAGTGGTACTGCCAGCACTTGATGCCGAGATTGATCAGGTCGTCGTAGTTCTTCAACAGGTGATAGCCCTGCGACTCCCCGAGCGCATCGGTCACGACCGACATCTCTTCCATGTCGGCCAGACGCGGGATCTGCAGCGCCTCGAGCTCGCGGATGGTGGCCTCCATCTTCAGCTTCCACTTGGCTTCGAGCGCGTCCCAGTTTTTGTAGTAGTAGCCCGCGCGCTCCATGAAGTTGGGCACGCGCCGGCCGATCTCCTCGGGATCCATCACCGGCACAGGCGAGATGTAGACGTAGCCATTGATGATGCGGTGGTCCACGCCGCGCACCGGCGGCACCATGAAGATGCGGTTGTTGAACTGCGACAGCGCCAGGTACCAGGCCTCGTCCCAGATGGTGTCGAAGGGATACAACGGCTCGGGATAGTGCAGTCCGTCGTAGAACCAGAACGTGTCCTTCTCGTACTGATGGCGCACCGGGTCGTCGCTGACGAACTGGTACTGGTACGGGTACATCCTCTCCCAGCCTTCGGTGCCGGGAATCGTCTTCGCCTTCACGTCGTGAGGTACGGGGAACTTCATGCGATGTCTCCTGGTGGTGATGGGCGGCTGCCGCGTCATGGCGGCGCGACAGCCTTGCGCCTTGCGCTCGTGAGCCTTGGCTTGCATAGGCCGTGCCAACGGTGGCGCAAGCACTGCCGCCAGCGGGCGCCGCCCCAGCGCCATCACCTGCGGGTGCTGCCACGCCAGCGCGGGGCCCGCTGCCGTGTCGGGCAAGGATGCTGCGGCCGGGTGAAGCGATCGACCGTTGATCATTTCGTGACACCCGCAGGCTCGACGGCCACGAACTGATCATTTCGTGAACCCGCCAATCTCCGGAGCGCTGCAATCTCGGGCGCTTCGAAAGCCGATTTCTTGGCCCACATCAAGGCCAGCTCGCGCGCACGGCGCTAGAAGTCCTCTTGCTCGGGACGATGGTCGAAGCGACGCTCGCCCGGCGAGCGTCGCCTGCGGGCGGGGAGTGAGCGGTCATGGCAGTCCCGGTGAGCAAGCTGCACAGCATCGCGCACGCGGCCAGCGACGACCTGCGCGCGCGCGTGCACTTCTGTCCCGAAACCGGGCAGATCTGGCTGCACGAACACCGCATGCTGCTGGTGCACGCCGAGGCGCAGGCGCTGCTGCGCAAGGAACTCATCGACTCGCTCGGCATGGATCGCGCCCGCGGCTTGCTGACCCGCATGGGCTATGCCTCGGGCTTGCGCGACGCCGAACTGGCGCGCACCCGCGCCGAGAACTGCAGCGACATCGAGGCCTTCATGACCGGGCCGCAATTGCACACGCTCGAGGGCATCGTGCACGTCACGCCGGTCAGGCTCGAACTCGACCGCACCAGCGGCAGCTTCTACGGCGAATTCCTGTGGGAGAACTCGTGGGAAGGCCAATGGCACCGGCACCACTACGGCATCCATTCCGAGCCGGTGTGCTGGACGCAGATCGGCTACGCCTGCGGCTACACCTCGGCCTTCATGGGCCGGCCGATCCTGTACAAGGAGATCGAGTGTGCCGGCATGGGGCACCCGAACTGCCGCATCATCGGCAAACCCGTCGACGAATGGCCAGACGCGGCCGCGCACATGCGCTTCTTCAGGCCGGAGGCCATCGCCGACCAGCTGATCGAGTTGCAGACCCAGGTGGTGCAGTTGCGTTCGACGATCGCCGGCAAGGAAAAACTGCCCGGCGAGATGATCGGCAACTCGCCCGCCTTCGCCGCTGCCTGCGACCTGCTCGGACATGCGGCGGCCAGCCAGATCACCGTGCTGCTGCTGGGCGAGACCGGCGTCGGCAAGGAGATGTTCGCGCGCGCGCTGCACGACATGGGCACGCGCCGCGAGCGGGCCTTCGTCGCGGTGAACTGCGCCGCCATCCCGAACGAACTGGTCGAGTCCGAACTTTTCGGCGTCGAAAAAGGCGCCTACACGGGCGCGCTGGTGACGCGCCCGGGGCGCTTCGAGCGCGCCGACGGCGGCAGCCTGTTCCTCGACGAGATCGGCGAGTTGTCGCTGCCGACACAGAGCAAGCTCCTGCGGGTGCTGCAGGAAGGCGAGATCGAGCGCCTGGGCGACCACAGGACGCGCAAGGTCAACGTGCGCATCATCGCGGCGACGAACGAGGACTTGCGCCAGCGCGTCAAGGACGGGCGCTTCCGTTCCGACCTGTACTACCGGCTGAATGCGTACCAGGTGCAGATTCCGCCGCTGCGCGAACGCAAGGAGGACATCTCGCTGCTCGCCAAGCGCTTCCTGGAGAAGTACTGCGCCTTGCATGCGAAGAAGCTGCGCGGCTTCACCGACAAGGCCAAGCGCGCATTGCTCACCTACCCCTGGCCCGGCAACATTCGTGAACTGCAGAACATGGTCGAGCGCGGGGTGATCCTGGCGCCCAGCGGCACGCGCATCGAAGTCGACCACCTGTTTTCGGCCTGTGCCGAAGTGCGCGCGCGCGAGTTCGGCCTGGACATGCAGGGCGGCCTCGACCTGCATCAGGGCGGATCGACCGCGGCGCTGTGTCAGGCGGTCTTCAACGGCGTGATGACGCTCGATCAACTCGAAACCATGCTGATCGAGACCGCGGTCGACAAGTCGCGCGGCAACCTGTCGGCGGCGGCGCGCATGCTGGGCCTGACAAGGCCGCAACTGGCCTACCGTCTCAAGCGCCTGCACGACGCCGACGCGACGGAGAACGAAGCGGCGGGCGGAACCTCGGCTGGACCGCAGCCCGCCATGCGTTGATGGCAACCCACCTGCCGCCCGCGGTGGCGCAATACCTGGAGCGCCATCACGTCATGACGCTGGCCACTTGCAGTCTTGACGGGCCGTGGGCGTCGGCGGTCTTCTACGTCCACATCGGACCCGCCCTGTATTTCCTTTCGTCGCCCTCGAGCCGCCATTGCCGCAATCTGGCACATGACCCGCGCTGCGCCGCGACGGTGCAGGAGGATTACAGCGACTGGACGCAGATCAAGGGCCTTCAGCTGGAGGGGCATGCCCATCAAGTCCAGGGTGACGAAGAGGTGCATGCAAGACACTGCTACGCGAACAAGTTTCCTCTGGTCGGGCGGCTGGACAGCGCACCGGCGCGCATCGTCGCGGCATTCGCCAAAATTCGCTGGTATCGGCTGCAGGTCGCGCGCATGCATTTCATCGACAACAGTCAGGGCTTCGGCCACCGCGAGCCGATCGACCTGGGTCGAGAGCCTTGATGCTGGCGGACCGCCGGCGCAGGGCCTCGAATTCAATCGCGACTGCGCCTCAGGCGCGCGTCCACGCTCGGTGCAGGGACTCGTACTTGGCCATCTGCTCTTCGGGCGACGCCTGGACGTCGGAGTGGGGAAGGATGCACTCGGCCGGACAGACCCGCTTGCACTGCGGCTCGTGCTCGGCACCGACACGACGCCAAGGACACCTTTCTCGACGCGCGTGACCTGCACGCCTGGTAAGGCTCCAGCCACCTGCTGCATGGCGTGGACGTGCGCATCGAGCGCGGCCAGACGGTGGGCCTGCTGGGCCGCGACGACTGGCCGCTGCAGCGCGTGCTGCAGACCTTCCTGCGCCTGCACGAGCGCTTCGACCACCTGGCCGCGCAGCTTTCCGGCGATGAACAGCAGATGCTGTCGATCGGCCGCGAGTTCCGCGCCGTCGGCGTACCTGGGGGTGCAGCTTGAGGCGCCACCTACGCCTTGCGGCTTGGATTCGAATGGATTCGGGTTTGTTGATCGACGTGGATATCGATTGGGGCATTGACCCCAAACCCACCTCGACATTGAGCGTTGCCTGCTTCGTCCATCCCCGTTCGCGATGCGCCGCGGCTCCAGCCTGCGCCTGTGCCGCACCTGGAAACGAAACGCTGCGAAGAACGGCCAGCTCAGCCTCTGCGTATTTCGGCCTGCAGCCGATGCCTGTCCGGCACGACGATCTTGCGACCTTCGATGTGCAGCAGTCCGGCGTCGGCCAACTCGTGCAGGATTCGGGAGAAGTGCTCAGGTGTCAGGTTCAACTGTGAGGCGATCTCGCCTTTGGCCGCCGGCAGCGTCACCGCGATGGCCGCTCCAGGCATATCACCGGCTCGCCAAAGCTCTGCCCCGGTCCGACGATGCCGGACAGTTGCGACCGTTGCGCCGGCGTGCTCGAGATCAGCTCGATCTCGCCATAGGCAACGACGTACATCCCCGTTGCGGGCTCGCCCTGGCGGAGCAGTACTTTGCCGCGCTCGAGCCTGCGCCGTGTCGTTCACGCCGCAATTCGAGCCAGCGCCGCAGCGTCCAGCGCCTTGAACAGCGGCAATCCCGCCAGGAACGCCTCTGCAGGCAGTTCCTTGCGCGCCGTGCAGGCTCAGTTCACGACGCTGATCAATGCGGGGTCGTCGGCATGCTCGACCAGCATCGTCCGGACCCAGCCTTGCCAGGCGTCGGCAAAGGCCTTGCGCGTGGCCCTATCCGCGCCCGGCGTCAGCGCCTTCTGCATCAATGCGGAAAGGGTCGCCGGCCGCGGCACCGCCTGCGGCCGATGCGCCAGTTCGACCGCCTGGCCCGTGTCCAGCCGCGTGAAGCGGATCTCTCCCGTCATCGGCACGCCAAAGCGCAGCCGACCGTCGCGCGCAAAGCGGCCCGCCAGCCCCTTGAATCCGCCTTCGTTCGCTGCGCCGGTGATCAATCCCGCGACGCTGGCGATCACGCCGGTCACGCCCTCGTCGAGCGCCTGGCGCAGTTCGACCCTCACGTCGCCGCGACGGGGCATGTCCTGCGGATAGAGGCGTGCCAGTGCGGTGCGCGTCATCAGGAAGGCCCCGGCCACAGTCGGGCATGAATGGCCGCTCAACTTGACCGCATCCGGGTAGCCATACTCGAGCACGCCGCCCTCGGCCGCACCCAGCAGGTCAGCCAATGGATCGATCACCCTGATCCGCGGCATGTCGTCGAAGAAAGCCGGCAGCTTCATGATTCCCCACTTCCAAAGTGCCGCGCACGCGCAAGTCTGAATCGACCCGGCTGCGCACCAAAGCCATCGTCGCGCCGTCCACACAGGGGGTGCCTACCCTGGCGACACGGCCTTTTCACCGCGAATCATCACCAACAACATCTTGAACCGGCCCGTGGGACTGACCGCGTGCGGCACATGGGCCGGCATGAGCAAGGTGTCGCCCTCTGCAAGCCGATAGCCGGCGCCGCCGACTTGAATGTCGGCACTGCCATCGACGCCAATCACCAGCGCATCGAAAGGCGCCGTATGCTCGCTCAACCCTTCCCCACCTTCGAATGCGAACAGGGTGACACTGCCACCCGCGTTCTTGGCAAGCATGCGGCTGACCACGGCCTTGTCCTGGTATTGAAGCATCTGCTTCAGGTTTTCCACCTTGGGCGGAGGGCAGGTTGGCTGGTCTGGGTTGTTCATGATCTCATCCTGTTCGGCTATTCGGCTGTATTGACGAAGGCAGGGCACCGCGGGCCTGCCAGGGTGCCCGGATCTCGGACTTCATGCCGTGGCCCCTGGCATTTCAGTGTAGGCCTCGAATCGGCTTGAAGCCGGGGCGCTCGAAGTGGCTGCCGTATTCATTGACTGCCAGCGCCACCTTGGCCGATCCCTGTGCCGCAGGCAGCTTGGCCTATTGGCCGGCCATCGCATCGGTGCCATCGCGCAGCTCGGCAATCACGAGGTGCAGCATCACATCGGCCTTGGGTTCGAGCTTGCAGTTGGCGACGATGCCGCCGACCTCGGTCTCGATCTGCGTGGCCAGCTCGCGGTACTGCGTGGCTGTCAGCTTGCCGGCGTGCGCATCGCCCAGTCGCGGTTCGACCAGACCGCGGATGCGGTCCATGCCGTTGCGCAGAGCATCGTCGGTGACCCACTTGCGCCCCTGATCCAAGCTCAGCTGGTGCGGCGTGGCTGCGTCGTGGCCGTGCGCTGCGGCCTGCGCCATCGCCGGGCCGGCCGACGATATCGCCGTGGCGGCTGCGGCCAGCGCGCCGAAGACTTTGTGCCATGTCGAGGACGCCATCTCGATCTCCTTGAAGTTTGCATTGGCATTCATCGCCTTGCTGCACCATCTGATCGGGCGAATGGAGTCGGTTCGATGCGCCTTGGCCTTTCTTAGGAACCATCAAGAAATCTCGTGCAACGCCAGGGCTGGCGGGGCTATATTGGGTTTGTCCGTCTCGAAGGTTTCGTGGCGTCGAAGGTTCCACCTGTGCATCGCTTCCAGATCTACCGCTACGACCCCGACAGCGGCGTTTCGCCGCACATGCAGACCTACGAGCTGGAGGTGGGCGACGGCGACCGGATGCTGCTCGATGTACTGATGAAGCTCAAGGCGATCGATCCGAGCCTGAGTTTCCGCCGATCCTGCCGCGAAGGCGTCTGCGGCTCGGACGCGATGAACATCAACGGCAAGAATGGTCTGGCTTGCGTGACCAACATGCGCTCGCTGCCAGACAACGTGGTGCTGAAGCCGCTGCCCGGCCTGCCGGTGATCCGCGATCTGTTTGTCGACCTGACGGGCTTCTTCAAACAGTACCACTCGATCAGGCCCTGGCTCGTGAATGAGGATCCGCCGCCCGACAAGGAGCGACTGCAGTCCCCCGACGCACGCGATGAACTCAATGGCCTGTACGAGTGCATCCTGTGCGCTTGCTGTTCCAGCGCCTGCCCGAGCTTCTGGTGGAACCCCGACAAGTACGTCGGCCCGGCCGGGTTGCTGCAGGCCTATCGCTTCTTGGTCGACAGCCGCGATCAGGCCAGCGGTGAGCGGCTCGACGATCTGCAGGATCCTTACCGCCTGTTCCGTTGCCGAACGATCTTGAACTGCACCGATGTCTGCCCCAAGGGGCTGAACCCGGCCCTGGCCATCGGCAAGATCCGGGAGATGATGGTGCGGCGCGCGATATGAACGTACTCGGGGCCAGCCGGGTCACTTCACCAAGCACCCGCGCGCCTGCTGTCTTTGTTTGACCACGTGGCTGGGACTGGGAACGCACCGGCCGCGGACCGCTGCTGGCCGACATGGCGTCACGAACGCACCCACCCCGCCGGCACCGGCAGCCGCGGCCGATGCGGCTCCATCGCGCTCAGCGCATGCACCTGCGCCATCGACGCCAGGCAACGCCGCGTCAGCGCCTGGTAGATCAAGGTACCCTCGTGCTTGCCGGTGACCTCCTGATCGGTCAGTTCGCGTTGGTTGCGCGCCGGCAGGCCCGAGGCCAGCCAGCGCGCCGGCACCTTCATGCCGGCACGCACGAAGGCACAGGCGGCGACGATGGCCTGCTCACCGATCTCGGCTTCGTCCATGACCACGGCGTTGATGCCGACCAGTGCGCCGCGGCGTACCACGCAGGCATGCAGCACAGCCCCGTGCCCGATGTGGCCGTTTTCCTCGACCACCGTGTCGGCAAAGGGAAAGCCGTGCACGACGCAGCTGTCCTGCACGTTGGCACCGGCGTGCAGCACGATGCGGCCAAAGTCGGCGCGCAGCGACGCACAGGGCCCTACGTAGCAGCCGGGGCCGACGATCACGTCGCCGATCAGCACCGCGCTAGGGTGCACGTAGGCGCTGGGGTCAATGACGGGCGTGAGTCCGTCGATGCTGTAGCAGGGCACGACCCGGCTCAGTGCAGCGATTCGTACTTGGCCATCAGCTCTTCGGGCGACTCCTGGAAGTCGGGGTTGGGCACGATGCAATCGGCCGGACAGACCAACTTGCACTGCGGCTCGTCCTCGGCGCCGACGCATTCGGTGCAGCGCAGCGCATCGATGATGTAGATCGGGTCGCCGACGGCGATGGCTTCGTTCGGGCACACCGGCTTGCAGGCATCGCATGCGGTGCAGTCGTCGTTGATCAGCAGGGCCATGGTCTCGTCTTTCGTGTGAGGGTGGGGGTTGACTGTCTTCAGGCGGCGACCTGTTCCTGCAGTGCCGCCAGCCGCTCGTGCCGGAACGCGCCCCACAGCGCGGCACCGATGGCGCCGGCGTAGATCGAATCGGGGTGCGACTTTGCCTGCACGTTGACTTTTTCGTTGACCATCTCTTCCTGGATCGCGGCCAGCAACCCGCTGTCCAGCGCCAGGCCGCCGGTGAGCAGCGCGGTGCCGCTCTTGACGCCGGTGACCTTGAGCAGCTTGACGATGCGCGAGGCCATCGACAGGTGGATGCCCTTCAGGATGTCGGGCGTGGCGATGCCGCGGCTGACCATGTTGATGACGTCGGTTTCGGCCAGCACGGCACAGATCGAGCTCACCTTCTCGGGTTCCTTCGAGCTCTGCGACAGCGGGCCGATCTCCTCGATCGCCACGCCCAGGTAGCGCGCGATGTTCTCCAGGAACTGGCCCGAGCCCGAGGCGCACTGGCTGGTCATCTTGTACGACAGCACCTTGCCGCGCTCGTCGACGTAGATGGCGCGGCCGTTGAGCGCACCGATGTCGACCACCGCGCGCGCGCTCGGCTCGAGGAACACGCCGCCGCGCGCATGCGTGGTCATCGAATAGAAGTGGCCGGTGGCGAACTTGACGTTCTCGCCTTCGCCGGTGGTGGCGGTGTAGTCGATGTCTTCGGCGGCCATGCCGGCGTCGTCGAGCACGCCGTCGAAGCCCTGCCGCGCCAGCGTCATCGGGTCGCGGCTGCGGATGCGCTCGCAGCGCTTGGCCAGCCAGTGCGGCCCGTGGTCGTCGTGGCTGAAGAGCACCGATTTGACGGCGCCGGAGCCGATGTCGATGCCGATGGTGTGGATCATGGTGTGCTCCTGTTGCGGGGCCGGCGCCGGGCCGCTCCCAAGCGGCCCCGCACCCCCTCGGGGGGTGGCAGCGGTACTCCGCTGCCGGGGGTTGTCATCACGTCCTGGCTTCGGCGGACTTGCCTTCTTCGACCACGGCACGCCAGGCGAAGGTGGCGCCGCCGAGTGCGCCGGTGTAGATGGAGTCAGGGTCGATGTTCAGCGTCACGTCGCCGTAGTTCTCCTTCACCAGTTCCTTCAGCGACTTCACGGCGGCCTCGTTCTTCGCCACGCCGCCGGTGAAGGTGAACTGGTCGCGCACGCCGCCCGAGCGCGCCAGGATGCTCATCGCGCGCAGGATGATGGCGCGGTGCAGGCCGGCCATGATGTCTTCGCGCTTGTCGCCCAGGCTCAAGCGGTCGCGCAACTCGGCGCCGGCGAACACCGTGCAGGTGGAGTTGATGCGGATCGCCTTGGTCGATTTCATCGCCATCGGCCCCAGCTCGTGCAGGCCCATGTTCATCTCGTCGGCGATGTAGCCCAGGTAGCGCCCGCAGCCGGCGGCACAGCGGTCGTTCATCTGGAAGCTCTCGACGATGCCGGCCGGGTCGACCTGGATCGCCTTCGTGTCCTGGCCGCCGATGTCCAGCACCGTCGCCGTGCCCGGGTACATCACGTGCGCGCCCAGGCCGTGGCACAGAATCTCGCTGCGGATGTGCTCCTTGCTGAACGGCAGCCGCGCGCGGCCGTAGCCGGTGCCGACGACGTAGGTTTCCTCCAGCTCGGTGTCGAGGATGCCCTTGATCGGCGCTTCGACCTGCTCGCGCCGCGCCTGCGTCTCGGGCAGAGCGGCGAAGCTGCGCTCAAGCGCGGCCAGCAGGTGGCGCCGGATCGAGTCGCCGTAGACCCGGTTCTCGACCTCGATGATCGAGCGGTCGAACAGGTTCAGCAGGTAGTCGTAGCGCGTGCCGACTTCCTTGGCCACGGCCTCGCCGGTGGCCAGGTACTGGCTGCCGGCGATGTCGCGGAAGAAGTCGCTCTTGCGCTTGGCACCGGGCGCGAACAGCATCGGTGCCTCGGCGCTCAGGCGGCGGAACACCTCGATCAGCGCATCGGCCACGACGCCGTTGTCGTCGCTGAAGCGCGCCGTGTCCAGGCTGCGCCGGCAGGTCTGCTCCAGGTCAGCGAGCTGCTCCATGTACTGCTCGGCGCGGAAGTCGCGCTCGAGCTGGCCGAGGAAGGCATCCAAGGACCCGTTCAGCGCCTTGGTGCTGGCCAGCTTCTCGCGGAACAGGAAGAAGCGGCTGTTGACCAGCGCCTCCTGCTTGGCGATGGCCGCGGCCGTGTCGTAGTTGGAACGCGAGTTGGTGATGCCGCGCCCAAGAATGTTCTGCTGCTCGTCCACCACCACCGCCTTGGTGGTGGTGGAGCCGAGGTCGATGCCGATGAAGCAGCGCATGGTCAGGTCCTTTGGTTACTTTGTCGCCGGAACGCGAACTGCGACGCACGAACAGGTGCGACCAAGCGGCCACCGCGGAACCGGCTCTGCCGGGCCGCTGGTATGCCTTGCAGGCCGCATGGCCGCGAGACGCGCCCATCCCTCGCCCCGTCCAAGCCGACGCAGGTCGGCTTGGAGCCGCGGGGCTCGGCCCCCTTGAGGGGGGTCGGCCGAAGGCCGTCACGGGGGTGGGTCATGTCAGTGGGCCGGGCTGATCGGGATGACCGTCGGGCCCAGGCTGGCCATGGGCACGCTCAGACCGGCACCGGCAGCACCACGCTTGGCCTTGACCATCTGGAAGTAGCTCTCCAGCCGGTTCTTCACGTTCGCGGCCGAGAAGTAGCGTGGGTCCACCAGGTCGGTCTCGATGAACGCGGCCGGCTTGCCGGTGCGCTTTTCCACCTCGCGCATCATCAGCAGTTGCCCCGCGGAGAAACTGTTGCAGCTCTTGATCGAATTGATCAGCAAGCCGTCGGCCTGGTACTCGTCGATGTACTTGCAGATCATGTCCACACGCGAGGGCAGGTTCAGGTTGGTGTAGCAGCCCAGGCAGTATTCGGCCAGCGACTCCAGCGGATGGTCGGGGTCGTGGCGGAAGCCGAAGTCGTACAGGCCGCCGACCTTGGCGTAGGTCGAGGCCACGACCACCGCGCCTTCGTCGTAGAACATCTTCCAGAACTCGCGGAAGCTGGTCCAGTTGGGCGGGCCTTCGACCACCAGGCGGTACTTCTCCTCGCCCATCGCGCCGTCGGGCGTGACCGGGCCCAGGCCCAGGCGCATGCGCTCCTCGATCTCGCCGCGCAGCACGCGGTAGTACTCGGTGGCCTCGGGCGTGCCGCGGAAGGCGGTGAAGATCGGGCCGATGTAGTACACCGCGCCGAAGTAGCCGTCGATCGGGCTCGGCCGGTGCTTGGCCGACTGCAGCACCGCCACCAGGTTCTCTTCGGCCTTGACCGATTCGCGCATGTACTGGCGCAGCCGGTCGATGTCGAACTTGACGCCCGAGATGCGCTCCAGCGTCGGGATCACCGTCTCCTTGAGCTGCTTGACGACGTAGTCGCGCATGTTCGGCGCGATCTTGCCTTCGCCCTGGTAGGGTACGTGCAACATCACCGTCTCACAGCCGTACTTGTGGCGGATCAGCTCGAACCACTTCATGAAGGTGAAACAGCCGGTGTAGCTCAGCAGCAGGATGTCGGGCCGCGGCAGCACCTCGCCGCTGGGGCCGACCTCGCCGCCCATCATCATGCCCAGGTCGGCCTTGACGTAGGTGCACACGTCCTCGCTCTGGCCGTCGCGCTCGGCGTCCATGATCATCTTGCCGCTCTTCTTGCGCATGCCGTTCTGCAGCGCATTGGTCTCTGGCAGGCTGCGCGCGAAGTCGAAGCACATCAGCAACTCGTTCAGGTTGCCCGGCACGAAGGTGGCCGACACCTTGCGGTTGTTGGCGCGCGCGCTGGCCAGCTCGGCGTAGTTCTTGTTGATCAGTTCCTTCTGCAGCCACATCGCGTCCTCTTTCTGGACGCTGGGCGGCTTCTTGGCCGAACCGGTGGGCTTGGGCATGGCGATCGGGGTGTTCATGGCGCGGTCCTTATGCAGCATTCCAGAGCTTGATCGAGTCGGCGAAGGTGCCGGCCTGTTCGCGGATGGGCGCCATCTGGCCGGTGTTCTCGGCGTACTTGAAGGCGGTGTGCGGGATGCCGTGCTTTGAGAGCACATCCTGCAGCATCGGCCGCTCGAGCAGCGCTGGGTCGCAGAACGAAGGCGCGGCGAAGATCACGCCCTCGGCGCCGCCGTTCTTCACCTGCTTCATCAGGAACACGCCCTTCTCCTCACGCGTGGCGTCGTACTTCGCGGCGGTGGAGGCTGAAGCGTGCAGGAAGGCCTTGGACAGCTCGCGCAACGGTTCGCCGTCGGCCGGCACCTCGCCCAGCAGCCAGCGCGTGACGAGCATGAAATCGTCGTCGACGACGTAGCAGCCCGCCATCTCGATCGACTTGATCAGCGCCAGCGGCGGCTGCTCGCAGAAACTGCCATTGATCACGACCCGAGCGTTGTCGCGCTTGACGCGCTGCAGCCCCTCCGCCGCAGCCAGGTACTCGCGCACCAGGGCCGTGTGCTCTTCGACCGGCAGCACCATGCCGGCGCGCAGCACCAGGTAGACCTCGGAGGTCGGTGCCTGCCAGGGTTTGGCCGCGCGGTAGGCGTATAGCTCGCGGATGGCCGCGCGGTTGTCGTTGTAGACGCGGATCGAGGCGTTGAGGTCGGCATCGGTGATGGGCCGGCCGGCCAGTTCGGCCAGGTCCTCGCGCAGGATCTGCATCTCCTGCATGTAGAAGGTGCCGCCGACCTCGTCCTGGTAGTTCTGCGGCACGTCGATGTAGCGCACGTACTTGTCCTTGAAGAGCATCTTCCACATGCCCGACAGATTGCGGATGACGTCGCAGATCGACGGAAACAACATGCCGTCCAGGCAGTCGAGCCGCCCGGTCAGGCCAAGCTCGATGGTCGAGCGCGGGATGCGGCAGATGTAGCTCTGGTAGTAGGCGTCGCCCTGGATCACCTCGAGCGAGTCGCCGCCGCCGAGGATGCCCACCGGCAGCATGCCGGCGGCGTGGATCAGCTCGCGTGGCACGTACACCGGCATGTAGCCGATGGCCTTGCGCCCGGGTACCGCCGCTTTCCAGTCCTTGACGGCGTTGAAATGCAGGTCATCGAACAGCGCCTCGCAACGCGACACGATCTGCATGACTTTGGGTGTGTTGTCCATCAGCGGTGCTCCTGTCATCGGTGCTCCCAGGCGGGTGTGCGGCGCTCGATGAAGGCGGCCAGGCCTTCGTTCGCGTCGCGGGTTTTCATCAGGCGCTCGAGATACAGGCGCTCGACCTCCGCCAGCCGTTCGCGCAACTCGCGCACGCGCGGTGCGCGCACCGCGGTCACGGCGCAAGCCAGTGCGGCGGCGCTGCGCGGCGCCAAGTGTTCGTCGAAATACGCCAGCGCGGCGGCTTCGGGGTCGTCGGCCAGCATCTGCACCAGACCGAGCGCCAGCGCCGTGCTGCCGCCGATGCTGCGGCCCGAGCACAGCAGGTCCTCGGCCGCGACCGGGCTGATGCGCCAGCCCAGCAGACAACTGGCCGCCGGCGCGAAGACGCCGAGCTTGATCTCGGGCTGGCCGAACTGCGCGTCGGCGGTGGCAAAGATCGGCCCGCCGGCCAGCGCGATCTCCAGGCCGCCGCCCAGGCATTGGCCACGCACCGCGACGAGCACCGGCACCGGGAACTCGGCCAGCGCCAGGATCAGTGCATGCAGCGACGCCAGCATCGCCGCGCAGCGATCGGCAAGGTGCTCCTCGACGCTGGCACCGAAGCTGAAGTGCGGCCCTTCGGCGTCGAGCAGCACACCGCGCAGTGCGGCGTGGCCGCGGTGCGCGTCGAGCGCAGCGTGCAGCGCGGCGATCATCGCCGCGTCGCAGATGTTGGCCTTGGGCCGGGCCAGCCGCAGGCGCAGCAAGGCGCCGTCGCGGTCGAGCCAGGCCCGAACTGGAAGTTCAGCCACGACCGCGGGCTCCCGGTTGGATCTCGTCGTGCAGGGGGCCGACCCAGCTCTGGCCCGCGGCCAGCTTCTGGCGCAGCAGCACGAAGTCGATCTCGCGGTCGTCCTTCGGGCCGTCGTTGAAGGCGGTGAAGCCGCTGCGTGCCTCGGTCACCATGTTCAGAGCCAGCCAGGAGCGCGAGTCTTCCTTGTTGCGGTTCCAGGCTTCGAGCTTGGGTTTGCGCAGCTCCTCCAGCGTCTTGGTGGTGCAGTCGGGAAAGGTCAGCAGGATCTTCGCGCACAGTTCCTCGACCTTGGCGTCGAGCATCGACAAGTCCACCGTGCCGCGTTTCATCAGCGCCTTGCCGGCGGTCAACGCCTCGCCCATCACCGATTCGCCATAGGCGTTGCGGCCGTACTCGTCATAGAGGCGCTGCGTCTCGACGGTCGGGTTGGCGACGAACTTGCCGTCCACCTTCAGCGCCGGCACGATGTCGGTGAGGATGCCCATCTGGTAGGCCTTGTGCGCACTGAAGGGCTCGCACAGCACACAGGCGGCCATCGCACGTTCGGCACCCACCACCACCGGCAGAAAATCGGTGGCGCCGCCGATCGGCGCCGAGCCGTGCTTTGGCCCGGCCTGGCCGAAGCGCGCCAGATCCTGCGCAACCGAGAAGTCGCAGGCCATGCCGATCTCCTGGCCGCCGCCGATGCGCATGCCGTTGACGCGGCAGATGACCGGCTTGTCACAGGCCAGGATGGCGCTGACCATGTCGTTGAACAGCCGCATGTACTGGCGGTACTCCTGCGGATGGCCAGCGTAGTACTCGGCGTATTCCTTGGTGTTTCCGCCGGTGCAGAAGGCCTTGTCGCCGGCGCCGGTGAAGACCACGCAGTTGACCGCACGGTCGTTGCTGGCCGCGCGCATCGCCAGGATCACGCCCTTGACCATGTCGGTGGTGTAGCTGTTGTACTGGCTCGGGTTGTCGAGCGTGATCCAGGCGTTGAACAGGCCGGCCACCTCGCTGCCGTCGGGGCGACGCGCGGGGCGCTTCTCGTAGCGCACGCCTGGCTTGGCGATGTCGTCGACGAGGTCGTGGTTCTTGAACTCGCGCAGCTCGGGAATGGTTTCGGGGGCGTTCATCGGCATGGCTCCTTGGGTTAGGCCGGCACGAGCACGGCGCGCTTGTTGATCTGATGGCGGTGCACCGCGTCGAACACGCGGTTGATGTCGTCGAGCGGATGGGTCTCGACGAAGGGCGCGATCTGCACCTTGCCGTCGAGCACCAGGTCCAGCGCCGCCGGGTAGGCCTCGGGCGGGCAGCCCCAATTGCCGAGCGCACGCGCATCGAAGGCCATCAGGTTGGACAGGCGCAATTCCACCTTGTCCATCGTGAAGCCCACCACCGACAGCGTGGCGCCATGCACCAACAGGCTCCAGGCGCTGAGCTGGCCGGCCGCGCTGCCCGAACATTCGAAGATGAACCATTCGGTGCTGCGGTGTCCGCTCTGCTTTGCGAAGTCGAGCACCGCGGCCTTCAGGCCCTTGGCATCGAGCGTGCGGCTGTTCAAGGTGAGCGCGGCGCCGTGCGCGGCCACCGCCGCCAGCTTGGCGTCGTCGATGTCGATGGCCACCACGGCAGCGCCGAAGGCCCGCGCCACCTGCACGCAATAGCCGCCCACGCCGCCCACGCCAATGACGATGGCCAGGCTGCCTGGCAGCACCCCGGCGCGCCGCACTGCCTGGTAGGGCGTGGTCAACGCGTCGGCGACGATCGACACCTGCGCCAACTGCAGGCCGGCGCGTGCCAGCCGGGCCTCGTCGACCGCGCACAGGCCACGCGCCGGCACCACGATGTGGCTGGCAAAACCGCCCTGGATGTCGTTGCCGGGCATCTTCTGCTGCGCGCAGATGGTGACCAGGCCGCGCCGGCACAGATCGCATTCGCCGCAGGGCAGCACCGCCGGCACGATCACCGCCTTGCCGGCCCAGGCTTCGGCACCGGCGCCACAGGCCACCACCCGGCCGCTGACCTCATGGCCCAGCGCCAGCGGCAAGGCGTGCTTGGTGCGCACGCCGTCGTAGTAGTAGCCCAGATCGGTGTGGCACACGCCACAGCCCGCCACGGCCACGGCGACTTCGCCGGGCCCCGGCATCGCATCGAAGGCCGCGCGTTCGAGCGGCGCGCCAACAGCCTTCATCAACCAACGGTGGGCTTCGATATTCATGAGGAGAGCTGCTTGACCGTGCGCTGTACCGCTGCTATTGTTGCATTGTGGTACCGCAATGCTGGTTAAAACCATTGTCGGCACAAACGAATGAAAAAAACTTGATCTGAATTAGGTCGCACAACGCAAATTGCGGCTTCACTTGAGCCACCGAATCGAAGGAGTACAGCGTGCAGTCTCTTGACCACGACACACGGCAGGGCCGCGCCGCCGGCGCCGGCACGGCCACCTCGGTGTCGGTCGCCATCGCCGGCAGCGGCGGCAGCGGCGTGATGACCGCCGGCACGATGCTGCTCGACGCCGCGGCGCGCGCCGGCCTGTACGGGCTGATGGTGCGTACCAGCGGGCCGCAGATCCGCGGCGGCGAGGCCGCGGCGCTGCTGCGCTTTGCGCGAGCACCGATGGACGCGCTGGACGACGCCTTCGATCTGCTGCTGGCGATGGACTGGCAGAACGTGAACCGCTTCGCCGACGAGATCCCGCTGCGCAAGACCAGCCTGGTGGTGGGCGACGCCGACGAGGGCCAGGCGCCCGAGGTGTTCGCCGCCAGCGGCGCAAGCTGCGTCGCGCTGCCGCTGAAGAAGATGGCCAAGGCCCTGCCCGGCAGCTGGACCAACATGCTGGCGTTGGGGCTGGCGGGCGGGCTGGCCGGCATCCCCGAGAGCGCGCTGGAAGCCGCGCTTCGAGCCTCCTGGAAGCGCAGCGATGCCGGGCTGCAGGCCAACCTGGCGGCGCTGCGCGCCGGCCTGGCCGAGGCGGACAAGCTGGCCGGCGGTGGCATGGCCCGCCTGGCCGCCGGAGCCGCCGCCACCGGCCTCCGCTGGCTGATCAGCGGCAACGAGGCCGCAGGCTACGGCGCACTGCGCGCGGGCGTGCGCTTCGTCGCCGCCTACCCGATCACCCCCGCCACCGAACTGCTGGAGTGGATGGCGCCGGCGCTGACCCAGGTGGGCGGCACGCTGCTGCAGGCCGAGGACGAACTGGCCTCGGTGAACATGATCATCGGCGCTTCGTACGGCGGCGTGCCCTCGCTGACCGCCACCGCCGGCCCCGGGCTGGCGTTGATGACCGAAGCCATCGGACTGGCAGTGAGCGCCGAAGTGCCGATCGTCGTCGTCGACGTGATGCGCGGCGGCCCGTCCACAGGCATCCCGGCCAAGAGCGAGCAGAGCGACCTGTCCTTCGCCGTCAGCGGCCTGCACGGCGACGCGCCGCGGCTGGTGCTGGCGCCGACCTCGATCGCCGACTGCCTGGCCACGACACACTGGGCGGTGCAGCTGGCCGAAGCGCTGCAGGCGCCGGCGATCGTGCTGTCGGACCAGTTCATGGGCCAGTCGCGCGCCATCATCGACCGGCCGGCCGAGGATGCCTCGACCGCGCGGCGCCTGACGGCCGTGGCGCACACGCCCGACTACAAGCGCTACCGCGACACGCCCTCGGGCGTGTCGCCGATGGCCACGCCCGGCACGCCCGGCACCACCTACACGGCCGACGGGCTGGAACACAGCGAAGCCGGCATCCCCAGCAGCCAGGCGCGCGACCACCGGCTGCAGCTCGACAAGCGCGAACGCAAGCTGGTGCTCTACGACTATGGCGAACGCTGGGCCGACATCGACGCGGCACCGGCCGGGGCTGGCGCGCTGGCGGTGATCACCTTCGGCTCGATCACCGGCAGCGTGCGCGAGGCCGTGGCGCGCGCGGCGGCGCTGGGTGTGCATGTGCGGCTGATCGCGCTGCGTCTGCTGGCGCCGGCGCTGCCCGAGCGCATGGCCGAGGCGCTGGCCGGCGTGGCGCAAGTGCTGGTCGTCGAGCAGAACCACGGCGCGCAGCTCTACCGCTGGCTGCGCGCGATGTATGACCTGCCGGGCCGAGCGGCCAGCTTCCACCGCCCCGGCCCGTTGCCGCTGCGCCCGGCCGAACTGACGGCCGCGATCGTCGACTGGGCGCGCTCGCACCAAACCGCAAAGGAATACG